>NZ_JBWCCN010000003.1:0-389233 GCF_056279485.1 Pseudomonas sp. TE12508 | reverse complement strand
GCAGCGATGGCGTTGCCAGTGCCGTGCAATCGTTGAAGGCTGGCGAGAGTCACAATGAAGTGTTCACCGTGCAGGTCAGCGACGGCCTCGGCGGCGTCGACACTCAACTGGTGACCGTTACTGTCACCGGTACTAACGATGCCGCGGTGTTGTCCGCCGACATCGCCAACCTCACCGAGACCAATGCCCCACTGACCACCAACGGCACCCTGACCATCAGCGACGTCGACAGCGCCGCAACCTTCGTCGCCCAACCCAACACCGCCGGCAGTTACGGCCAATTCTCCATCGGCACCAATGGTGCCTGGAGCTATGTCGCCAACTCCGCCCACAACGAGTTCGTCGCCGGCACCACCTACACCGACACCTTCGTCGTGAGCAGTGCCGATGGCACCGTCACTTCGGTCACCGTGCATATCCTCGGCACCAACGATGCCGCCGTGTTGTCCGCCGACATCGCCAATCTGACCGAAACCAATGCCCCACTGACCACCAACGGCACGCTGACCATCAGCGATGTCGACAGCGCCGCGACCTTCGTCGCCCAACCCAACACCGCCGGCAGTTACGGCCAATTCTCCATCGGCACCAATGGTGCCTGGAGCTATGTCGCCGACTCCGCCCACAACGAGTTCGTCGCCGGCACCACCTACACCGACACCTTCGTCGTGAGCAGTGCCGATGGCACCGTCACCTCGGTCACCGTCAATATCCTCGGGACCAACGACGCAGCGGTGTTGTCCGCCGACATCGCCAACCTGACCGAAACCAATGCCCCGCTGACCACCAACGGCACGCTGACCATCAGCGATGTCGACAGCGCCGCGACTTTCGTCACGCAAACCAACACCGCCGGCAGCTATGGCCAATTCTCCATCGGCACCAATGGTGCCTGGAGTTATGTCGCCAATAGCGCCCACAACGAGTTCGCCGCCGGCACCACCTACACCGACACCTTCGTCGTGAGCAGTGCCGATGGCACCGTCACTTCGGTCACCGTCAATATCCTCGGGACCAACGACGCCGCGGTGTTGTCCGCCGACATCGCCAACCTCACCGAAACCAATGCCCCGCTGACCACCAACGGCACCCTGACTATCAGCGACGTCGACAGCCCGGAAACCTTCCAGGCCCAGTCCGGTACCGCCGGTGCCAACGGAACCTTCACCATCGATGCCGCGGGTAACTGGAGCTATACCGCCAACTCGGCCTTCGACGCACTCAATGTCGGCGACAACCTGACCGACACCTTCACGGTACTCAGTGCCGACGGCACGGCGACCTCGGTGGCCGTCACCATCAAAGGCAGTAACGACACCGCCGTGCTGTCCTCGGCCAGCGTCACGCTGACCGAAACCAATGCCCCGCTGACCACAGCTGGCACCCTCACCATCAGCGACGTCGACAGCCCGGAAACCTTCCAGGCCCAGTCCGGTACCGCCGGTGCCAACGGAACCTTCACCATCGATGCCGCGGGTAACTGGAGCTATACCGCCAACTCGGCCTTCGACGCACTCAATGTCGGCGACAGCCTGACCGACACCTTCACGGTACTCAGTGCCGACGGCACCGCGACTGCGGTGACGGTGACCATCAACGGCAGCAACGACTCGCCAACAATCACCTCCAACGGCGGTGGTACGACGGCTTCGGTCAGCGTGGCGGAGAACACGACGGCAGTTACAACGGTGGTAGCAACCGACGTTGATCTTCCGGCACAAACACTGAGCTACAGCATCGTCGGCGGAGCGGATGCCGCGAAGTTCTCGATCGTTTCAGGCACGGGTGCGCTGAGCTTTGTCTCTGCGCCCAACTTTGAAGCGCCGACTGATTCGGGAACCAACAACGTCTATGACGTGATTGTGCGGGCGTCGGACGGCACGTTGTTTGACGACCAGGCGATCGCGGTGACCGTGACGGGGGTCAACGACAACAGCCCGGTGATCACCTCCAACGGTGGTGGTGCAACGGCTTCGGTCAATGTGGCGGAGAACAGCACGGTGGTCACGACGGTGGCAGCGATCGACGCCGATCTGCCGGCGCAAACCCTGAGCTACAGCATCGTCGGCGGAGCGGATGCCGCGAAGTTCTCGATCGTTTCAGGCACGGGCGCGCTGAGCTTTATCTCTGCACCCAACTTTGAAGCGCCGACTGACTCGGGAATCAACAACGTCTATGACGTGATTGTGCGGGCGTCGGACGGCACGCTGTTTGACGACCAGGCGATCGCGGTGACCGTGACGGGGGTCAACGATAACTCCCCGGTGATCACCTCCAACGGTGGTGGTGCGACGGCTTCGGTCAATGTGGCGGAGAACACCACGGCGGTCACGACAGTAACGGCGACCGATGCTGATCTTCCGGCGCAAACCCTGAGCTACTCGATCCTGAATACGGCCGGGACGGACTTCAGCAAGTTCTCGATCAGTTCAAGCGGGGTGCTGACGTTCAATTCGGCGCCGGATTACGAGAATGCCCAGGATGTCGGTGATGCTGACGGTGACAATGCCTATGTTGTGGACGTTCTGGTGGCCGACGGCAATGGCGGAACCGACACGCAGACGATTACCGTAAACGTGCAGAACGTAGTTGAGACTCCAGTTGATACCGTGGCGCCGACTGTGACAGTGACGGGGACAGCCTTAGGGAATGTGATCAACCCTTTCCCTTCAACGTCGACAGTCACATTCCAGTTCAGTGAGGTTGTGAGCGGTTTCGACCTTTCGGACGTCACGGTAACAACAACGAGCGGAACGCCCCGCGGAACCTGGAGTAACTTCACGCAGGTAGACGGCGATACCTACACGGCAACGCTGACTAGAACACAATCCGGTAGCGTGAAAGTCGACGTTACCGCGAACAGCTACACCGACCTGGCGGGGAATGCTGGTGCTGCGGGAGGCAGTGCAAATCTTCCGGCAGGCGTTGCCGGCGAACCCATCAATCTAGCCCTCACTACTCCATCGGCCGATATTAGCGGTCCGATAACGGTGTCAATCAGCGGTGTTCCCTCGGGATGGATATTCAATGCGGGAACCGACAACGGCGACGGCACCTGGACCGTGCAGACCAGCGATCCTGGCGCATTGACTGTGACAACCCCAAGCGACTTCGCGGGAGCGTTGGTGCTTGATGTCAACATGTACTGGAGCAATAGTGACGGCAGCGACGGTAGTGCTTATGTGTTCAACAACATCGAAGTCTATGCCCCCGACGCACCAATCTTCGCCTTGTCCGCTGACGACAACCTGACTGGCTCGTCCGGTGCCGACACTTTCGTCTTCGCTCAGCCGATCGGCAACAACCAGATCTACAGTTTCGATGTCACGGCAGACAAGATCGACCTGATCGGCTTCGCGGGCGTCACCGGTTTTGCTGACTTGAGTATCGCTAACGACGCCAATGGCAATGCGCTGGTCAGCATCAGCTCCGGCCAGTCGGTCACCCTTAAAGGTGTCGATGCGGCGGACTTGAGCGAAGCGAACTTCCAGTTCGATGTGGACCCGGTCATGACCAATACCGGTACCCTCACCATTGCCGACGGCGCGATCATGCCGTTCGGTGGCAGCATTCATAACAGCGGCACCATCGAACTCGGCTCCACCGGCAGCGAGACCAATCTTGAGATTCTGTTCCGCGGTGCAACCTTGACCGGTGGCGGCCAGGTACTGCTATCCGACAGCGCGCAGAACGTGATTTTCGGTGGCAGCGCCGACACCGTGCTGACCAACGTCGACAACCGCATTTCCGGCGCCGGCCAGTTGGGCGCCGGGCAGTTGGTATTGGTCAATGCAGGCCTGATCCTGGCCAGTGGGCTGAACAGCCTGGTGCTCGACACCGGCACCCACACCATCACCAACAGCGGCGTGCTGGAATCCACGGGTGAAGGCGGCATGACGGTGGCCAGTGCGGTCGAAAACTCCGGTCACTTATGGGCCAACGGTGGCGACATGCGCCTGCTGGCCGACGTGATGGGCAACGGCAGCGCCACCATCGACGGCGACGCGACCCTGACCTTTTCCGGCGCAGCACACGGGTCCGTCGCCTTCCACGGCGACGGTGCGGGCACGCTGGTAATCGCACAGGCCGAAGCGGCGGGTTCCTTGGTCGGCATCCTCGGTCTGGAAAGCGATGACATGCTGACCTTCGGCGATCTCGCCTTCGGCGCCAACACCCAGCTCAGCTACAGCGCCAACGCCTCTGGCAGCGGCGGCCTGCTGACGGTGGACGACGGCATGCACCGGGCCGAGGTGAACCTGCTAGGGCACTACACAGTGGAGGACTTCCAGGTCTCCGACGGCGAGGCCGGTACCCAGGTCAGTTACAACGGAGCATCCAGTGGCACACTCGTAGGCAGCATGGCGGCAGACGTACTCAGTGGCGGCGACGGCAACGACATCCTGGCGGGTCGTGGTGGGGAGGACACGCTCAGCGGTGGCGCGGGAGCCGATATGTTCGCCTATCTCAACGCGGCGGAAGGCGGGGACACCATCCTCGACTACAACTTCGCCGAAGGCGACGCACTCGACCTCTCTGCCCTGCTCAGCGCCAACTTCGTTAGCGGTATCAGCCAGGCGTCCGACTTCGTCCAACTGGCGCAATCAGGCAGCGACATCACCGTGAAGGTGGATGCCGATGGTGCAGCCAATGGTACGAACTTCGCCGATGTGGCGGTCCTTGCCAACACGGGCACAAGCGGTACCGATCTGGTGCGCACCTGGTTTGGGGAGGCTGACCATACGCTGACGGCTTGATGTTGGGCTGGAGACGAATCCACCGCTGCAGACAACCACAAAAAAGCCCCACCAGATCACTCTGCGTGGGGCTTTCAAATAGGTGGTGTCCCAGGGCAGGTTCGAACTGCCAACCTTCCCCTTAGGAGGGGGATGCTCTATCCAATTGAGCTACTGAGACACAAGTCGCCCGCAAAGAAATGCGCAGCGATGGACGGCGTGCATGTTAACGGGCAGGCCCGCTTTTGTCATGTCGTCCGTAGGGCTTTTTAAGTGTAGGCAGACGCCTCACGAGAGCGTGGCTTTGTTTACCGTGCAAATTGCATAACCGCAAAATGCCATCATTGCAAAATGCAATGCGGGGATTTTGCAAAAATATCTTAATTCATTGTTTTTAAAGGATTTAATAGCCGTTAAACTTTTGGCATGCAGGCTGCTTCGGCTGTTCTCACAGAACACAGGAGGTCAGCCCCATGAACAGCGCTCTGTTAGTCGCAAACGCGGTCGCTTTGGCGGTTCTGGTGGGTTTTCATTTCTTCCCCGAAAACGATGTTGCGACGATTGCTCAACGCATCCCCCATTACCTGCAACTGCAAAAAACACCGCAGTTGGCAGTCCTGAGCGATCAACGCGGTTTTGTCAGCCAAGAGGTGAGCCAAGAGACTATTCAGTTGCGCACACAGTCTTTCGAACGCTTGGTATTTTGAAATCACCCCATCAGGAGCACAGCATGTCTAAATCAGCCGCAGGATTTTTCGTCCTCGCCTTACTGAGTGGCATCCTTCATTTGTCATTGGTCGGGGACACGGTCGTCACCCTGCCCCTGATTGCTTGCGCCGTGTTCGGTACGCTGTTCGTGCTGGCGCTGATCGCCGGGCGCAAGATCAAGTTCGATCCGGTTTTGCGCTGAGGTTCAGCAGCTCCAGAAGATTGGCGACAGTTACAGTAAGGTCGCCGGAGTTATCGAGTTGACAGATCTGCATACCATCGATTGGCTCATCAGCCGTAAACAGCGCATTACGGCGCAGTCTTGCTTCAATTTCTGCCGGGCTCTCACGCCCCCGCCGTAAAAGGCGCTCGCGCAGGGCTTCATCCTTGACCGTCAATAGCACCGGCAATAGCGTGGGATAGCGCTGTTGCGCTTCTGCCAGGTGCCCGCGCGAACCGTTGATCAACACATCGCGACCATCCGCGAGCCATTGGTCTACGCGCACAGGAATACCGTAATTGAGCCCATTGGCCTGCCACGACAGCGCAAAATCTCCTTCGGCCCTGCGTTGTTCGAACTCTTCGCGGGACACCTCGATGGCGTCTTCACCCACCGATTCCGCCGAGCGTGTGATAACGCGACGCACGACTTCACAATTGCGTGCGCGCAGCGGCTCGCGAGCGGTTTCGATAAGGCTGTCCTTGCCGGATCCCGAAGGCCCCATTAAATAAATTAGCCTGCCACCCATCCTGAAATCATCCCGCGCCATACGCCCAGACTAGTAAATCGGCCATTTGCCACTATCCTGTATAAGGTAAGGAACAAGGATCGAATCCGCATAGCATGCACCTTCAGGCGTCTTCGGGCATCACCTGTCGGGCAAGAGGACGCGGTCAGTCATTCGGACTCATGGATTATTTTCAAACCAGTCCGCATTTCTGGTAATAGGTGCTGGCATTAAGCCTTTACCCAGATCAATATTTGTCACAGAATTGACGCCAATGATCTGGCTAATTTGAGGCATGATACGCGCCTCTATCAATTCAGGTTGAACATTTGGCCGGAGTGCTTGTCCTATCTGACATCCTGCGGCCTATCCCGAGAACCGCTCCCCTGAACTAACCGGTTAAATATATGCGCCCATTGAAACAGGCAATTTATTCCAGCCGTACGGCTGACAAGTTCGTCGTACGTCTGCCAGACGGAATGCGTGAACGCATTGCCGAGGTGGCTCGCAATCATCATCGCAGCATGAACTCCGAAATCATCGCGCGCCTTGAGCAGAGTCTTATTCAGGAAGGCGCGTTGGGTGAAGAGTTGAGCATGCGCCTGGACAGCCCCGAACTGTCTTTGCATGAACGCGAACTGCTGCAGCGCTTCCGCCAGCTCTCCCACCGCCAGCAAAACGCTCTGGTTTCGCTGATCGCCCATGACGCCGAAATGGCCGCAGACGCTTCCTGATTCATCCCGAAAGCTCAAGCCAGCGTAATTGCTGGCTTTTTTTTGCCTGAAATTTGGCTAAAAAAAACCCGCCGATTGGCGGGCTCTTTTAAAACAGGACATCAAAGCAGGAAAATCGTCGCCAGCCCGAGGAAGATGAAAAAGCCGCCACTGTCAGTCATGGCCGTGATCATCACACTGGCACCCATTGCCGGGTCGCGCCCAAGCCGCGCCAGGGTCATCGGAATCAAAACCCCCATCAACGCCGCAAGCAACAGGTTAAGCGTCATGGCGGCGGTCATCACCACGCCCAGGGACCAACTGCCATAAAGCAAATAGGCTACCACACCAATCACGCCGCCCCAGACCAGACCATTGATCAGGCCAACCGCCAACTCCTTGCGCATCAGCCGCGACGTATTGCCGGTACTGACCTGGTCCAGCGCCATGGCCCGAACGATCATGGTGATTGTCTGGTTACCCGAGTTGCCACCGATACCGGCAACGATCGGCATCAATGCCGCGAGTGCTACCAGTTTCTCGATGGATCCTTCGAACAGGCCGATCACCCGGGATGCAATGAACGCGGTGATCAGGTTTATCGCCAGCCAGGCCCAACGGTTGCGCAGGGACTTCCAGACTGATGCGAAAATATCTTCTTCTTCACGCAGACCCGCCATGTTGAGAACTTCGTTTTCGCTCTCTTCACGGATCAGGTCGACCATTTCATCGATGGTCAGACGACCGATCAGCTTGCCGTTCTTGTCGACTACCGGCGCCGAGATCAAGTCATAACGTTCGAATGCTTGCGCTGCCTCGTAAGCATCTTCATCCGGATGAAAACTCACCGGGTCGCTGGCCATGACTTCCGACACCTGCTTTTCCGGGTCGTTGACCAGCAGACGCTTGATCGGTAACACACCCTTGAGCACGCCGTCGTAATCGACCACGAACAGTTTGTCGGTGTGGCTTGGCAGTTCTTTGAGACGACGCAGGTAACGCAAAACCACTTCGAGACTGACATCCTCACGGATAGTCACCATCTCGAAGTCCATCAGCGCACCGACCTGCTCCTCGTCATAGGACAACGCGGAGCGGACGCGCTCACGCTGTTGATTATCGAGGGTTTCCATCAGCTCGTGGACGACGTCTCGCGGCAGCTCGGATGCCAGGTCAGCGAGTTCGTCGGCATCCATGTCCTTGGCCGCCGCCAAGAGCTCGTGATCGTCCATGTCGGCGATCAGGGTTTCACGAACCGAATCGGATACTTCGAGCAGAATGTCGCCGTCGCGATCAGCCTTGACCAATTGCCAGACTGTCAGGCGATCGTCCAGCGGCAAGGCTTCAAGGATGTAGGCAACGTCGGCGGAATGCAGATCATCGAGCTTGCGTTGCAACTCGACAAGGTTTTGCCGGTGAACCAGGTTCTCGACCCGGTCGTGATGCGGACCTTCCTGGCGATGAGTCAGGTCTTCGACCACTCGCTGGCGCTGCAGCAGCTCAACGACTTGAGCGAGGCGGTCCTGCAAGCTTTCCTGCGTTTTCTTTACTTCAGCTTCAGACATAGGCGAACTCCACTCCCAGCAGCGGGGCACGCCGGAAGGATCAATCAGTCAATTCATGATTGTAAAAACGGGGTAACGAGTAACTACTGGGTAAGTCCATGGAGGTATTCCACAAGCCCCGGCGGGGCTGACGGGCGCAATGATAACACCGCCTGACGGTTTTAAACGTTAAAAAATCGCGGCTGAAACAAGTGCTTGCGAGATAAACCTGAGCGCCATCCTGATCCATGAAACTGCGACGACTCATCCTGAAAAGAAAACACACCGCCGCCTGAAAATGTAATGACTACCCTTGATGAAGACCGTCATGGAGGACGTCGAATGCCATCGATTGCTCATTATTTGCTTGCCACCCTGCTCTGCCTGCCGCCCCAAGTGCTCGCCACGACCGTTCACCGGTGCGAAGCGGCCAATGGGCACATCACCTTCACAACCTTGAGCTGTACGACAGGAGAAAGCCTCTCAGCACACGACGTACGCACGTTCCTGCCAGGCAGCGTGACGCCCCTGATGCCTGAGGCCGAGTCTCGCGAAACATCAGGTACGAAATTGCAAAGGAGAGAGCCGACGGTGGTTGGTCAATCCGAAGGCATATGTGGAGATCTGCTCAGCGCGAAGGAACGCCGCATAGCAATCATCAATCAGCGGGTCGTTGCCGGCATGAGCCAGCAGGACGTCGAAAGTGCGCTCGGCAAACCCGACAAAATCACCACCCGCAATTCAGCCACAAGCTATCGCTACGACAACAAGCGAGGGCGCAGTGCTCATATCGAGTTTGACGAGAAAGGTTGTACCAAAGGAAAAGCCAAATCGCAGACGGCAAAAAGCCCGCGTTAAACGCGGGCTTTTTGTTGTTTGGTGCACTCGACAGGATTCGAACCTGTGACCGCTCGGTTCGTAGCCGAGTACTCTATCCAGCTGAGCTACGAGTGCATTTGTGTTTTTATACCAGATCACAACTGGTTGAAGCCAAGTTATTCACATTACTGCAAACAACTCTTAAATGGTGCACTCGACAGGATTCGAACCTGTGACCGCTCGGTTCGTAGCCGAGTACTCTATCCAGCTGAGCTACGAGTGCATTTGTTGCCGCGCATTATAGGCCGTTGAATCTTTTTGTAAAGCACTTTTTCTAGTAATTTCAACAACTTACCGAAGAAGCCAGATTACAACGTACTACGCAAATAATGGCGGAGAACGGGGGATTCGAACCCCCGACACCCTTTTGAGGTGTACTCCCTTAGCAGGGGAGCGCCTTCGGCCACTCGGCCAGCTCTCCGCAACACGGGGCGTATCTTAACCAACCTTTTCCCCGTTTGCAAACATAAAAAACGATAAAAATTAATGGCTTGGTTCTTCGTCCTTCTCTTTCTTTATACGCAGGTAAATTTCTTCACGATGCACAGCAACCTCTTTCGGGGCGTTGACACCGATACGCACTTGATTTCCTTTTACGCCGAGCACGGTCACAGTGATTTCGCCATCACCAATAATCAGGCTTTCTGCGCACCGACGAGTCAGAATCAGCATACCTTTCTCCTCACGCATTTCATTTCAGGGACAACAGTCTGCAAAAAAAAGGCATTCGACCTACAACCGGAACGATCGCAGCCCTACATGCCTGAGTATTGACTAGCGCGAGCAAAAGAACAGTTTTGGTACGCGCCATTCAAAAAAACGAAGGGCGCGGTCAGACCGCGCCCTTGGGGGAACGTATTACTCGCCCTGTCGGGCCGGCGCATCCAGTTCGAAAGCCGTGTGCAGAGCGCGCACAGCCAGCTCCAGGTACTTCTCTTCGATCACCACGGACACCTTGATTTCCGAGGTCGAGATCATCTGGATGTTGATGCTCTCTTTCGCCAGGGATTCGAACATACGGCTGGCCACACCTGCGTGGGAGCGCATGCCGACGCCGACGATCGAGACCTTGGCGATCTTGGTGTCGCCAACGACTTCACGGGCACCGATCTCACGAGCGGTGTTTTCCAGCACGGTTTGCGCTGCCTGGTAGTCGTTGCGGTGCACGGTGAAGGTGAAGTCGGTGGTGTTATCGTGCGCAACGTTCTGCACGATCATGTCGACTTCGATGTTCGCGGCACTGATCGGGCCGAGAATCTTGAACGCCACGCCCGGGGTGTCTGGCACGCCACGGATGGTCAGCTTGGCTTCATCGCGGTTGAAAGCGATGCCGGAAATGATCGGCTGTTCCATGGTTTCCTCTTCATCAATAGTAATGAGGGTGCCCGGACCCTCCTTGAAGCTGTGCAGTACGCGCAGCGGAACGTTGTACTTGCCGGCGAATTCCACCGCACGGATCTGCAACACCTTGGAACCGAGGCTGGCCATTTCCAGCATCTCTTCGAAGGTGATCTTGTCCAGGCGCTGAGCCACGGACACCACACGCGGGTCGGTGGTATAGACGCCGTCGACGTCGGTGTAGATCTGGCATTCGTCAGCCTTCAGGGCTGCCGCCAGCGCCACGCCGGTGGTGTCGGAACCGCCACGACCGAGGGTGGTGATATTGCCGTGCTCGTCGACGCCCTGGAAACCGGCGACAACCACCACACGACCAGCCTTCAGGTCACCGCGAATCTTCTGGTCATCAATCTGCAAGATACGCGCTTTATTGTGCGCGCTATCCGTCAGAATCCGTACCTGATTGCCGGTGTACGACACCGCTGGCACGCCACGCTTGATCAGCGCCATGGCCAACAGTGCAATCGTCACCTGCTCACCGGTGGATACGATCACATCCAGCTCACGAGGAACCGGCTGACCGTCGCCACTGATTTGCTTGGCCAGATCGATCAGACGGTTGGTTTCGCCGCTCATTGCAGACAGCACAACCACCAGGTCATCGCCCGCCTCGCGGAATTTCTTAACCTTGTCGGCGACCTGCTCGATTCTCTCGACAGTGCCGACTGAGGTGCCTCCAAATTTCTGTACGATCAAAGCCATTTCAAAGCCGCCTCTGCCCATGAAGGGCGCCCAATAATCACTCAAACAGCGTTCTGGCCCGCCACTAGACCGCGGGCCAGACACACTGCCTTATAAACCCTGCTCTACAAATGGAACAGTCAGGGCCAATGCGGCATCCAGTGCGCCAGCGTCAATACCACCGCCCTGCGCCATGTCTGGACGACCACCGCCCTTCCCGCCCACTGCCGCAGCAGCCTGTTTCATCAAATCACCGGCTTTGAGTTGGCCAGTCAGGTCTTTGGTCACGCCTGCAACCAGAACGACCTTTTCCTCATGGACACTGCCGAGCAGGATCACTGCGCGGCCGAGTTTGTTTTTCAATTGATCGACCAGCGCCAACAGCGCCTTGCCGTCCTGACCGTCCAGACGCACGGCCAGCACTTTCACGCCTTTGACGTCCAGGGCAGAAGCCGACAGATCGTCGCCCGCCGCGCTGGCCGCCTTGGCCTGCAACTGCTCGAGTTGCTTCTCCAGCAGACGGTTGCGCTCCAGCACAGCCGACAGCTTGTCGATCAGGTTATCGCGGCTGCCCTTGACCAGGTTGGCCGCTTCCTTGAGTTGTTCTTCAGCCGCGTTCAAGTAGGCCAGCGCTGCTGCGCCGGTCACTGCCTCGATACGACGCACACCGGAGGCCACACCGCCTTCGCTGATGATTTTCAGCAGGCCGATGTCGCCGGTACGGGTGGCGTGAATACCGCCGCACAACTCGACAGAGAAATCGCCCATGCTCAGTACGCGTACGCTGTCGCCGTACTTCTCGCCGAACAGCGCCATGGCGCCTTTTTGCTTGGCGGTTTCGATATCGGTTTCTTCGGTTTCAACCTCGGAGTTCTTGCGAATTTCGGCGTTGACGATGTCTTCCAGCGCCTTCAACTGCTCAGGCTTGATCGCCTCGAAGTGGCTGAAGTCAAAGCGTAGACGCTGACTGTCGACCAACGAGCCCTTCTGCTGAACGTGCTCGCCCAATACCTGACGCAATGCAGCGTGCAGCAAGTGAGTGGCGGAGTGGTTAAGCGACGTCGCGTGACGCACGTCGGCATCGACATGAGTCTCGACCGGAGCGCCCACGATCAGGCTGCCCGAATCCAGCACACCGTGGTGCAGGAACGCGCCGCCGGTCTTGGTGGTGTCGCGCACGTCGAAACGCGCAGCGCCAGCCTGGAGGAAGCCGCAATCACCAATCTGACCACCGGATTCGGCATAGAACGGGGTCTGATTGAGAACGACCACGCCCTCTTCGCCTTCGCTCAGCACGTCAACCGATTGCCCGTCTTTATAGAGAGCTACGATTTTGGCGGAACCGCTGTGAGCGGTGTAACCGGTGAACTCGGTGGCCACATCAACCTTGACCAGGCTGTTGTAGTCCATGCCGAAGGAGCTGGCGGAGCGAGCACGGACGCGCTGGGCTTCCATTTCGCGCTCGAAGCCTTCTTCGTCGATGGTCAGGCTGCGTTCGCGAGCGATGTCGCCGGTCAGGTCCATCGGGAAGCCGTAAGTGTCGTAAAGCTTGAACACTACATCGCCCGGCACCACGTCGCCTTTGAGTTCGGCCAGATCCTGCTCGAGGATCTTCAGACCCTGTTCCAGGGTCTTGGCGAATTGCTCTTCTTCGGCTTTCAGGACGCGCTCGATGTGCGCCTGTTGGGATTTCAGCTCAGGGAACGCTTCGCCCATCTCGGCGACCAACGCCGCAACGATCTGATAGAAGAAGCTGCCCTTGGCGCCCAGTTTGTTGCCGTGACGGCAAGCGCGACGAATGATCCGGCGCAGCACATAACCGCGACCTTCGTTGGACGGCAGCACGCCGTCGGCAATCAGGAAGCCGCAGGAACGGATGTGGTCAGCCACGACTTTCAGCGACGCCTGAGCATCGTTGGTGCAACCGATGGCTTTGGCCGATGCGCTCAGCAGGCTCTGGAACAGGTCGATTTCATAGTTCGAGTGAACGTGCTGCAGCACGGCACTGATCCGCTCCAGGCCCATGCCGGTGTCCACCGACGGCGCTGGCAACGGGTGCAACACGCCATCGGCGGTGCGGTTGAACTGCATGAACACGTTGTTCCAGATTTCGATGTAACGGTCGCCGTCTTCTTCCGGCGAGCCCGGTGGGCCACCCCAGATGTCGGCGCCGTGATCGTAGAAAATCTCGGTGCAAGGACCGCATGGGCCGGTATCGCCCATGGTCCAGAAGTTGTCGGACGCGTACGGCGCGCCCTTGTTGTCGCCGATGCGAACCATGCGCTCGGCCGGCACGCCGATGTCCTTGGTCCAGATGTCGTACGCCTCGTCATCGCTGGCGTAGACGGTGACCCAGAGCTTTTCTTTGGGCAGGTTCAGCCACTTTTCGGAGGTCAGGAAGTTCCAGGCGTAGGTGATGGCGTCACGCTTGAAATAATCACCGAAGCTGAAGTTACCCAGCATTTCGAAGAAGGTGTGGTGACGGGCGGTGTAACCGACGTTTTCCAGATCGTTGTGCTTGCCGCCGGCGCGCACGCATTTCTGGCTGCTTACAGCGCGGGTGTACGCGCGCTTTTCCTGGCCCAGAAAGCAGTCCTTGAACTGGTTCATCCCCGCGTTAGTGAACAGCAGGGTTGGGTCGTTGCCCGGAATCAAAGAGCTGGAGGCTACACGGGTGTGGCCTTGCTCTTCGAAGAAGCGAAGGAAGGCTTCACGGATTTCTGCGCTTTTCATTAGGTTCTTCCACGGAGGCTGCGGCCAAAGGCCTGTGCGAAACGTCAACAGACGAAGCGACGGCAAAGGGCCGCATTATATCGGCGTTAGTGACTAGGTACAGTGTGTTTGTACGATACAAACAGTCAATTGGACGGCTAACACGGTCAGTTGTGAGAAAAGTCGATAAATGTGGCGACGACTTGCTCGATTTGCGCACGACTGACGTCCATGTGCGTGACCATTCGCAGACGACCGGCAGCGCTGAGCTTGATCCCGCGTGTCGCGGCAAAAGCCTTGATCGCTTCGGCCTTGTCGCCCATCTGCACGTAAACCATGTTGGTCTGCACCAGCTCGACCTCATAGCCCGCTGCTCGCAGGCCGTCGGCCAAATAGTGCGCATTGGCATGGTCATCTGCCAGGCGCTGAACGTTGTTGTCCAGCGCATAAAGCCCCGCTGCGGCGAGAATCCCGGCCTGGCGCATGCCGCCACCGACCATTTTGCGCAGACGCCGCGCCTTGGCGATCAACTCGACCGAGCCGCACAGCACCGAACCGATCGGCGCACCCAGACCTTTGGACAGGCAAACCGAAACCGAATCGAAATACTGAGTGATCTCCCGCGCATCGACCCCCAGCTTGACTGCCGCGTTGTAAAGTCGTGCGCCATCCAGATGCAGCGCCAAGCCGTTTTCACCAGTGAAACGGCGTGCCCGGGCCAGATATTCCAGCGGTAAAACCTTGCCCTGCATGGTGTTTTCCAGCGCCAGCAAACGAGTGCGGGCGAAGTGGAAGTCATCCGGTTTAATCGCGGCGGCGACCTGCGCCAGGTCCAGCGAACCATCGGCCTGCACTTCCAGCGGCTGCGGCTGGATCGAACCAAGCACTGCCGCGCCACCACCTTCGTACTTATAGGTGTGAGCCTGTTGTCCGACAATGTATTCGTCACCGCGATCGCAGTGGGCCATCAGACCGAGCAAGTTGCTCATGGTGCCCGTCGGGACAAACAGTGCCTGGGCAAAACCCAATCGTTTTGCCAGTTCGGCCTCCAGACGGTTGACCGTCGGATCTTCGCCATAAACGTCGTCACCGGTGGCTGCATTGGCCATCGCGTCGAGCATTCCTTCGGTCGGTTGGGTGACGGTGTCGCTGCGAAGATCGATAACGCTCATGAATCTGGCCTCGGTAAGCAGGGGAAAATCCCTTTTGGATTGGAATTACTGCGGTCAAGTCGCCGAATAATCAAGCCTTGAACAAGGAAAAGGCACGTTACTCCTCGAGAAAGCCCGCTCCCACAGGTTCTGCATTTTGATTGACCGGTATTGGCCATGCACGTCCCGGAAATATGTGTTAAAAACGCTCGCCGCCAAACAATCTGGCGGCAAAACGTTCTCAGGGCGGGGTGTAACTCCCCACCGGCGGTAATTGCGCGCAATGCGCATAGCCCGCGAGCGCTTGGCGGCAGCACGGCAATGGCTGTGATGGCGGCAAGGTCAGCAGACCCGGTGTGATCCCGGGGCCGACGGTCATAGTCCGGATGAAGAGAGAGCGGGATTGGCGCCAAAGGGCTGTCCGCAGGCACTCGTGCGAGCGTGCATACCCTTAAATCCCATTCGATTCATAACGCCCTGTTTTTCACACAAACAGGAGTCAGAACATGCAACCCACCGCAATCGATAGCAAAAGCAAAAACCATCAGGGCGAGCGCGTCGCGTTCATTCAGGCCTGCTGGCACAAGGAAATCGTCGATCAGAGCCGTAAAGGCTTCGTCGCCGAAATGATTGCTCAGGGTTATCAGGAGTCGGACATCGATTTCTTCGAGGTCGGCGGCGCCTTTGAAATTCCGCTGCACGCCAAACTGCTGGCCAAGTCGGGTCGTTATGCTGGCATCGTCGCGGCGGGCCTGGTGGTCGACGGCGGCATCTATCGCCACGAATTCGTCGCCCAGTCAGTGATCAGCGGCCTGATGCAGGTGCAGCTGGAAACCGAAGTGCCGGTGTTCTCGGTGGTTTTGACCCCGCATCACTTCCATGCCGGCGAAGAACATCAGAAGTTCTTCTTCGAGCATTTCGTGCATAAAGGTCAGGAAGCGGCAAAGACTTGTGCGGATACGCTACACAAGATGCGTGCGTTGCGTCGCAGCGAGCCCCGCGCAGTAGCCGTCTAGTCGAATGATCGTTCCCACGCTCTGCGTGGGAATGCCTCAATGGACGCTCTGCGTCCGCTATTGGGACGCGGAGCGTCCCGGGCTGCATTCCCACGCGGAGCGTGGGAACGATCATGTGTTGTGCCTACGCGAGGTTTTCGTCGGTGGTCGGCACGATCAGGATGCCGGCGCGCAGGCCGTTCTTGACCTTGGGGTTCGGGAAGATGATCCGGGCGCCCTGCTCTTCGATGACCCAGCGGGTATTGGCGATATCCTCGGCCAGTACATACCCCACCTTCAACTCTGAAAAGTTCTCGATATCCGTCGGCAGGTTCAGGCGGAAGCTATCGCTGTGCTTGATGACTTCCCGCGCGACGCTGAACAATTGCAAGCCATCCAGTCCGTCGTCGGTCATTGGCGGCTCGGTGCCTTCGATGATCTGCTTCAGGCGGGTTTCAAGAAGGCTGACGTTGACCCCATCGTTCTGCCCGAACGGCCGGGCCTTGCCCAACTCCAGGGTGAAGGACTCGGCATCGAGCTTGTCGTAGGTATAGGAGCTGAAGACGATGGAGGGTTTGTTCTGCAACAGCACCGCTTCCATGCCGGCGGCGCGCAGGCGAGCCAGTTCCTGACGTGAATGCTGACGACCTTCTTTCCAGGGATACAGGGCAAACTGCTCGATTTTCGAGCCACGGATCGCCGTGTGCAGGTCGTAGTGCAGGCGATTGCGGTCCGGCAGACTGAAGAAAGTCGCCGCCAGCCGCTCCAGCTCACAAGCGCGCAAGGCCTCGGAACCACTGGTTTGTTCGTGCCGGCCGTTGAACAGCCGATTGACGTCCTGCTCGATGAAACGCTCGCCTTTGCGAATCGCTTCCGGGTTCCCGAACAGGAACAGAATACGTGCGCAGGGCTTAAGATCGCCGCGGGCAATATCGTGCAACAGGCGATCAAGCAATTCGATCGGCGCTGTTTCGTTGCCATGGATGCCGGCCGAAAGCAGCAGGTCCAGGCCGTTGTCGCGGGCTTCAGGTGGCCGGACTTCCAGCGCACCTTCGCTCAACCAGCGCATCCGCACGCCTTCGACAGTCAGTTGAGTCTTCTCCGCCGGTTCGCGGCCGGCGAGGGTCAGTTCAAGCAGTTTGCCGAGGGCGAGCATAGAGCGGTTTCCTTAGTGGTCGTGATTGCAATCCGGGCCGTGTACGTGGTCCTCATCATCACCGACGTCGGCCGGTTCCATCTCCAGTTGCAAACTTACCAGATTAGTCGCCAATGGGCGCAGCAGCAGGTTGGCGTATTCAGCGTCACCTTCTTCAACGTCTACGCCGATCAGCAACTGGCCGCGGCCGTCCTGCTGGATCCACAGCTCTTTGCCTTGCCACATGACCGCGACGCGGGTGCAGGAAGTTTCCAGTTGCGTGCCGTCGGTGTCTTCAAGGATCAGCTGCAGGGTATCGCTCATGTGTTTTACGCTCTCGACGTTCAATTGATCTGGAATGGATAAACCGCGCCCAGTTTAAGGATTTGCGTCAGTTCATCCAGTGCCGTCCGGCACTCAAGCAGCAATTGCGGGTCCGCCAGATCGTTTTCGGTCATGCGGTCGCGGTAGTGCTTGTCGACCCATTCGGTCAATGTGCCGTACAACGGTGCCGTCATGATAACCCCTTGGTTGACGGCCGCCAGTTCGGTTTCGTTGAGTGCGACGCGCAACCGCAGGCAAGCCGGGCCACCGCCGTTCTGCATGCTCTGCTTGAGATCGAAAACTTTCACTTCGCGGATCAGGCCGCCAGAGCTGGTCAGGCCTTGCAGGTACTGCCAGACACGCTCGTTGCCACGGCATTCTTCCGGCACGATCAATAGCATGGAGCCGTCAGGACGCGACAGCAGCTGGCTATTGAACAGGTAGGAACGTACCGCGTCTTCTACGGTGACCGCGGAACGCGGTACGCAGATCGACTGAAATTTCCCACCGGCTTTTGCGAGTTTGCCTTGCAGTTCAGCCAGCATCTGCTCGGTGTCGAGGAAGGCGTCCTCGTGATAGAACAGCACCTCGCCGTTACCCACCGCGATCACGTCGTTGTGGAACACGCCCTGATCGATCACCGAAGGGTTCTGCTGGGCATAGACCACGCCGTCATCGCTCAGACCGTGCAGACGCGCAACGGCCTGGGACGCTTCGAGCGTCTGGCGTGCCGGGTACTTCTGCGGATTCGGGTAACGGGTGTCGAACGCGCTGCGACCGAACACGAAAAACTCGACGCCAGCTTCACCATAGTCACGGCAGAAACGGGTATGGTTGGCCGCGCCTTCGTCACCGAACTGCGCCACGGCTGGCAAAGCGGCGTGGTGAGCAAAGTGCTTCTGATCGGCGAACATCGCCCCCAGTACGCGGCTGGTGGTCGGGTGTTCGATGCTGCGGTGGTATTTGCAGTTGAGGTTGGCGGCGGTGAAATGCACGCGGCCATCCGCGGTGTCGGCACTCGGGCTGACCGTGGCGGCGTTCGCCACCCACATGCTCGACGCCGAGCAACTGGCAACCAGCAGCGGCATGGCCTCTTTGGCGGCGCGCTCGATCACCTGAGCATCGGTACCGCTGAAACCCAGTCGGCGCAGTGCGGCTACGTCCGGACGTTCTTGTGGCGCCAAAACGCCTTGTTGAAAGCCCATTTCCATCAGCGCTTTCATCTTCGCCAGGCCTTGCAGCGCGGCTTCCTTCGGGTTCGAAGACTGCTGGCTGTTGCTCTGGGACGCGACGTTGCCGTAGGACAGGCCGCCGTAGTTATGGGTCGGCCCCACTAGACCGTCAAAATTGACTTCATAGGATTTCATCAGCGAGGCTCCACGAGAATCTGTTGTTATAGGCTTCAGTAACTAACTGTTCAGTGCGATCGAGTCGCGGCCATCGCCAGCAGGCTGGCTCCCACAGTAATTACGTCGCACACAAAATGTGCGAACGCCATCAAACCGGTGGGAGCCAGCC
Source organism: Pseudomonas sp. TE12508 (assembly GCF_056279485.1). Classification (NCBI taxonomy): domain Bacteria; kingdom Pseudomonadati; phylum Pseudomonadota; class Gammaproteobacteria; order Pseudomonadales; family Pseudomonadaceae; genus Pseudomonas; species Pseudomonas sp. TE12508. The sequence continues at coordinate 370,014 of NZ_JBWCCN010000003.1, read as the reverse complement.
TGCTGGCGATGGGCATCACGCCATTTTCACGCCAGGCGTGAGAGCCGCTGGCATGGTCAGGCTCGGGGTTTCCAGCGAGGCCACCGGGTACGCGCAGTAATCTGCGGCGTAGTAGGCACTGGCGCGATGGTTGCCCGATGCGCCGACACCGCCGAATGGCGCGCTGCTCGCCGCACCGGTCAGCTGCTTGTTCCAGTTGACGATACCGGCCCGGCTTTCCAGCCAGAACTGCTGATAACGTGCTTCGGAATCCGACAGCAAACCAGCCGCCAGGCCATAGTCGGTGTCGTTGGCTTCCGCGATCGCCGCTTCAAAATCAGCGTAGCGGATCACTTGCAGCAGCGGACCGAACAGCTCTTCGTCCGGGCGATCGGCAACCGCCGTTACGTCCAGAATGCCCGGGGTCAGCAAGGCTGCCTGAGCCTGGGGCTGAGTCATTTCCAACAGCGCCACGGCGCCGTTGGCCAGCAGGTGTTCTTGCGCATCCATCAGCGCTTTCGCAGCGCCGAGGGAAATCACCGAGCCCATGAATGGTGCCGGTTGCTGATCGAACGCACCGACTTCAATCGTCGAGCTGACCGCCACCAGACGCGCCAGCAGCGTATCGCCCCAGGCGCCTTGCGGCACCAGCAAGCGACGGGCGCAGGTGCATCGCTGACCGGCAGAAATGAAGGCCGACTGAATAATGGTGTAAACGGCGGCATCGAGGTCCGCGACCTGATCCACCACCAGCGGGTTGTTACCGCCCATTTCCAGCGCGAGGATCTTGTCCGGACGACCGGCAAACTGCTGGTGCAGGTGATTGCCGGTACGGCTGGAACCGGTGAAGAACAGGCCGTCGATGCCCGGGTTCGCCGCCAGGGCGATACCGGTTTCGCGAGCGCCTTGCAGCAGGTTCAGCACACCGGCCGGCAGACCGGCTTCGATCCAGCACTTGACCGTCAGCTCGGCCACTTTCGGGGTCAGCTCACTCGGCTTGAACAGCACGCTGTTCCCGGCCAGCAGCGCCGGCACGATGTGACCGTTCGGCAAGTGACCGGGGAAGTTGTAAGGACCGAACACCGCCACCACACCGTGCGGTTTGTGGCGCAATACCGCTGTGGCGTCGCCCAACGGGCCGCTCTTCTCGCCGGTACGTTCGCGATAGCTCTGCACCGAGATGGCAATCTTGTTGACCATGCTGGTGACTTCAGTCGCCGCTTCCCACAGGGGTTTACCGGTTTCTTCGCCGATGGTGCGAGCCAGCTCGTCAGCGTGATTCTTCAACGCAGCGGCAAAGGCTTCCAGCACGCTGATGCGCTCTTCCAGGGTACGGCGAGCCCAACCCGGGAACGCCTGACGCGCAGCTTGCACAGCCGACTCGACCTGACCGGTCGTGGCGCCTTCGCCGGCCCACAGCACTTGCTGGGTCACCGGGTTTACCGATTGAAAGCTTTCACCTTGACCAGCCAGCCATTCACCGGCGATGTATAGCGAATTCATTATTTCGACTCCCGAGCAGCGGACAACGGAACGGCGCGTACTTGATCGCCGGCGTTGAGTTGAAGGCGTTTGGCCGTCAGCGGATCGACCACCAAAGTGCCGGCGGCGAAGCGTGCTGGCGCGGCAGTGATCCGGCAGTCTTCGCGCTTGCGGTTATGAATCAGGAACGGCGTGGCGTCGTCACCCGGGGTGCCGATGGCCAGCACCAGCGCCTGGCTGTCGCGCACTGCGCGGATCTTGGTGGTTTCGCATTCCACCGCAGGGCCGGCATCAAAGATGTCGACGTAGCCTTGATAGCTGAAACCTTCGCTCTTGAGCATCGACAGCGCCGGCTCGGTGTCTGGATGAACCTGGCCAATCACGTTGCGCGCATCTTCGGACAGGAAGCAGGTGTACAGCGGGAATTTCGGCATCAGCTCGGCGATGAATGCCTTGTTGCCCACACCCGTCAGGTAATCGGCCTGGCTGAATTCCATCTTGAAGAAGTGACGGCCCAGGCTTTCCCAGAACGGCGATCGGCCCGCCGCGTCGGACATGCCGCGCATCTCGGCAATGATCTTGTTGCCGAACAGTTGAGGGAACTCGGCGATGAACAGCAGACGCGCCTTGGCCAGCATGCGGCCATTGAGGCCACTGCGATAATCGGCATGCAGGAACAGCGAGCACAGTTCAGAGTTGCCGGTCAGGTCGTTGGCCAGGAACAGCGTCGGAATTTCGCGATAGATGTTCAGCTCTTGGGAGGCGCTGACCGTCAGGCCGACCCGGAAGTTGTACCAGGGCTCGCGCAGGCCGACGGCGCCGGCAATGGCGGAAATACCCACCACACGGCCATTGTCGTCTTCGAGTACGAACAGGTAGTCCGCATCACCGCGCCCGGCTTCGCCGCGGAAGGTCTTCTCGGCCCAGCCGACCCGATGAGCCAGACGTTCTTCGTTGGCCGGCAAGGTGGTCAGGCCGGTACCGGTGCTGCGGGCCAGGTCGATCAGAGCGGGTAAATCGCTGCTGCGTACGGGACGAACAATCATGCTATCTCCTCAAACGGGCCGCTTGAGCCACCCGTGAAACTCGCTGCTTTACTAAGCATTCACTCTTTTAGGCATAGCAGCAGGCGTTAAACCGCCACCAGGCGCACGCTGGCACCTTCACCGACGCCCAGGGCTTCGGCCGCTTCAAGATCCAGGGTTACGGGTTTGCCCGGCGCGTAATCGAGCTCAAGCAAAACGGCGCGGTAATCCTGCAACTGGGCATTGGCCACCAGATACTGACGACCAACGCCTTTGACCGGCTCGCCGATTTTCACCGGCACTACACGGCTCTGGGCGATCGAACGGATCCCCGAGACGCGGGCATGCAGCGTCGGGCCACCGTCGAAAATGTCGATGTAGTGATCGGTCTCGAAGCCTTCGCGCATCAGAATGTCGAAAGTGATCTGCGCCCGCGGGTGCACCTGGCCCATCGCCTCTTGAGCGGAATCCGGCAGCAACGGCACGTAGATCGGGTAATGCGGCATCAGCTCGGCCAGGAACGTGCGGCTTTTCAGGCCACACAGACGCTCGGCTTCGGCGTAGTTGAGGTCGAAGAAGTTGCGACCGATGGCATCCCAGAACGGCGAGTCGCCATTTTCATCGCTGTAACCGACGATCTCGGTCACCACCGAATCGGCAAAGCGCTCCGGATGGCTGGCCACGAACAACAGGCGACCACGGGAATTGAGCTCAGCCCAAGGCGAACCCACCAACTCCGGCTTGACGTAGAAACTGGTCAGCAAGCTGTTACCGGTCAGGTCGTGGCACTGGGAGAGCACGTGGATCTTGTTGTGAATCTTCAGCTCGCGGGAGGCGTGCACAAACGTTTCGTTACGAAAGCTGTAGAACGGCTCGGAATAACCGGCCGAGGCAACGATGGCCGAACAGCCGACCAGCTTGCCGGTGGCCGTGTCTTCGAGGACGAAGAAATAGCTCTCTTCGCCGTTGAAGCTGACTTCAGCGGCGAACGAGGCTTCGCTTGCGGCGATCTTGTCGCTCAGGCGTTCAACGTCATCCGGCAAGGAAGTGACACCAATCGGGCTGTCCGCAGCCAGACGCTGTACCTCGCCCAGATCAGCCATTTGCGCGGGGCGCATCACCAGCATGGTGTCACTCCTTAATCTCAGAACTTACAGAAGAAAAAACCCGGGCCATCCCTGAAACAACTCAGAGTCAACTGTGGGAGCTAGCCTGCTAGCGATATCGTCCTGTCAGGCAACAATGATGTTGGCTATCAGGCCCTCATCGCTAGCAGGCTAGCTCCCACACTTTTGATCCAGCCCGAAACAAATATTTGGATCGACGCCTGAACAGTCAGGCGTCGAAAGGTCTATCAGGCTTGCGTCAGCTTCGCCGCGGCGCGCTCGAAACGGTCCAGACCGGCATCGATATCGGCGTCTTCAACCACCAGGCTTGGGGCGAAACGAATCACGTCCGGGCCGGCTTGCAGAATCATCAGGCCTTCACGCTCGGCGGCGTTGAAGATGTCTTTGGCCTTGCCTTTCCAGGCATCGCTCAGCACGCAACCGAGCAGCAGGCCCAGACCGCGGACTTCAGTGAACAGGCCATACTTCTCGCCGATCTGCTCAAGACGGGTCTTGAACTTGTCGTGCTTGGCATTGACGCCATTCAGCACTTCGGGCGTGTTGATCACATCGATCACCGCTTCAGCGACAGCGCACGCCAGCGGGTTGCCGCCATACGTGGTGCCGTGGGTGCCGACGACCAGGTGTTTGGCCAGGTCTTCGGTGGTCAGCATCGCTGCGATCGGGAAACCGCCGCCCAGGCTCTTGGCGCTGGTCAGGATGTCCGGGGTCACGCCGTAATGCTGGTAGGCGAACAGCTTGCCGCTGCGGCCCATGCCGGTCTGAACTTCGTCGAACACCAGCAGCGCGTTATGCGCATCGCACAGCTCACGAGCACCTTGCAGGTAAGACAGCTCGGCTGGCAGTACGCCGCCTTCGCCCTGGATCGGCTCCAGAACCACCGCGCAGGTCTTGTCGGAAACAGCGGCTTTGAGCGCGGCCAAATCGTTGTAAGGCACGTGGGTGATGCCGGTGATCTTCGGACCGAAGCCGTCGGAGTACTTCGACTGGCCACCGACGTTCACGGTGAACAGGGTACGGCCGTGGAAGCTGTTGAGAGCGGCAACGATTTCGTACTTCTCGGTACCAAAACGGTCATGGGCCACGCGACGGGCCAGCTTGAAGGCAGCCTCGTTGGCTTCAGCGCCGGAGTTGCAGAAGAACACGCGCTCGGCAAAGGTGGCGTCGACCAGCTTATGGGCCAGGCGCAAGGCCGGCTCATTGGTGAACACGTTGGACACGTGCCACAGCTTGTTCGCTTGCTCGGTCAACGCAGCGACCAGCGCCGGATGCGCATGGCCCAATACGTTAACGGCAATCCCGCCGGCGAAGTCGATCAGCTCGCGGCCAGACTGGTCCCAAACACGGGAACCGGCACCACGCACAGGAATGAAAGCGGCTGGCGCGTAGTTGGGAACCATTACCTGGTCGAAATCGGCGCGTTCTACCGCAGCGTGCTCAACGGACATCGGAGTCTCCTGAAAAGGAACACTCGCCTGAAACTGGCGAGCGATGAGGGGATTGTAAGGACAGTTTTCAGCCCGGCCTTGCCGCCAAGCGACAACTTCTTATAGCGCAAACACAGGTTTTGCCCGGGTTTACGGCAATGCGACAAATAGCGTCGCAAAGGCGCAGTTTAAACTGCTGGCGGGGTTTGCGGCAGGCGTGCTCAGTTCTATCTGATGCGGTGTTGCCGATGGCGGTAAATATGTACCGCACGTCGTTCAGGCTGATGGGTTTTGCTAGGGGTCTTTCGAACCCAGACGACCTCTTCCATGAACATGAACACCGAACACCCAGACGCTTCGATGCTACCTTTCAGGCCGGATGCGCACTATCAGCACCTGATGAGCGTCATTCCTTCCTGGTTGATGCAGGCGAACGCACAAAAGCGCGAAGCCTTGCTGAAGATCAAACCGCAGCTACCCGCTGAACTCAAGGCAGCCTCCAGGGCACAGCACGTCGAACTGGGCAAACTCAATGCACGGCATTGGGAGGCGCAAAACCGTGTCGATCGGGCCTTGGCGCGCGTACAAAACGCCAGCACCTTTGCCGAGCCAATACTTGCAGCCGAGATCAAGAAACGCTTTGGGCTGGAACTGGATGTCAGCCATACCTTTTTGCGTCTTTATATTCCTGCCCGCATTCCCTGGCTGCGATTGAAATCCGGGGCAGCACGCATCTGGACCGTGTCGCTGCTGGATGCCGCCCTGCACAATTTTGAAAGCAGCGAGACGACAGACCAGGCCTTTGAGTCCGCTTCCACCTATATCACCCCGCCTTCTTCCACCGGGCAATTCAAACAACTGCCGCATATCCTGCAAAAAATGCCCATCGCTGCATTTACCCGATTGTGCCGGGAACTGGACATTGGCGAGCGCTACAAAGAGCACCTTGAAGAAAACCTGGGCCTGCGCAATCCGGTGGCGACAGCGGTCATGCAATCCAAAGTTCGCAACAGCCAGAAAGCGGCACTCACCGCCGCCCTGCAAATGGCGTACATGCAAAACAAGCTTGGCGATGCTGTTCATCAACTGATCCTTGGCTTATTGGATGGCCTGCAACACTTGCGCCTGCGCGGCCAGGAATGGGGCTGCCATGAACTGACAATCATGAACGCCAACCTGACCGGTATCGTGCTGTTTGCCCCGGATCTGGAGCGTTCGCACGAAACGGTTCGGGTAGTGGCCTATATTCCCGACGACCCCGAACACCCGATCAAGGCGTATTCCTCCACCAGTGCATTTGCCCAAGAGCTGACCCAGCGTTTGCGCAATCATGACTATCAACAATTCTTCAGTCGCTTTTTCGACCATGAGGATCGCGGGCACTTTTTCGCTCAGCTGAACAACCACCTCACCCCCATCACCTGGCAACCGGTTCAACCCGGCGACCCGCGCCCCACCTGGAGAGAAAATCCAGACCAGCGTCCCGACCTGCAAATGACGGCAACGCCGATCCGGGGCGATCTGTGGGTTCATCTCTACCAGCGCAAACTGGACAAGATCCTCAACGATGCACGGGTCATCGCAGTATCCACTGCCCTGGTCGACCAAAAAGCCCGATGGGCGTTATGGGACTCCTTCACAGAAATTGCCTCGGCGCTGTTGAACATCGCAGCCTTTGTCGCCCTGCCGTTCGTGCCGTTCCTCGGCGAACTGATGCTGGGCTACATGGCATATCAATTGCTCGACGAGACCTTCGAAGGCATCGTCGACTGGGCAGAAGGCCTGACAGATCAAGCGCTCGAACATTTCATGGAGACGGTTCAGTCCGCGGTACAGCTGGGCACCTTTGCGGTAGGAGGCACCCTCGTCGTGGGGGAGTTTCGTTCAGTCCTGCCTCGAGAAGTCGTTGAGTTCATTGACCGTTTCAAACCGGTCAAGACACCGAATGGCGAAACCCGCTACTGGAAGCCCGATCTGGCGCCGTTCGAACAACGCGCAGAACTGCCCAAGGGTTCGCCAACCGACGAACGCGGGCTGCACAACCATCAGGGCAAATCCCTGTTGAGGCTGGAAGACAAACTCTATGCCGTGATCGAGGACCCGCAAACCGGCCAGCACCGCATCGACCACCCGACACGCCCCGACGCCTATAAACCAGTGCTTAAACACAATGGCGAGGGCGCCTGGCAGACTGAGCTGGAGCAACCGCTGGAATGGGATCAGGCCAAGTTGTTGCGCCGTATCGGTCCCGACATGGAACGTTTTTCCGCCATCGAGCGTGAGCGCATGCTCAAGATCAGCGGCGACGATGAAAACACGCTGCGCAAGATGCACACGGATGTCGAACGGCTGCCACCGATGCTGGCCGACACCCTCAAACGGTTCAGGATCGAACAGGACATTCAAACCTTTATCGAACAGATGAACAGCGACCGGCCTGAAGACTTCCTCAAGGCCGATCCCGTGACACAGCTGGAATTACTCCACGAAAACGGCTACTGGCCCGAGCGAAAAGGCCTGCGCCTGATTGATGAAAAGGCTCAAACCCTTTGGCAAAGCCCCGGCTCCGCGGTGCCGGACCTGCAAATCGATGTCACTCAAATGAACGACGACGACTTGCTCAAAACGTTTCTTCTGACACTGGATGAAGCCGAAATAAAAACGCTGATGGGCGAAGAATTCGGAGCCTCCGTCGCCCGTCTCGACACCCGCACTCGCACACTGCGTCGCACGCTGGCTGAGATTGTCGAACGCAAAAGAGCCATCTTGTTCGACTATCGCTATCGCAAACTCGAACGCGGCGCTCGCGCCCTGGCACACACCATCATCAACGCCGAACCCGGCCTGCCGACGAGCCTCGCAGAAGCGGTGCTCGACACGGCGAGCGATCAGGAACTGCAACAGCTCAAACAGGGAACATTGCCCGGACGACTGGTGGAACTGAGCCGTGAGGCCGCTTTGCAAACACGGGTGACACGCGCCTACGAAGGCCTTGAGCTTAAGTCGACCGCCGATAACCTCGACACACAGCGACTGGCCCTGCACTCGCTAGAACGTTTACCGGGCTGGTCGGGGCAACTGCGCATCGAACTGCGGCAGTACAGCTATGAGGGACAACTGATCGATAGCGTCGGCAAAACGGATGCGCCGCTGCACAAGGTCCTGGTCATGACTGAAGAGGGCCCGTTTCAGGCTTATGACGAGACAGGCCAGGCACTCAACTCCGTCAGCGACTTGTATACCAGCCTGCTGCAGGCATTCCCCGACATCGAGCGTAGCGCGCTGAAGATCCATATCGGCGAAGGTGAAAAACTCAAACAATCGATCCGCGAACATGCCTTGAGTCGCGACGAGTTGCGCGCACTGCTATCGCATCACCCCATCTTCAAACCCACTTACGACCCATCAGTGATGCGTCTGCTGGGTGGCTCCGAAGGCTATCGGCGTATGCCGAGCCAGCCACCGACGTTACAAGCCAGAGCCCATAATCTGTTCCCCCATCTTTCGGCCGAGGAACTGCAGGCGTACGTCGAACGGCTACAGCTGCATCCGAGCGGGCCGCGAGCAGAATTGACGCGACTGATCGGCGAACACGAAAGGCTCGTCGATGAACTGCAACTCTGGACCGGCGATATCCCGCTATATATCCCGGATACCGATGTCAGAATCGTCGCCAACCAGTTCTCCACACAACAACGCAATCGCAGGCAGTTCATGAACCAGCTGCTCGACTGCTGGCGTCGGCAGGCTTCCCACCCCCTGACCGACACCTGGCAGGTCGATTTTATTTTTTCCCGGCCGATTTTGGGCGAGCTCCCGGTGCTGAGCGCCGATTTCACTCACGTGAGCAACCTCTCATTGACCGGCCATCGAGCCACTCGGGGCGTGAATGGATTCTTGAAGCGCTTCTCCGGGCTGCATCGTTTGGCCCTGCGCAATTTCAACCTTGGCAATATCCCGGACGCCATCACCCAATGGCCGCACCTCAACGAACTGATTATCAGCGACTGTGCGCTCACCCTCACCCCGCAGAGCCAGGCGACACTCGCTGCGCTGGGCGAGCTGACAACACTGGAGCTGTATCAAAATCCGCTGGGGTTACTCCCCAACGTCGAAAACATGCCCGATCTGGACTACATCGATGTGGCAGGGACCGGCATCTCCAGCATTCCCACCGGTTTGCTGACGCGCCCCAACCTTCGAACCGCCCTGCTCAATGACAATCGAATCCCGGAACTGCCTGCCGCCCTCTTCGAATTGCCACCGGACATACAGAATGGCTTTGACCTGGGCGGCAACCCGATTTGCGCAGCAGACCGCGAACGCATCAAGCGCTACTTCGTCAAGACCGGCCTTGACTTCGGTGTCTTTGCTGAACAGGCGGATATCCAACGATTACAACGACTCTATCCGCGACTGGATCAAGAGCGAGCCAGCGATTTCATCTATCGCCTGCCTGGCACACTGCAAGAGGGCCAAACAGAGCTGACACGCCTGGAAGGCGAGTTCGAAACGCTGAGGACCACCCTGGAAATCTGGACCCAGGACATTCCCACCCACCACCCGGTTTCTGGCCAAGCCCTGACGGACGTGGAGCGGGTACTCGAAGAGTTGAACCGAATTGAAACCAAACGGATTCTGGAGCGTTGCTGGCGTCATGAAACCAATGTGGATGGGTTCAACGCGACACTGACGCCCACCTATGATTTGACGCTGACCATCAACATCACTGGCAACCTGCCGGTGCTGAGCGCCGACTTCAGTCACGTCACGCTGCTCTATTTGCACAGTAATGCCGGCATGACCTCAGGGGCCGGGCGTTTTCTGGAATGCTTCCCCCGCCTCAAAAGCCTGACCATCCGCGAATACACGCTGAACGAAATCCCCGACGCCGTTTTCAAGATGAGCGATCTGACAACATTGGCCCTGACCCGGTGTCAACTCACCCTGACCGCGCAAACCGTACTCGAACTGGCACAAATGGAACGCCTGGATTATCTGGAGCTGAGCAACAACCCATTGGGGCTGACACCCGACGTCAGTCAGATGCCCGAGCTTGCCGTACTGCTGTTAAACAGCACCGGCATCACCGAGTTTCCCCCTGGGCTGCTGCAACTCGAGTTTCTGGACGTGGTTGATCTGAGCGCAAACGCGATCATTGAGATACCCAGCGACATTCTGGAGCTGCCGATGGAAATTGGCGAAAGCCTCAACCTGAGAGGGAATCCGTTGTCCGAAGACAGCCTTCGACGACTCTTTGATTATTTCAGGTTGAACAACGTTGACTTCGGGCTTGATGAAATCATCGATAACGCGCAACTGGAGGTGTCGTCCTCTGGAAACTCAGAGGTTGACGAATAATCAACGCCTGGTTCGAGTTAGCCTTGCGCAGATTCAACCGCGCTCGGACGGCACCGATGACAACTCGAACGGGCTGCTGCTGCGCCGCTGGTTGCGATCTTCCCGCGGCGTGGCACCGAAGAAGTTGCGATAGGCGCTGGAAAAATGCGGCCCCGAAGAAAAGCCACATGACAGGCCGATCTGGATGATCGACTTGCTGGTTTGCATCAACATCTGCCGGGCCTTGTTCAGGCGCAGCTCCAGGTAGTACTGGCTCGGCACACGGTTGAGGTATTGCTTGAAGATCCGTTCCAGCTGCCGACGCGATACGCACACGTGCTGGGCAATTTCGTCGGTGGTCAGCGGCTCTTCGATATTGGCTTCCATCAGCAACACCGCCTGGGTGAGCTTCGGATGACTGGAACCGAGGCGGTTCTGCAGCGGAATGCGTTGGCGTTCGCCGCCCTCGCGGATGCGCTCGACCACCAGCTCTTCCGACACCGCACCGGCCAGTTCGGCGCCGTGATCGCGGGCCAGCACCGCCAACAACAGGTCGAGTACCGACATGCCGCCGCACGCGGTCAAGCGATCGCGATCCCAGTCGAACAGGTGACTGGTGGCAATCACCTTCGGGAAACGCTCGGCGAAATCGTCCTGCCAGCGCCAGTGCACGGCAGCGCGATAACCGTCGAGCAAACCCAATTGCGCCAACGGGTAAACACCGGCCGACAACCCGCCTATTACACACCCGGCGCGCACCAGTTGTTTCAGCCCACTGCTGAGCGCTGGCGCGAGCGAGGTCGGCGGCTCGTCGGCGAGCAGGAACAGTTTCTGGAAGTTTTCGAGCTTGCCGGCCCAGGGTTCACCCGGCAATTGCCAGGCGCCTTCGGTCGGTGGTTCGGCCTGCAAAAACGACAGTTCGTAAACAACGTCCGGATGCACACGCTGGGCAACACGCAAGGCCTCCTCAGCCAGCGCAAGCGTCAGAGCTTTAGTGCTGGGCCAAATCAGGAAACCAATTCGATGGGCAGTCATGGCGGGCAATCCGAAGCAAAGAACAGAATGAAGGCATGGGCCAAGGCTAGCCCGTAAATGAACACAAATCTTGAAACCGATGGAAATCAAACTGTGGGAGCTGGCCTGCCAGCGATGGCGGTGGGCCTGTGCCAAAGATGCAAACTGGCCCACCGCTATCGCTGGCAGGCCAGCTCCCACAGGAATCGGGCCCGGCCTCTAAATCGCGAAGCATGCACTATCGCGGTGCACAACGGCAGCCCTGATTATTTCAAGCTGCCGGACAAAAATTGTTGCAAACGCTCGGACTGCGGATTGACCAGCACTTCACGCGGGTTGCCGCTTTCTTCGACGACGCCTTTGTGCAGGAACACCAACTGGTTGGACACTTCACGGGCAAAGCCCATTTCGTGCGTCACCACCACCATGGTCCGGCCTTCCTGTGCCAGGGCCTGCATGACTTTCAGCACATCACCGACCAACTCAGGGTCGAGGGCCGAAGTCGGTTCGTCGAACAGCATCACCTCAGGTTCCATCGCCAGCGCACGGGCAATCGCCACACGCTGCTGCTCGCCGCCGGACATGTGGCCAGGATAAGCATCTTTGCGATGAGCAACACCGACCTTGTTCAGGTAATGCTCGGCCTTCTCGCGAGCTTCGGTCTTGGACATGCCGAGCACGTGGACCGGCGCTTCCATGATGTTTTCCATCGCGGTCATGTGCGACCACAGGTTGAAATGCTGGAACACCATCGACAGGCGCGAACGCATGCGTTGCAGCTGTTTCGGGTCGGCGGCTTTCAGCGCGCCGTCCTTGTTGGCGACCAGCTTCAGCTCTTCGTTGTTGAGCAGAATCTTGCCCGCGTGCGGCTGCTCGAGCAGGTTGATGCAGCGCAGGAAAGTACTTTTGCCGGAGCCACTGGAGCCGATGATGCTGATCACATCGCCAGCCGCCGCTTTCAGGGACACGCCCTTGAGCACTTCGTGACTGCCATAGCGTTTATGCAGGTCTTGGACTTCAAGTTTGTACATGCGGTCGGTTCTCACAAAAACAGTCAGTCAGTCGTTGAGCAAGCGCCCGTGACGCAGCGCTTCGCGCCCCGCCACCTTGGCCAGCCAGAAACCGGGTTGGGCATAACGCAGCCGTTCAATGGCAAACAGCACCCCGGACGTACCAGCACACACCGTGCTGACCCGATCCGATAACGGATCGATCACTTCAAAAATCTCGTCACCCGCCTCAACCCACTCACCGGGTTTACGCAGAAAACTCACCACGCCCGGATGCGGCGCGAACAGCAATTCAGTGCCTTCGAACGGCATGCCTTCGCAAGCGTCTTGCGCAGGCTTTGGCCATTCGCCGCTGATCAACCCTTGCTCAGCGAGGAACGCCAGAATGCCTTCGGCGTAAGCCTCTGCCTCTTCGCGACCGGTATCGGATTGGCCGCCCAACTCGATGGTCGTCGCCAGGCAGGCCAGTGGAATCTGGGCATCCGGAAACAGACGCGACAGACGCAGCCATGGCAGCGAACACGCTTCATCAAAGGAGCTGCCGCCGGAATCTTCCGCCAACAGCCCGACCTTGACGTTCAAGTGTGCGGCCAGCGAACGCCAATGCGGCCAGTGTTGCGGCAAGGCGTACATGTGCAGCGCCGCTTCGCAATCGCAGTGCAAATCCAGCACCACGTCGGCATTGCAGGCATGGCTGAGCAGGATGCGCTGCATGCCTTGCAACTGACTCGCGGCAGGCGGCAAGGCAGCCAGCACATCGCTCATGGTTTCTCGGATCAAACGGACATTGGCGTGAGGATCGTCACCCAGATGCCCTTGCAGCTCAGCGGCCACAGGCTCGCTCAGCTCGACGAAATCGCGGTTGAAATTCTTGCCGCTGCCGGCCTCGAATCGCCCCTGATGATTACCCTGAAGCAGTTGACCCAGGCCCAGTGGGTTGGCCACCGGCACCAGTTCGATCACACCGTTGAGCAAGCCTTGGGCTTCGAGTTCGGTCAGGCGCTTTTTCAGCTCCCAGGCCGTGCGCATCCCCGGCAGTTCATCGGCGTGCAGGCTGGCCTGGATGTAGGCCTTGCGCTCGCCAGCGCCGAAGCGGAACACCGAAATCCGGCGTTCACTGCCCAGGTGGCTCCACGGCAATACATGATCGATGCGTTCCATATCAGTGCTTCCGCGGGGCCAGATAGCCCAGCCAGCGGTGCTCGGCCATTTTGAACAGGCGCACCAGAATGAAGGTCAGGCACAGGTAGAACACGCCGGCGGTGATGTAGGCTTCAAACGGCAAGTAGAACTGAGCGTTGACCGTGCGCGCGGCACCGGTGATGTCGATCAGGGTCACGATGGACGCCAGACTGGTGGTCTGCAGCATCATGATCACTTCGTTGCTGTACTGCGGCAGTGCCCGGCGCAGGGCCGATGGCAGCAGAATCCGCTTATACATTTTGACCCGTGACATGCCCATGGCCTTGGCCGCTTCGATCTCGCCATTGGGCGTGGCACGCAGGCTACCGGCGATGATTTCAGCGGTGTAGGCGCTGGTGTTGATGGCGAAGGCCAGGCACGCACAGAACGTGGCGCTGGACAGCCATGGCCAGAGGAAGCTTTCACGCACCGCTTCGAACTGCGCCAGACCGTAGTAGATCAAAAACAGCTGCACCAGCATTGGCGTGCCGCGGATCACGTAGGTGAACAGCCAGGCACTCATGTTGACGACCGGCTGCTTGGAGACGCGCATCAGCCCCAGCGGCAGTGCCGCCAGCAAACCGAAGAACAGCGACAGCGCGAGCAGTTTGAGGGTGGTCACCAGGCCGCCGAGGTACAGCGGCAAGGCCTCCCAAATGACGTTGTAGTCGAAGATCATAGATCAGCCGCCCTTACGCCTACCGAGTAGCGCTTCTCAAGGTGACGCAATGCCAGCAACGAGACGCTGGTGATCACCAGGTACATCGCCGCCACTGCGAGGAAGAAGGTGAAAGGCTCGCGGGTAGCATCTGCCGCCTGCTTGGCCTTGAACATCATGTCTTGCAGACCGACCACCGAAATCAGCGCGGTCGCCTTGGTCAGTACCAGCCAGTTATTGGTGAAACCCGGAATCGCCAGACGAATCATCTGCGGCACCAACACCCGGAAGAACACCTGAAAACTGCTCATGCCGTACGCCATGCCGGCTTCTGCCTGCCCCTTCGGGATTGCCATGAAGGCACCACGGAAGGTTTCCGACAGGTACGCACCGAAGATGAAGCCCAGGGTGCCGATGCCGGCGGCCAGCGGGTTCAGGTCGATGTAGTCGTCATAGCCGAGCATCGGCGCGACACGGTTGAGCAGGTCCTGGCCACCGTAGAAAATCAGCAGGATCAGCACCAGATCGGGAATACCGCGGATCACCGTGGAATACAGATCGCCCAGCCAGGCCAGCCAGCGTATTGGGGACAGACGCAGCGCAACGCCGATCAGACCCAGAACAATGGCCAAGACCATGGACGACAAGGCGAGCTGAAGCGTCAGCCATGCGCCATCGAGGATGACAGCCCCGTAGCCTTTCAACATGATTCAGGTCCTCGAAAGTTGGGATGAAAAAATGGCGCAAACCTCAGAGATCCTGTTGCTTGCGCCATTTCGGACTTGTTGCGGGGACGATTACTTGCCGTAGATATCGAAGGCGAAGTACTTGTCCTGGATTTGCTTGTACTTGCCGTTCTCGCGAATGGCCGCGATCGCGGTGTTGATCTTGTCTTTCAGCGCGTCGCCCTTGCGAACTGCGATACCCACGCCGTCGCCGAAGTATTTGACGTCGGTGAAGGCCGGGCCAACGAAGGCGAAACCTTTGCCGGCGTCGGTTTTCAGGAAACCGTCATCCAGCAGGGTAGCGTCTGCCACGGTGCCGTCGAGGCGACCGGCGGCCACGTCGAGGTAGATTTCGTTCTGCGAACCGTAAGGCTTGATCTCGGCACCCAGCGGGGCCAGGACTTCGCGGGCGAAACGCTCGTGGATCGAACCACGTTGCACGCCGATGTTCTTGCCCTTCAACTCAGCCAGGCTTTCGCTGACTGCAGTGCCGGCCTTCATGACCAGGCGAGCCGGGGTGTTGTAGTACTTGTTGGTGAAGTCCACGGACTTCTTGCGGTCTTCGGTGATCGACATGGACGACAGGATCGCGTCGATCTTGCGCACCTTGAGTGCCGGGATCAGGCCGTCGAACTCTTGCTCGACCCACACGCACTTGACCTTCATCTCTTCGCACAGGGCGTTGCCGATGTCGTAGTCAAAACCCACGATGCTGCCGTCCGGCGCTTTGGAGGCGAACGGAGGGTAAGCTGCTTCGATACCGATTTTTACGGGCTTGTCATCGGCGAAGGTCGGCAGGGACAGCACGGACAGTGCCAGGGCGCCAAGCAGCACAAGTTTCTTCATCTTGGGACTCCATCGGTAAAGGGCAAAAACGGCAGAGTGAGCAACAGCCCAATATGCGAATGGGTTAAACCGCAAAGCGGTGCTGCGTCCTAGGAACCGTGCGCTGATTTCAACACAGGCAACGACGAGCGAGTGATCGGCATTCTAACGACAGGCCCGAAGCCGATATTTCTTCAATGCGACAACAAATTACAGATGCACCGAGAAAGCCGCCCGAGCGCGTTGACAGCCTTGCAATTTCATGCAAGAGCAAAAGACAGTGAACCGATCTATATTGCAAATTGCGGGCCTATTATTGGCAAACCCTTCTAATCCGGCAAGCGCAGCGTGGTGTCTTATTTTTCATGGCGGGTTTAGAGGCCCTGTGACGGGGCTTTGCGTTTCCCATCGCCCCGTAGCGGAGCGCGCGGTTACACATTCAGTTACTTGAAGGGTGATGGGTAACAGTGGGAATGGGCCTACGGCGGACATCGATAATTATTGGCACTCCCGCTGATCGTTCCCACGCTCCGCGTGGGAATGCATCCCGTGACGCTCTGCGTCACAGCGTCAACGGCGGACGCGGAGCGTCCATTGCGGCATTCCCACGCAGAGCATGGGAACGATCAATACGAAAAAACCCCACCAGGCTCAACACCTGGTGGGGTTTCGATGACTCAAAAATCAGCGCTTACGCGACGTTCATGGTCTTGTGCGTATCAATCAAGTGCTGCACCACACCCGGATCAGCCAGGGTCGAAATATCCCCCAACCCATCGTATTCGGCCGTCGCAATCTTGCGCAGAATCCGGCGCATGATCTTGCCCGAACGGGTTTTCGGCAGCCCCGGCGCCCACTGAATCACATCCGGCGAAGCAATCGGACCGATCTCCTTACGCACCCAGTTTTTCAACTCCAGGCGCAATTGCTCGCTCGGCTCTTCGCCAGCATTCAACGTGACATAGACATAAATGCCCTGCCCCTTGATGTCGTGTGGCACACCGACCACCGCCGCTTCGGCGACTTTCGGGTGTGCAACCATCGCGCTTTCGATTTCGGCGGTGCCCATGCGGTGCCCGGAAACGTTAAGCACGTCATCCACGCGACCGGTGATCCAGTAGTAACCGTCCGCATCACGACGTGCACCGTCACCGGTGAAATACATGCCACGGAACGTCTTGAAGTAGGTATCGACGAAGCGGTCATGGTCGCCAAACAGCGTGCGCGCCTGGCCTGGCCACGAGTCGAGAATCACCAGGTTACCCTCGGCAACGCCTTCGATGATGTTGCCCAGGTTGTCCACCAGCGCCGGCACCACGCCGAAGAACGGCCGTGCCGCAGAGCCAGGTTTCAGAGCATGAGCGCCCGGCAGCGGGCTCATCATGTTGCCGCCGGTTTCGGTCTGCCACCAGGTATCGACGATCGGGCAACGGGATTGGCCGACGTTCTTGTAGTACCAATCCCACGCTTCCGGGTTAATCGGCTCACCGACCGAACCCAACAGACGCAGGCTGCTGCCATCGGCACCTTCAACAGCTGCAGTGCCCGACGCCATCATCGCGCGGATCGCAGTGGGCGCGGTGTAGAGGATGTTGACCTTGTGCTTGTCGACAATCTTCGCCACCCGGGTGATGTCCGGATAGTTCGGCACGCCTTCGAACAGCAGCGTGGTCGCGCCATTGGCCAGCGGGCCGTAGACGATATAAGAGTGGCCAGTGACCCAGCCGACGTCGGCGGTGCACCAGTAGATTTCCCCCGGACGGTAATCGAACACGCGCTCGTGGGTCATCGCCGCATACAGCAGGTAACCGCCAGTGGTGTGCTGCACGCCCTTTGGCTTACCGGTGGAGCCGGAGGTATAAAGGATGAACAGCGCTTCTTCGGCGCCCATCTCTTTCGGCGCGCACACACTGCCCGCCACTTTCATCAGGTCTTCGTACCAGATGTCGCGATGCTGGTTCCACTTGATGTTGCCACCGGTGCGCTTGCACACGATGACTTTCTGAATGCTGCTGGTTTCCGGGTTGGTCAGTGCGTCGTCGACGTTGGACTTGAGCGAAATCTTCTTGCCGGCACGAATGCCTTCGTCAGCGGTGATCACCACTTTCGAGCGGCAGTCGATGATGCGACCGGCCAGGGCTTCCGGCGAGAAACCACCAAACACCACCGAGTGAATCGCGCCGATCCGGGTGCAGGCCAGCATGGCGACCACGGCTTCGGGGATCATCGGCATATAGATCGTCACCACGTCGCCGCGATGCACATCCTGGCCGCGCAAGGCGTTGGCGAACTTGCAGACTTGTTCGTGCAGCTCGCGGTAAGTGATGTTGCGGCTTTCGGCAGGGTCATCCCCTTCCCAAATAATCGCGATTTGATCGCCGCGCTCGGCCAGATGACGGTCGAGGCAGTTGTAGGAAACGTTCAGCGTGCCGTCGGCGAACCATTTGATGTCGACATGGTGATCGTCGAAGGACGTCTGCTTCACCGTGGTGAAAGGCTTGATCCAGTCGAGGCGCTTGGCTTGTTCACGCCAGAAGCCGTCCGGGTTGACGACCGACTGCTGGTACATGGCCTTATAGGTGGCCTCGTCAGTCAGCGTGTTGGCTAGAACCTCGGGACGAACGGGATACAAAGAAGCCGCACTCATCTTTCTTACCTCGGTGGAATAGTTGTTTTTGTATGCCCCCAGTTGTAGCCGGGCGGGGCCTATAGAACCATTCGACGATGGTAGTAACAAGCCCCTACAAAATGTGGCTATACCGCGACAAAACGCTCAAACCCGGCTATTAGGGCCTGCGTAGAAGCGGGCGAAGCCTGTGATCTTTTGATCTTCGGCTTTTTAAGTCGAAAGATCGCAATCTTCGGCAGATTCTGCGCAGTGGAAATGGGCGGGCTCTCGAGGGATTGTTACCAAATCTGCCAAAAGTGTTTATCAAAAGCACGGCTATATGCACGCCACCCCTAGGCCTAAAATCAGCCTCGCCAACAAGGCAACGTGATTAACCCAGTTGCAGCCCCCACGAAGGCAGTTAATCCAAGACTCTTTATTAAAGCTCCACACGCAATCCAAAAAATGATTGCGCGACCCCATTCGACCTCAGAAAGGTAAATTTGAAATGAAAGCTTTATGGGTTCTGGTCCTCAGCAGTCTGTGCGTAACCGCCATGGCGGATGAGGTCCCGACTGATGTCGCACAGCAACAACCCGCTATTGAGGAATACACCTACTCCACCCACCTGGACATCGCCAAAGTCATATCGATGAGCGAAATCCCGAATGTCTGCGAAGTGGTTCCAGCCAAAATGGAATACGACGACTCCAAAGGTCAGCGGCACATTCTGCGCTACAGCGTCATGGGCAACGGCTGCTCTAACGGCTGATCCGCCCCCCCCTCTTATTTATCAAGGCTCGACCCATCCGCCCGCTTTAAAGGCAGATGAAGCGCCGAGCACTACATCGATAAATACGATTGTTTTCAGCGTTTATTTGCGCTTTTTAATCAAAATAGTTGGCGTAGGATGAATTCCACACCCAAGGCACACAACGCCAACGAACCTGGAGATACCACCATGAAAACCAAACTGATCCTCGCCCTGACCCTTTCCGTCCTGGCCGCCAATACCTTCGCCGCCGATGGTTACGACCACACTGGTTCGGCTGCTTTCACTGAAGCGGCTGTCGCTTCTGACGGTTACGACCACACTGGTTCGGCCTCTTTCGCTTCCGATGGTTTTGATCACACCGGCGCCGCCAAAGTCGCTGCTGACGGCTTTGATCACACCGGCGCTGCCAAGGTCGCTGCCGATGGTTCTGATCACGTAGGTGCTGGTCGCCTCAGCTGAAAACCGAAAGCGACATTAAAGCCCGACTTCGGTCGGGCTTAGTTGTGTCTGGAGTGGTCAAAAATCGACCAAAACCACTACATGTAGTAAAAAATGCTGTTTTTGGTTGTTTTTTGAGCAATCCATTTCAAGAACATTTTCAGCCAAAAACTACCCCCACAAAAACGGCTCCCCTCCCCCGAAAGCCCCGCCCCACCGGGCTTGCAACACAACAACAGACCATAACCACGCGAACACCCAGCCCTCACCGTCAAAAACAAGCCAAAACAGACGAAAAAAAAACTTCCTCCGCCAAAGCCCTGTAAACCCTCGCTCCAACCTGAAAACGCCCCTCGCCGACCGCTGCGAGTGCCATTTCGCCGCACCACGGGGCCGAAAATTTCCTTATAATGCGGACTTAAACGGGCCTGCAATATTCCCTTACAGGGGTGAAAAGCCAGTCTGAAGCCCACGCAGAGCGGTTCACGTTTTCTGCGCCCATCGGCGGCTTCGGAACACCCGTACAAAATTCTGTTTATTGCCTGCGTTGTACTGCTGCAAAAAACGATTTCCTTTAGATCCAACGCGGCCAGAAACGGCTGTGTGAAAAACCAACCTATCAGTTTTCACACGGGCAATCTGGCCCTCACGCAGGAGACGACACGTCATGCTGAGCTGGGACGAATTCGACAAAGAAGACAGCGGCGAGACCGTGGTAAAAGGCGCCAACGCCGGCCACGCGACTGAAGCCAACATGGACCGACTCGACACCGCTGGTGGTGTCGCCGCTCAAGAAGCTCGCGCTGTTACCGCGACCGACTCTGCCGCAATCGCCCGTGCCAAAGCTGCCCTGGACACCCTCGACGTCGCCGAAGGCCTCGCCGAACTCGAAGGCGCCTCCGCCCGCGTTGCTGTCGACGAAAAGCGCATGATCAACTGCCGTGCCGACCTCAACCAACTCGTACCGTTCAAGTACGACTGGGCCTGGCAGAAGTATCTGGACGGTTGCGCAAACCACTGGATGCCGCAAGAAGTCAACATGACCGCCGACATCGCCCTCTGGAAAGACCCGGAAGGCCTGACCGACGACGAGCGCCGCATCGTGATGCGCAACCTCGGCTTCTTCTCCACCGCCGACTCCCTGGTTGCCAACAACCTGGTCCTGGCCGTGTACCGCCTGATCACCAACCCGGAATGCCGCCAGTACATCCTGCGCCAGGCCTTCGAAGAGGCGATCCACACCCACGCCTACCAGTACTGCATCGAATCGTTGGCCATGGATGAAGGCGAGATCTTCAACATGTACCACGAGATCCCATCGGTCGCGAAAAAAGCCACCTGGGGCCTGAAATACACCCGTTCGATCTCCGATCCGAAGTTCGAAACCGGCACCGTCGAAACCGACAAAGAGCTGCTGCGCAACCTGATCGCCTACTACTGCGTTCTGGAAGGCATCTTCTTCTACTGCGGCTTCACCCAAATCCTCTCCATGGGCCGCCGCAACAAAATGACCGGCGTCGCCGAGCAGTTCCAATACATCCTGCGCGACGAATCCATGCACCTGAACTTCGGCATCGACGTGATCAACCAGATCAAAATCGAAAACCCGCATTTGTGGGATGCTGAGATGAAGGAAGAAGCGAGCCAGATGATTCTGCAAGGGACTCAGCTGGAGATCGAATACGCACGGGATACCATGCCTCGTGGGGTGTTGGGCATGAATGCGGCGATGATGGAGGATTACCTGAAGTTTATTGCTAACCGTCGTTTGTCGCAGATTGGGTTGAAGGAAGAGTATCCAGGGACGACTAACCCGTTCCCTTGGATGAGCGAGATTATGGACTTGAAGAAAGAGAAGAATTTCTTTGAGACGCGGGTTATTGAGTATCAGACTGGTGGGGCGTTGAGCTGGGATTAATAGCCTAGCTCGCCACGATTTGACGATTTGCTGCCTGAGTCGACAAGTCAAAAAAAGCAAAGCCCCGATCAGATCGGGGCTTTTTTATGGGCCATGAGTAGTCCTTTTTCATCCCTACGCCACAGCGCTAAATCTCCTACAGCACTTACAGCTGTTTCTCCATTGATACCCGCTAAAAGCACCTCTAAGCTCCATCGCAGGTGCCTAAGAAACGCCCAACGTAGAAAGCTTGGTCAATCACACAGATTCGCAATTCACCCTTTGGTGGTTTGTCGTTGGAATGTGACGGCTTTGCTCGTTGGGATTTTTTAGTTCCACTCTACGTTGGGTCTGGCCCTGTCCCATTAATACGTAGAGGTCATGGATTATGTCCACTCAACTCGCATCCAGAAATTTATCCACACCAATGAACGACGAGTGGGAGCCTCTCCCATCCACCCTATTCACTCGCCACGACATTCATCTCCACGCCCTACTCTTCGAAAACCAAGCCTGGTTTTGCGCGCGCGATATAGGGCGGTTGATGGGCAAGTATTTGGACGAGCGAATGTCCCGAAAACTCGATATGGATCAGCGACGGATGTTATTGGTACATGCTCATGGAGCAGCAGAGGAGCGACTGATGCTCAGCGAGTCGGGCGTGTATGCATTATTGGTTTATCACTATTGCCCGGAATATCGCTCACTACGCGAATGGCTGACGCATCAGGTTGTAGCTGCACTGCGTGACGCAAGACCGGCGCAGGCAGTTGAGCGTCCAACCTTGAGCGTTTTGGATTGGCCTCAGATGCAACTGAGTTTGCTGCACTGGCGGAATGAACCATGGATACGGATGCGGGACATGCCTTGCATCCTGCTGCCCCAACAGCAAACATCTTGGTGGAGGAAAGCTTCACGGCTATTTCTATTTTAGAAAGCCGCTAAAGATGGGTGCAGCTTTCTGCACCCATTTGATTGGGAGCGTTGAGCATCACGCCAACCGTTCACTTGATCGCTGTTGCTGAGAGTGAAGCGGGAACCCTTCAGGAGCCCCTAACAATACGCCACGTTCCATATCAAACGGCAGCACCCAAAGCTTGAGTTGCGATGCAAACTCAAATACCTGTAACGGCGCATCAAACGCAGATCGTCTTGGATAAATCAGCACCAACTCCCCCTCACCCGCTAGGTATTTGTGGCCATAGGCGAACAACTGATAGAAATCGGACTGCTTCAAACCGTAGCTCTTATCCTCACCAGATGAGTTCAACCGCTTCCATTTTGTGTCCAGCACCCAGCTTTTATTCTGATGGTGAACCATCAAATCCGGCCGCAATTGAAAGAAGTTTTTGCCTTTGTGCTGACACAAATATTCAGTGTGGGCTTGAGTTTGAAGTCGAGCGTCTTGCAGCAGATCCCTGTCTAGACTCGCAGCTACATAGCGCTCAAACAGCTTCTCCATAGGAAACAACAAGCTCATGCCATGCCACTCCCCTGCGACCGCCAAAGGCATCTTTTGCTTGATAATCAGCTCACACCAGGGTTTCACTGGCATGTAGTGCGCCATCAGCCGCTCGCTGCTCCATTGGTTGAAATCCTGCTGCACATTGCGACTTGTAGGAACCTCTAACAACACACTTCTTAACTCGTGAGCCAGACGCCAGTTACCAGCATCTTTTGTTGCTTTGCAAACCTCATCTAACGCGAATTTGAGTAAGCGGTTTTCTGGTCGGTCGGGCAAATAGATATCGTGTCGAATCTGGAAATGGTGCTGGCGTCCAGGGGGTTGACGCATTTGCTTAACCACATCCAATTGACCACGTAGGAACCGTTGTTCCTCCTCTACGCGCTGGTAGTCAAAGCGTAGACCTCGCTTGATCAAATGATCCAGAGTCAGTAGGAATCGGCCCATGACCCATTCGCCCAGCGGTGCATCGAAACTTTGAAGATCTGCCGCGCCGACTTCACGGGTGGGTAAATTTAGAGAAGCTTGGATCATGCGCCGCAACAACACTCTGCTCTGCTTAATGCAGTCCTCTCGCTCAAAATGTTTGGGGAGAATTTCAAGACGCGTGCCACAGGGTGTTTCCAACACACCAACGTAGTTGTCGAGTTTAAGTAAACATCGATTTTCAAGCTGAACCAGTGCAGCCCCAGCATTGCTGAAAGTAGCATTCAATTTGCACAGCCAGTCAAAGGCAGAAATCGATACCTGAGCAAGATCCAACGTCGGCTCAGTGATTTTATCTGTCGTCAGCCTCGCGTACTCGCGGACCGTGATGACGGGTTTCACACCGTCACGCCTTTCAATGCACTGATTACGGCCGCGCCAAGATGGCGAGTATTAAACTCAAGACCACTTGCATGGTGTGTTGTCAGGCCATGCGCTGCGGCAAGCTCTCGCAAAATAGGTTTAGATGGACTGACGATCTTCCCAGACTTTAAAACCTCGATTGTTCCGCTTTCAAGCTGACGAACCTGGATGTCGTCTTTTTCAGCTTCGATAGCCTCCTGGACCTTTGGAGGTACTAATAGATGATCAATGACACCCCAAAAAGACTCAATCCGAGTAAAGGCATCCTCGTTGATAAACCATTGGTTATTTTGGTTACTCAACACCACTTGATCGCCAAACAAAGATCCTGAGTTGGATAGCGACTGCGCGATAAAGCAGTTTTCAGGGGCCTTGCGATGATCGTTAAGGACCCATTGAATCCGTAGCCAATCTTCGAAGAAATACTCTTGCAGTAATGGGAGCACCTGCTCGCGGAATATTTGGCCCAATCGCTCCAGCGTTGGCTCACTCTCTAACGGCATGAAATACGCGTGCCCTAAGCAATGATCTCGGTCTAACAGCATCTCAATTCGTTGATTCATCACTATTAGGAGTTTGGCAACATTGAGTTCCCCCACGGTGACGTCTTTCAGCAGCTCAGGCTTAGGCGGCATTTCGCGGAACGTGAAACGACGACGCAGCGCGATATCTAGACCAGCCAATGAACGATCAGCGGTGTTCATGGTGCCAATGAGGTAGACATTACTCGGCACGCTGAAATGATCCTTCGAGTACGGCAGCGTAACCTTTAATGCCTCATCAGCTCCTGCACGCTTGGATGGCTCGATGAGAGTAATCAGCTCACCGAAGATCCGAGAGATATTGCCGCGATTTACTTCATCGATGATGAGTACGCGTGCGTCGCTGGATTGAGTTGTCTCCTTGACCTTTGCGTCTTCGGATGACGTATCCAAAATGCGCTGAACCAAAACCGGCAAAATATTGTTGTAGCCATTGATGAGATATGGTTCCAGCTTAGTTTCTGACACTTTGTCAAAAACCAGCTTGTTGCGGACATCTGCGACGGTTAACCGCCCTGCGCGCACATATTCAGCGAGCGTGTGAAGAATACTCATCCCAATCGGTAGCTCTTTACCATTAGGTTTAACCAAGCTCAGTAACTCAGCAGATGCACTCGCGACTATGTACCCAGAACCAAATGACTCCCCCTTTATAAATAGAACACCGGGGCTCTTTACCTTGGCCATGGCAGAGGTGCACATTTTTTTGAACACACCATCGACAACTTCGTAGTGCAATTGCCCATCTTCTCCGCTTTCAGCACGTAGACCTTCGACGAAGTCCTCGTAGCTGAAGCTTTGATGAAAGGTGACGAACTCAACGTGCCCATCTTCGGCTAACTCATCAAAGCGCTTCTTTAAAGCCACCCGTTTGCCTTTGTTGGCCCGAAGAAACTCAGGAGCAAGAATTTCCAGCGCAGCCTCGATAGTGGCGTACGTCTTACCGGTTCCCGGAGGGCCAAACAAGATTTGGTTAAGTGCAGGCGAAGTCATCGAGTCGCTATCCTTGCTACGAGAGCAAATGGTCATCGCGGGGTGCGGCTCAATCACTGTCGACACGGGTTGCAGAAACCGAAACTCGACGTAGGAAATAGCGCACAGCCGCAGGAAATTTATCCTACAACGGTAGCTACATTGCCATCACTGGTAAAGCCGCACAGAGAAGTAGATCGCGCTGTGGAAAAAGCTGTGCAGGACGAGCGCTTAGCGACTATAAAAACGATCCCCTCAAAGAGCCCGATAGCCCATGAAATTCGACCTCGCCTACTGCCTCAGCCTCGACGACAAGCTGTCGATCTATGACGTGCGCGATTTGAATTTCGACGAAACGATGGAGTTCGATTCCGCCAAGGAGCATTTCCAGTGCCCCAACGATGCCTGCCGTTCGGCGTTTGATGCGGCCAACGTGTTGGGGACGTTCAACGCCAAGAACGTGAATTACGTGCGCACGCCGCACTTCAAGAACATCCCCAGCACGCGGCATGTTGAGGGTTGTCCTTATGTCAGTCTGAAGACCCCGGCGTCGGGCCTGGAGGTGGACGGGGTGGAATCGGATGACAGTCGCGAAGAGCATTTTCCGTCGGAGCTGTTGCTGACTCGGCGTGAGTATGTGCGCAAGCCTGCGAGTCCGGCGGTGGCGGCGGATGCCATGCGGGATGACCCAAAACCAGCTTCAGCGGCCAGTAACGTCGAGCAGCCGAGCCGGGAGTCGACGCCGGACAAGACCAGTGTCTTCGCCCACCCGGTGGAGTGTTTTGTGTCGAACTTCGAGGACAAGGATCTGCTCAAGCGCATGCCGCTGAAGATTGGCGAACACTCGGCGCCTTACGGGTCGTTCTTCAAGAAGATCGAATATCTGCAGGACAACAAGGGGCTGATTTACTGGGGCAAGATCAAGGAGATCAAGGATTACACCCAGAGCTTTCGCATCGATTTCGAGCAGAAGGTCTGGTTCAAGCAACCGGACGAGGCGAAGAAGAAGCCTTATTCGGTGAACGTTTATTTGAGCAAGAAGCTGATCGACAACTACCGCAAGCGCAAAGCGTTTCTGGAGGAGATCAAGCACGCGGTCGACAGTGACGCCGAGTTGTATTGCTTCTTTTATGGGGTGACGCCGGAGTTGAAGCAGGTACCGAGCAAGAAAAACCCCGAACAGACGTTCGGGGTGTTCAGTGCCAATATTGAGAACCTGGATCACTTCATTATTCGTGAAGCGTCGGGGTTGGCGGGTAAGTAATCGGCGTCACCGCGTTATTGCTGTGGCTGATATTGCGTCGGGACGGCGGCCATCGTGTCGTTCAAACACGTGCTCTGCGCAGATAACGCCGATACAAAACAACCCCCATAACAATCGAAAGCATCCCAACCCCCGCATTACCCAAAAGCCAAATTGCAAAGTTCCGACGTTGGTCCGCTTCACTTTCGTAGAACGGCCCAAAGTAGTCAGACACTGCCACGAACAACAAATTAAATGCCCCAACGGCCAAGGCAACCATGAGGATGACGAACAAGGCCCCTTTAACAATTTTCATATGACCTTCCAAAACCATATTTCCTTCGACTCGTGGTAGTCGGAGAAACTGCCCTCAATGGAAAACCCCAACTGAATACGAGGGTAGCTCAGTTCCATAGGTCGATATGATCGCCACTGCGATTGCCGATGGTCTCGCTTCCTCGGCGCCAGAAGTCTTTGAAGAAAATGATGCCTTGCTGCCCTTCAAGATCATCCTCGAAGTCCTTCGGCTTTATCTTTTGGCGTCGGGCCAGGGCTTAGTCCTGAGGCAGTTCGAGTTTGACCGCGCCAGGATGTTGCTTGACCACAGCGTACGGCAGAACTGACCAGCCCGGGTCATCGCAACTGCGTTGCACGCGGGCGAAGTACGGTCCCAGGTACAGGCCTTTTGCAGTGAAGTACCAGTTGGAATAACCCCAAACGCTTTCGTCGGTGTAGTCGCAGCTGTCCTCGTCCACCGGCTTCTGCATGTCGTTGGGGTACAGCGCGGTGAATTGCTTGATCACCCACGGTATGAATACTTCGCGCTGATAGGTGGATCGCGCGTTGTCCTCTTCCTCGGTCAAGGCTGTGTCGCCCATGCCGTCGCGATCGGCGTGCAGCAGCGGCTTGCCTATGCCAACCCACAATACGTCCTCCAGCGACAGGTTATGACCGGTGTGAACGTCGAGGTTGATCGGCGAATTGCCAAAATCCGGGTGAGCGCCGCCACAGTAATAGCTGGTGGAGATGTTCAGGCTGACCACATCGGGCGACAGGAATTGGGGACTGACACCTTGATCGAACTCGGCATTATCTGACCCCTGCAGCACACAACCGTGGTAGCTGATGACTTCGCTCCAGAGCCGTCCCAACAATTGCTGATTGATTCGCTGCTGATCGGCTTTCGGATAGCCGGACTCGACGCTGAACATGGAGAGACTGGACTCGGGCTGCGTCCACCATTGCAGGTCGTAACCCATGAAGGACTCTTTCTTGCCCGGTTTGAGCTTCAAGCCTTGCAGGCGAAGATATTCGTAGGGGTCGCTTTTCGGCAGCGCGGCGATGAAGGGCAATGTGTCTGCCGTCGGTGCCGGGAGCTTGGCCTCGGTCAACTGCATTTGAAGGACTTTGCCCTTGGGGCTTTTCCATTCGCCCTGCCAGCCGTTGGCCGTTTCTTGCAGCTTCAGGATTGGCAGGGGTTTGTCGTCACCGTAGCGGTTGTTGCCTTCGGTTAGCGTCAGGGTCTTTTCTTGCAGCGAGCCGCTCAGCTCGAGGTCGCGATGGTATTTCTCATAGAAGTAGCGGCCGGTGACTCCGTTCTCCTCGCTGGTGTTGAGTTCCAGCACGATCGGCATTTTGCCCAGCGTGCCGGTGAAGACGCGATTGTTGCCTTCGGCATCGGCTGTCGAACAGAACGCGAGTAACAACGTGGCGCAGGGTGTGAAGCGCAATCCTTTGAACATCAAATCATCCTTGAAAGAAGTGAGCGTCTGCTCACGAAATATTGCCGCGAATTATGGTGAATCAACGTCCGAGAATCCGCGGCTTAAGAAGGTGCTGGCAGCTTGCAGTTGAAGATCAGTCCTGTCTCACGATCTCGTCAACCCATTCAAGCTCATAGGGTTGGCGAACAACGCCGGCAATATAATTCAACGCATCTTCACTAAGAATTGATAACTCTGCTTCGGTCAGCAAGTCATGCATGACCATCAAGCTCAAACCTGTAAGCGCGCTGGAGCGAGATTGACTGTTGTAGTCAAAGGCTCGGGCCATGTCCTTGTTCCGATCCTGGATCAATCCATAGAGCATTCCGTATCGAGCGTGAGCTGACAGCGCCCCGTGTTGGGCGATCGTCTTGGCATCGGCAAGAACACCTTGGCAAAATCTATCGAGCGCAATCTTGCGCAGTTCCCTGAATTTCTTCCAGTCGCTTTCGAGGATCGGCATGACATTCTCCTGCGTGAAATCTTGAACAGTGCGAAGGCCTATTCTTGCGAATAAGCCGACTGATTCCAACCTCACTTGGCGCACATACTGAGCATCACCAAAACCAGCAAACCAATATAAACCAGCGCATGCACCCGATCCGGTATCCGCCCGATCCACGGCGTGGCCAGCCGAATGCCTAGCACCGAACCGGCAGTCAACACCGCAAACGCCAGCACATCCACATAACCGACAAACCACCGCCCCAAATCAAACTCAGTAAACCCCGCCATCACCATGTAAGTCAGCGTCCCGGCCAGCGCAACCGGCAGACTCAACGGATTGGCCATCGACGTCGCCTTAGACATGCTCAGCCCACAACGCCGCAACAACGGCACGGTCATGACGCTGCCGCCCACGCCGAGAAACGTGGCGATGGTGCCGATGCCTACACCGCCGCCCGACACTTCTGCCCTGCCCAATCGCCGTGGGATTATGGCGTCGGACTGTGTGAGAAAACCGCGTCGGAACAGGCAGTCCAGCATCGTCACGCCGAGGTAGGCGATGAAGGCAAAACGAATCAACTCGCCACTCGCCCACATCGCTGCAACGGCGCCGATGATCGCGCCCAAACCGATGAACCCGCCCAACGGCCACAGGTAATGGCGAATGAGATTACCGGCGCGGTGATGTTTTCCGGTAGCGATCAGGGCGTTGACGATCATCACGCAGGTCGAGGTGGCTACGGCGATGTGCATCGCAGATTGGCTGATGGGGTTGTCGGCGCCGTGGCTGGCCGTGAGCATGCGGTACAGCAGGGGCACGACGACGAAGCCGCCGCCGAAGCCGAACAGCACGGCGGTGACGCCGGTCATGCAGCCGAAGAGTGCCAGCAAGAGGTAGAAGAACATCGCGCATCGTCCGTTGGTTGAGAGTGATCGACGATAGAGCGATGGGGTTTGGCCTATCGCCGGTAAGTTAAGTAAGAGCACTCCATTGTGGGAGCGGGCTTGCTCGCGAAAGCGGTGTGTCAGGCGACATTAATGTTGGCTGTGCCGCCATCTTCGCGAGCAAGCCCGCTCCCACATGGAGTGCTCTTAACTTACTGGTATTGGGGCTTGGCCTGCTTCAGCAAGTCAGCCAATAATGTTTGCGTTTACGCCAACCGCTGGGTACCGCTCGATGCGCAATGTTTCGATTGATCTGCTGGACCATACGCCACGGCCGGTGGTGGCCCTCGGCACGGATTACCCCGACGGTCATCGATTGCCGCGCCATACCCATCGGCGGGCGCAGTTGTTGTACGGCGCCACCGGGGTGATGCAGGTGAGTACGCACGACGGCAATTGGGTGGTGCCGCCGCAGCGGGCGGTGTGGATTCCGCCGGGGGTGGCGCATGAGGTGTTGATGCTGGGGGTGAGCACTCGCAGCTTGTACATCGAACCGGGGGCGGTTGATTTGGGCAATCGCTGTCAGGTGATCAGTGTTTCGCCGTTGATGCGGCATTTGCTGATGGAGGCGGTGGAGGTTGCGCTGGAGTACGACGAGGCCGGGCGCGACGGTGCGCTGATCGACTTGCTGCTGCACGAGCTGGCCCGTAGTGCTCACTTGCCGTTGCACATTCCGCTGCCTATGGATTCGCGGCTGCTTGGGTTGTGTCAGATGTTTCTCCAGCAACCGAACGCTCACCAATCGCCGCAACACTGGGCTGATCAGTTGCATATCAGTTTGCGTACTTTTAATCGTCTGTTCCGCCAACAGACCGGGCTGAGTTTCAGCCAATGGCGGCAGCGGGCCTGCGTAGTGCTGGCTCTGGCGCGGCTGGCAGTGGGCACGCCGGTGACGCGGATTGCCCTGGATTTTGGCTATGACAGCCCGGCGGCGTTCTCGACGATGTTTCGTCGCGTGCTGGGGCAAGCACCGTCCGTTTGGTTGGAGGGGGCGAAATAGCGAGGCCAAAAAAAGCACCTGCCAAGTGCAGAACCTGTGGCGAGGGGGCTTGCCAACGTTGGGCTGCGAAGCAGACCTGAAACCTGCAACCCCGTTCTGTCAGGCACACACCGCATGCACCGGGCTTGCGACTGCTGCGCAGCCGAACGGGGGCAAGCCCCCTCGCCACGGGTGTGGTGTTGGTCTTTAAAAATTCCTGGCCTTAGCCACTGCCTTGTTCTGACAGCAACTCAAAGCTCTGCTCCTTCACATCCTGGGAATCCAGACCGATTTGCACCCGGAACTCACCCGGCTCGGCGGCGTATTCCAATTGGGAGTTGAAGAACTTCAAGTCGTTCTCATTAATGCTGAAGTGGACCGCTTTCTCTTCTCCGGCCTTGAGCATGATTTTTTGAAAGTTCTTCAGTTCTTTGACCGGACGGCTGACAGAGCCAACGACATCGCGAATGTACAACTGAACCACCGTTTCACCATCGCGCTGGCCGGTGTTCTTCACCATGACACTGGCGACGAGGTTGTCGGTCTTGCTCAGTGTGGTCGACGACAGGGCCATGTCGGTCAGGCTGAAGTCGGTATAGCTCAGCCCAAAGCCGAAGGGGTAAAGCGGACCGTGGGATTGATCGAAATATTGAGACGTGTAGTTGCGAAGCGCACCCGCTATGTAGGGGCGACCGGTGTTCAAGTGGCTGTAGTAATTGGGGATCTGCCCCACGGAGCGTGGAAAGGTGATGGGTAATTTGCCAGACGGGTTGTAGTCGCCGAACAACACATCGGCAACGGCGTTGCCTCCCTCGGAGCCGCTGTACCAGGTTTCCAGAATTGCATCAGCCTGTTTCTGCTCCTTGCCGATGGACAGTGGCCGGCCGTTCATCAACACCAGTACCAACGGCTTGCCGGTGGCTTTCAGGGCGGTGATCAATTCACTCTGGCGCCCAGGCAGGTCGAGGCTGGTTCGACTGGCCGCTTCGTGAGACATGCTGCGGGGCTCGCCTACCACTGCGATCACGACATCGGCTTGCTGTGCAGCCTTGACCGCTTCATCAATCATTTCTGCTGCCGGACGCGTGTCATTCTCGATTTTGGACACGCCCTGGTATTCCAGGTATTTAACGACTTCCTGATCCTCCTCGAGATTGGCGCCTCGGGCATAGATCAGCGAGCCCTGGTTCATCGCGTTTTTCAGGCCGTCGTAGATCGTCACCGATTGCGCGGGCACGCCGCTTGCGGACCAACTGCCCATGATATCGACGGTACTTTTTGCCAATGGGCCTATGAGCGCGATCACGCCCTCTTTTTTCAGCGGAAGGAGTCCGTTTTCATTCTTCAGCAGCACCAAGGTCTTGCGTGCCACCTCACGGGCCTGGGTTCTGTGCAGACGGTATTCGGCATTGTTGTCAGCGGGGTCTTCACTGGCAATGCCGATGCGCCGGTAAGGGTCTTCGAACAGCCCCATGTCGTACTTGGCACCCAGCACTTCCCGCACAGCGTTATCAATATTGCTCTGGGAAATAGCGCCCGACTCAAGCAGCCCCTGTAGCTCCGGACCATAGGAGAAGTCGTTCATGCTCATATCGACGCCGGCCTTGATCGCGAGCCTGGCCGCTTCTCGGTGATTCTTCGCCACGCCATGCTGAACCAGATCGTTTATCCCGTTATGGTCGCTGATGACCAGCCCCTTGAAGCCCCATGCTTTGCGCAGCAGGTCTTGCATCAACCAGGCATTGGAAGCGGCTGGCACGCCATTTATCGAGTTAAGCGCCACCATCATCGCCCCTGCGCCCCCCTCAATTGCCGAACGATAAGGTGGCAGGTAATCCTGGTGCATTCTGGCCAGGCCCATGTCGACGCTGTTGTAGTCGCGCCCACCCTCGACAGCCCCGTACAACGCAAAATGTTTGGCGCTGGCCATGATGCTGTCGGGTGCATTCGGGCTTGCGCCCTGGTAGGCCTGAACCATCGCTTTGGCAATGCGCGACACCAGGTAGGTGTCTTCGCCAAAGCCTTCGGAAGTGCGTCCCCAGCGAGGATCCCGGGCGATATCTATCATCGGGGCGAAGGTCATATCGATACCGTCCGCGCTGGCTTCTTTTGCCGCTATCCGACCACTTAGCTCAATAGCGCCAATGTCCCAGCTGGAGGCCAATGCCAGACCAATGGGGAAAATGGTTCGATGGCCGTGTATCACGTCCCAGCCGAAAAACATCGGGATTTTCAGGCGGCTTTGTTGAGACGCGTCCTGCATGGGGCGGTTTACGAAACGGCTTACAGAGTTATACATACCCCCGATTCGCCCGGCGGCGATCTCTTCGCGTATTTTTTCGGGCGTCATCTTTTCATCAATAGCGATCAGCCGCAGTTGGCCGATTTTTTCCTCCAGGGTCATTTGATTTATCAGGTCGCTGACAAAGGCCTCTTTGCTCAACGATGCCATATCAGCCGCGACGGGCAAGCTTGTAAAACCGATCAGGGCACATAACAGACGTAGTCTTTTCATGATTCCCTTCCCTGCATAACGCTGTGGCGCACTGCGTCATAAACGCCACCTTCCCTGTATTGAAGATCAGAAAGCTGACGTTCAATCATTGCTGCTCACGGGCGTTGAAAGCCTTGAGCTTTCAGGTGCCCGCATAGAAACAGCGTAGTCGCTCCCAAGCTCCTGCCGGACTGAAAAGTGTAATCAATCAAAAAAATGAGTTTGATCCGGGATCAAAACAACTGTACAAAAACACAGTATATTTTGAATCAGCACTCTCGAGCCCGGAGAACACCATGGCCACTCTTGCGATGAAAATCACCCTGGAACGTATCGCCCTCTTCCAGTTCACCCCCGCCCACTGTGCCCAGGCCCGAGCGATGCTGGGCTGGAGTGTTGAAGAGTTGTCCGAGGAATCCGGGGTTTCCGTTGACGCCATTCAGCGCTTCGAGGCAGAACGCGAGGTGCTCGATGTCACCCGGCTGGCGTTGGCGTATCGGTTTGAGTCGCAAGGCCTGGTGTTCTTCCCGGGATTTGCACCGGGCAGAGGGATGAATGTGAGAGGGTCGACACCGGATCCGGTGGGGCGGGCGGATTATGCAATGGTTGAGTGAGGTGTCTGCAAATGAATGAAATCGATGGAAGCAACCGCTGCGTTCATGTGGCGCCGGGCTGTCCCGAGGCGGGTGAGATGCGAGCCAAAGCCGGACACGTCATGAAGATTGGCCTGCTCCTCCAAAACGGTCGGCTGAGCAAGACTGAGGCCGCGCAAAGGCTCGGACTGTCGCAGGAAGAACTGGACGAATTACTGAGTGGAAAATTTCGCGATTTGACCGTGGCAAAAATCTCGGAATATCCAAATTTGGGCGAACGCAGATAGATGGGGGCTGCACACATCCTCTTTGTAGCAGCTGGCGAAGCCTGCGTTCGGCTGCGCAGCAGTCGTGAATCCGGCTGACGCGATCTGCCTGACATACCGCAATCTCTGATTTTACGACTGCTGCGCAGCCGAACGCAGGCTTCGCCAGCTGCTACAGATTGCATTCGGCATCACTTACCGGCCGCTCCCACGGCAAGCGGCCCGACAGCACAACATCAAGCGTTCTGAGGCGCCGCCTGATTGCTTTCACCTTCCAGCCCAAACCACCACGCACTACCCCGTTGCGGATACATCACGTTGAATGCTTCGCCCATCTGCGGCGTGGTGATCGACACGTTCCGCTCCCAGGCCAATGCCAAAATGCGGTCGAAGGGTTCGTACCAGGCGTGCATCGACAGGTCGAAGGTGCCGTTGTGGATCGGCAGCAACCAGCGCCCTTTAAGGTCGATGTGCGCTTGCAGGGTTTGCTCGGGCTGCATGTGAACATGCGGCCACTCGACGTTGTAGGCGCCGGTTTCCATGAGCGTGAGGTCGAACGGGCCATACTGTTCGCCAATGCGTTTGAAGCCGTCGAAGTAGCCGCTGTCGCCACTGAAGAAGATCCGCGTGTCGCCGTCGATCATCACCCACGACGCCCAAAGGGTGCTGTTACCGTCGAACAGGCCACGACCGGAAAAGTGCTGCGAAGGGGTGGCGACGAATTGAAGGCCATCGACCTCGGTGCTCTGCCACCAATCCAGTTGGCGCACTTTGCTGGCATCGATTCCCCATTTGATCAGGGTGTCGCCCACACCCAGCGGGGTGAGGAAGTATTGCGTTTTGTCCGCCAGTTTGAGCACGGCCTGATAATCGAGGTGGTCGTAGTGATCGTGAGACAGGATCACCGCTTCAATCGGCGGCAAATTTTCGAGGCTGATCGGCGGCTGATGGAAACGCTTCGGGCCGGCCCATTGCACCGGAGAGGCGCGCTCGGCGAAGACCGGGTCGGTGATCCAGAATTTGTCTCGCAGTTTCAGCAGTACAGTGGAATGACCAAGGCGATAGACGCTGTGGTTGGGCGCAGCGATCAGCGCTGCCTGGGTCAGGGTTTGCACCGGGACGGGGGCGGACGGCCGGGTGTCGCGCGGTTTGTGGAAGATGAAGTTCCACAGGATGCGCAAGGTTTTGCGAAAGCCTTCGCGCTTCAACGGTACATGATTTCGATACTGCCCTTGCGCCTGTCGTGAAGCTTCAGGCGTTGAGGCGTTATCCGCTGGAGAAGTTAAAGTGGCCATGACTGAATGACTCCAGGAAAACCGCAGTTCGCAATTTTCCCCTTGGGGACGATAGATGGCCAAAGCACGCACGCATCAGCCGTAGATTCTATTTTTTACTGGTCAGGATTAACAAAACATTACACTGCACAGTGTAGTTTCAAGGTTGCATCAAAGCCGTTCACAAGTAAACTGCCAAGTGTAGTTCTCCACTTCTTTCTGCCTAAGCGTATTTATGACAGCTCCACAACGCCTCACCGACCGTAAACGCGAAGCCATCATCCAGGCGGCGATTGCTGAATTCCGTGCCAATGGTTTCGACATCACCAGCATGGACAAGATCGCCGCCACCGCTGGCGTGTCGAAGCGCACCGTGTACAACCACTTCCCGAGCAAGGAAGAGTTGTTCGCCGAAATCCTCAATCAACTGTGGGCGCGGGTAACGGCCGAACAGGAAACCGCCTACCGCCCTGACCTGCCCCTGCGCGACCAGCTGCGTCGGATGTTGCAGGCGAAATTGCAGATGCTGGCCGATGACAATTTTCTCGACCTGGCGCGAGTGGCGATCGCCGCCACCATCCATTCTCCCGAGCGCGCGCAGAACATGGTTGCCCGAATGGGTGAACGCGAAGAAGGAGTGACTGTATGGATTCGCGCCGCTCAGGCCGATGGCCGATTGAAACCGGTCGCACCCGAATTCGCCGCACAACAGGTCCAGGGATTGCTCAAGTCCTTTGCGTTCTGGCCGCAGATCTCCATGGGCCAGCCAGGCTTGTCGCCCGAGATGCAGCACACCGTTGTGGAGTCGGCCCTAGACATGTTCCTGGCCTGTTATCAGCTCTGAATCGGGTTGCAAAAAATGACAATGTCCGCCGCGTTATCGCTGACAGGTCGCTCTGAGTAGAAACACCGAAATGTGTTTCAGAATGAAACTGGCGCTGGGTCTATAGTGAGCCTCAGTCCCAGCGGCCATGCAGAGAGCACCATGAGCACCCCGACCCGCGAAATCGAAACCGAACCCACTGGCCCCGTCGATCACCTGCGCTTCCATCGCCCTCACGCTCATCTGGCACCTACTTTCGGTACCGACCGTTTTGCCCTGCGCGCCGAGGCCTTTGCGCGATTCTTCGGCACGCCGACTTTTCTCGGCGCCCAAACCCTGATTGTGGTGGTCTGGATTTGTCTGAACCTGTCCGGCGTGACCGATTTCGATGTGTACCCGTTCATCCTGCTTAACCTGGCGTTCAGCCTGCAAGCGGCCTATGCCGCGCCGCTGATTCTGCTGGCCCAGACGCGCCAGGCGGCGCGGGACAAGGCCCACTCAGACGCCGATGCGCGACATCGTGAAGCCTTGGCCGTGGCCAACAGCGATCGTCAGGCCCAGGCCGCGCGACACACCGCGCAACTGTTGGAACTGCTGGAGCAAAACACCCGGCTTACCGAAATCACCAAAACCCTGACCGAGCGTATCGAAAGTCTGACGTCGGAAATGCATCAACACTTCGTAGGCAAAGAGCCACCGAAGGCGTGATCCGACTCAAGGCAACTTCAGCGCGCGCCCCAACTCATCGAACAACGTCACCACCGAGCGCAATGCGCGGCAGTCTGGGCGAGTCAGCAGCCACAGGGCCGTGTCGTAACCGTGCAAGGGCTCGGTCAACGGTTGCAGTCCGTCACCGATGAGGAAGTCTGGCAACGCCGCGACACCCAGCCCGGCCCGCACTAACTCGGTCACTGACAACATGCTGTTACAGCGATAACCAGGCGTCACGCCAGGCAACTGCTGACGCCGCCAGGCGACGGTGGGGTGATCGGGCAAGAAGTCGTCCGGGGCGATCCAGGTCAATGCAGCCAGGTCGTGGGAATCGACTGATTGCAGATAGGCCGCGCTGGCACAGACCCGGTAGGAAATATCCGCCAACCGCCGACCCACCAAATGTTCGGGCGGTGTGCGGGTCAAGCGCAAGGCGATGTCGGCGTCGCGACGGCTGAGATTGGCGAAGTCGTTGGAGGTGCAGAGTTCAATGGTCAGCGCCGGATAGGACGGCATGAACCGCGCCAGCGCCGGCAACAACAAACTTTGCAGGACTGAATCGGTGCACGTCAGGCGCACAGTGCCGCTGATGACTTCACCGCCCTGCTCCACGCCAATGCGCGCCGCCTCCAGCGCTTGTTCGGCGCGTTCAGCCTGCTCGGCCAGGGCCTGCGCCAGCGTGGTCGGCAGGTAACCGGCGCGGCTCTTCTCGAACAGTTGCTGACCCAACGCGGCTTCCAGTCGGCGGACGGCGCGAAACACCGTCGACACGTCGACCTTCAACAACGCCGACGCCCGGGCCAGAGAGCCGCCGCGCACCAGGGCGAGGATCAGGGACAGGTCCGGGTAGTCCAGTCGATAGTGCGTCGGTGCATTGATCACTTGGGATAACGCCAATATTGATTGCGTGAACGCCAATCTATAGTGGGTGCCAGGAATCAACAAGCGTCGAGATCACTCATGGAAACCAGCGCCATCCGCATCGCCCTGATCGGCGATTACGACCCACAGGTCACCGCCCACCAAGCCATTCCCGTCGCCCTCGGCATGGCCGCCGAACACTCAGGCCAAGACATACAGTTTCAATGGTTGGCCACCGACCGCATCAACGCCGAGACGCCACTGGATGGCTTCGATGGTTTCTGGTGCGTGCCCGCCAGCCCTTATCGCGACATGGACGGCGCATTGCGGGCGATCCGTTTTGCCCGCGAGCAGCAGCGACCTTTCCTCGGCACTTGCGGCGGTTTTCAGCACGCAGTACTCGAATTCGCCCGTAACGTTCTGGGCTGGAGCGACGCCGAACACGGCGAGACCTCGCCCGACGCGACGCGGGCGTTACTCACGCCGCTGACCTGTTCGCTGGTGGAAGCCGTCGACAGCATTCATTTGGTTGAAGGCTCGTTGATCGCCAAGGCGTACGAAAACGCTGAAATTCGCGAGGGATATCGCTGCCGTTATGGTGTGAATCCCGAGTTTGAACGGGAGCTGCTGAAACAACAGTTGCACGCGGTGGGCCACGATTCAACGGGAGGGCTGCGGGCGGTGGAGCTAAAAGATCATCCGTTCTTCGTCGCGACGTTGTTCCAACCGGAACGCGCCGCGCTCAAGGGCCATCTGCCGCCGTTGGTTCGCGCGTTGATCGAGGCTTGTGCGAGGTAGAAATCATGTCCAGCGGGCGTATCTGTTTGAGCAGTAATAATTGCGGCGTGCTTTAGGCCGCCATCGCGAGCAGGCTCGCGATAGGGCCAGCCAAGTCATCGCAATACTCACCCCCGCACCAAACTCCTCACCGCCGAAATCTGCGGCACTTCCCGCCGATTCATATACACCCGCAACGGTTCGGTGATGTTGATCCGGTCATCGATGTTCTGGTCCAGCAGCAACTGGATCAGTTCTCGCTTGAGCGTCATGGTCTGCTCGGGGCCAGGAGCCCAGACGAATTCACTGGTGGGGATGATGCCGTCATCAGCCACGTCCATGCCGAACGAGTCTTCGCTGAAGCGCACGATGTACTGGCCGGTCTTGCGATTGAGGCCGACGAAGCCTTTGAGTTGGTCGGCGGCCTGGCAAATGAGCTGGGAAGTGATGCGCATGATAAACCTCACAAAAGGTCGCAAAGGACCGGTGATCGATGGTTTACACGCAGGGCAAGCGAACGGGTTTCCCTCTGCCGGGGAAATTGCCGGGGCCAAGAGTACTGCAAAGAACCGCACAAATGCGCTGAAAAAACTCCTTTAAACACGTTTATGTCGGTCTGGCGATAGCGCAAGCGGCGCTCAGTTGTTAAAAGATACGTCTTTGAAAACCCATCGCAAAAGGACTTCGAGCATGCCTGTTAACTTCACCAAGAGCGCCTTGCTGCTGAGCCTGATGCTCGGCCTCGGCCAGGCACAGGCCACCAACGAACCAGGCCCCACCGCGCTGGCGACCCGTCTGGGCATTCCGCACCCGGCGGTGATCGCCCACCGCGGCGCGTCTTTCGATGCACCGGAATCCACCGCTGCGGCCTACAAACTGGCCCGTGATCTGGGTGCCGATTACCTGGAATTGGACCTGCAACGCAGCAAGGATGGCGTGCTGTTCGCCCTGCACGACAACAACCTGCAACGCACCACGGATGTCGCCACCAAGTTCCCTGAGCGCAAGGACAGCCTGGCCAACGAGTTCACTATTGCCGAACTCAAAACCCTGGATGCCGGCAGCTGGTTCAACCGCGCTTACCCGGATCGCGCGCGTCCGGGCTACGCGGGTCTGAAGATCCTGACCCTGGACGAAATCATCGATATCGCCCAGGGCAACCCGCTGCACAAGCCGGGCCTGTACATCGAAACCAAAGAGCCCAAGCAGTTTCCCGGCATCGAGCGCGACCTCAAGGAGAAACTCCAGGATCGCGCCTGGCTGAGCCCGGTCGGTTCGAAACTGGCGAAGAGCGAACTGGCAGTCGGCCAGGGTAAAGGCAAGGTGGTGTTGCAAACCTTCGAGAAGAGCAGCCTCGAACTGCTTGAGAAGGAAATGCCGCAAGTGCCGAAAATCCTGCTGTTGTGGGTGGGCGAAGGCAGCATCGAGCCGAAATCCAAAGTGACGTTCGCCGAATCCGGTGACAAGGATAAAGCGAGTTACTACGCCAAACAGGAGCCAAAAGACAAAGCCGAATTCCAGCAATGGGTCGAGTACGCCAAGGCCCAAGGCGCTATCGGTACCGGCCCTTCGGCCGCACTGACCAAGGGTGGCGATCAGAGCTACTCGGATCTGGTGAAACCGTGGATGAATCAGTACACCCACGATCAGGGCCTGTTGGTGCACGTCTACACCATCGACGATGCGGTGGATTATCAGAAAGTGGCGGATGCCGGGGTCGATGGCATCTTCACCAACCGCGCCAGCGAACTGCTGAAGTTCTATAAGCGTCCGGCGGCGGCGAGTGTTGCGCAGTTGTTGCAGAACAACGGTTACTGAGTGACGCAAAATACCGAGTGGACAGGCCACCTGTGGTTAGGGCGTGATTATGGTCTGATCCACGGAAAGCTGGGGCGCACTGCGCCCCATGCCCATTACGCCCATCAACTGATCCTGGCCCCTGATCGACCGGTCACCGTCAATCTCGACGGCGTGAACCAAACGGCCCATCGCCTATTCATCCCCTCTCAAATCTGCCACTCCATTGTCGAGGCACCGGATGCGGTGTTCACGGTCTATGCAGAACCACTGATGTTCGACAACCAGGCGCTGAACAACGTCGTCTTCAAGGCCGCATTGTC
This sequence comes from Pseudomonas sp. TE12508, assembly GCF_056279485.1. NCBI lineage: Bacteria > Pseudomonadati > Pseudomonadota > Gammaproteobacteria > Pseudomonadales > Pseudomonadaceae > Pseudomonas > Pseudomonas sp. TE12508. The sequence continues at coordinate 329,378 of NZ_JBWCCN010000003.1, read as the reverse complement.
CCTTGAAGGCCTCGACCACGCCGTTCGCCATTGTCCACGCCGATCCCTTGGCGATCCTCGGATCGAGCGCGCCTTGTCCACCCTCGACGGGTTGCTGACGACCAAGGTGCCGGCAAGTGCATTGGCTGCCGAGGCACACCTGTCCTTAAGTCAATTACAACGGCTGTTCGCCAGCCACCTGGGCCTGCCTGTGCGCAGGCTGGTGCTATGGCGGCGACTGCGGCTGTCGATGGTGCTGATCCTGGCCGGCAGCGCCGTGACTGACGCCGCGCACGAGGCCGGGTTTGCCGATTCTGCGCACTTCTCCCGGAGTCTGAAAAAGCTCTTCGGCGTGACCGCTCGCCAAGCGTTGCAACACATCGATCTGCGTCTACTGGCTTGATTCAGCGCCGCAACGGCTCAGGTACCGCGGGTTCTTTGCTCAACGACACCGGCCCGAACGGGTCCAGCAGTTGCGCTACGTAGTCCCGAGGGAAGTCTGGTCGGCTGCCGATGCCCAGGTCGCCCTGACGGATTTCATAATCCGCCGTGTAAAACCCGGTCCCCAGAAGCCAGTCCCACAGGTTGAAGAACAAGGCGAAATTCACGTCGCCGGCCCGTCCATATTTCATGTGATGAAAGCGATGCACCGGCGCCCAGGCGAATATCCAGCGCAAGTACCCCAGCTGCATATCGACATTGGAATGTTGCAGCAGCAACTGGATGGCGATGGCAAATGCCAGCAGTGCCGCCACGTCCAGCGGGATGCCCAGCAGCAACAACGGCAACAGCCCCGCAGAGGCTTCCAGCAGTTGATGCAACGGATGTTTCATCAAGCCATTGAAGCCGTATAGCCGTTGAACGCTGTGATGCACCGCATGCAGACGCCACAACCACTGCACGCGGTGGCTGGCGTAGTGCATCAGGCTGAGACCGGCGTCGGCGATGAAAATCGCCAGCGCCAGTTGCAACCACAGCGGCCACCCCCTTGGCCATGCCCCATCGAACGACAGCAGCGCCACCAGGCCCGGTAACGCCAGCAAACCGAGAGCATTCAACGCCTCGTTGACCAACCCGTGAACGATGTCACGAGCGCGATCACCGACCGAGCGATTCCAGCACACCTCATAGGGTAAAGCCCATTCGGCCAGAAACGACAGGGCCAGGGCTGCGAGAAACAGCGGCAACAGCCACCCCTCTCTTAACCCGGCAACTCCCGTTAGCCAAAGGCTGGCCCCAATAAATCCGCCCCAGAACGCTGGGGCATAGATCCGCGCAAAGATGTATTTCATCACCACCTCCATTGATCGAGGTCGCAGCATGAAAGATTGTCGGGATGACGGAATTGAACAAACGGCGCAATCGAAGCCCGAAACGTTTTTTAAGGGTGAATTAAGTTGCGCGAGCTAACCTGATCCCACTTAAACAGTTCACCCAAGGAAAGAACTTCATGAAAACTTTAACTGCCCTGTTCACCGCTGCTGCCCTGACCCTCACCGCTGGCCTGGCCCAGGCTGACGTTCGTGTCGACCAGATCCCCGAGTTGGTCAAGAGTGGCAAGATCAAACCCCTGGAAGAACTGAACCAGGCTGCCTTGAAGTTGCACCCGGGTGCCACGATTACCGACACCGACCTGGATAACCACTTCAACGGTTACGAATATGAAGTTGAACTGCGCAAGGCTGACGGCACCGAGTGGGATGTGGACTTCGATGCCACTACCGGCAAGGTTCTGAGCAACAAACAAGACAAATGATTCAACTGCAAAAAAAGCCGCACGACTTTAGGGTCGTGCGGCTTTTTTGCGTTCGGTTCAGGCCGTTCGCTGAAGCGACGAACGAAGTCGCGACAATTCACACAAGCCCGCTAGAATCCCACAAAACCATTCGGCATGTTGAAGCAGAGAACCAAGGATATGGGGCAAACAGCGGCAGCAGACATCGCCACAATTGGCCGAATCAGCGCGGTGCCGGCGATTCTCCGGGTGATCAGTGAGTTGACCGGTTTGCGATTCGCCGCGGTAGCCCGTGTTACCGAAGGCTCCTGGACCGCCTGCGCGGTGCTTGATCGACTGGATTTCGGTTTGAAGGTGGGCGATGAGTTGGACCTGGTGTCCACCCTGTGCAACGAAATTCGCCAGGGCCACCACTCGGTGGTGATCGACAAGGCCAGCGAAGATCCGCTCTACCGCGATCACCACACGCCTCAGACCTATCAATTCGAAAGCTACATTGCCGTCCCGATTTTGCGCACTGACGGACGCTTTTTCGGCACCATTTGTGCCCTTGATCCCAATCCGGTGCCGCTCAAGTCCAGCACGATCCAGAGCACCATGGAATCGTTCGCCCGGATGCTCGCGCTGCAGATCGAGGCCGAAGAAGCCCTGCAACAGACCGAAGCGGCGCTGATCAAGGAACGCCAAACCGCCGAACTGCGCGAACAATTCATCGCCGTGCTCGGCCATGACCTGCGAAACCCCTTGTTCGCCATCAGCGCCGGTGCCGAAATGCTCCTGCGTAAACTTTCCGACCCCGCGAATGAGCAGCGCGCCCGACACATCCTCACCAGCGCCCGACGGGCAATCAAACTGGTGGACGATGTGCTGGATTTTGCCCGGGGGGCACTGGGCCGAGGCATCCCCGTACATATCGAGCCATGCCCGGATCTGGCGGATGCATTGCGGCATGTGATTTCCGAGATCCAGAGCATTCACCCTAAACGCATCATTCAATCGTCGATTGGCGACCTGAGCAACATCCATTGCGATCGCGAACGGGTGGCGCAATTGCTATCCAATCTGGTGGCGAACGCCGTTGTCCACGGAACTCCCGATGACCCGGTCGAGGTCAGTGCGCAGGTCGAAGATGGACACTTTGTGTTGAGCGTGAAGAACCAGGGGCTGATTGCCGAAGATGCGCTGCCGCATCTGTTCCTGCCCTACTCGAAACCAGCCGGCGGCACACCGCAGGTCGGCCTCGGGTTGGGGTTGTACATTGCCAGTCAGATTGCGCAGTCCCATGACGGGAAACTGGAGGTGCTATCGACCGAGCAACAGGGCACGACGTTCACCTTCAGCTTGCCCTCACGGGCTTAAGCAAATCCGTCATCGACGGGCGCGGCACGAACTTGAGAGTGACTGTGTACCGACTCGGTAACCGAACCGATACACAGCCCATTTCACTAGGCGCTCAACCGCGCCGTCACTTCATTCAACTGCCCCGACAAGCCATGCAGATTGTGGCTGGCCGCTTCGGTGCGCTGCACGTTGTCCAGGTTGGTACTGGCGATGCAGGTGATTTCGGTGAGGTTGCGCGAAATGTCTTCGGCCACTGAAGTCTGCTCTTCAGCGGCGGTGGCGATCTGGCGGTTCATGTCGCGAATGGCCTCCACGGCATGGGTGATGCGCTCGAGCATGGCGCCGGCCTGGGTCACTTGCTCGACGCTTTCTTCGCTGCGCGACTGACCGCTTTCGATAGCCTGGGCCGCGTCCACTGCGCCGGTTTGCACGGTTTGAATGATCTGGTTGATCTCGATGATCGACGCCGCCGTGCGCTGGGCCAGGCTGCGTACTTCATCGGCGACCACCGCAAAACCACGCCCGGCTTCACCGGCACGGGCCGCTTCGATTGCGGCGTTGAGCGCCAGCAGGTTGGTCTGTTCGGCGATGCCGCGAATCACTTCCAGCACTTTACCGATGCGCCCGCTGTCGGCTTCCAGACGACGGATGACCGTGGCGGTGTTGGCGATTTCGCCGCGCATTTGGGTGATGGTGTGAATGGTGCCCTGCATGACTTTTTCGCCCTGCTGGGCGGACTGGTCGGCGTCATCGGCCGCACGTGCCGCGTCGGCTGCGTGGCGCGCGACTTCTTGCGCGGTGGCGGACATTTCGTTCATCGCCGTGGCCACCTGATCGGTGCGGTTGAATTGCTCGTTGGTGCCGCTGGCCATGAGGCCGGCAATCGAGTTCAACTCGCCGCTGGCGCTGTCCAGATCCGTCGCACTGCGCTGCAAACGGCTGAAGGTTTCGGCGAGGAAATCGCGCAAGGTGTTGGCGGCCTTGGCGAGGTTGCCCAACTCGTCCTGACGGGTGCTGGCCACGCGCTCGGCGAAGCGCCCTTGGCTGAGCTGCGCCACGTAGTCGATCAGTTTGCGGATCGGCTCCACCAGGTTGCGGTTGACCAGCCACAGGCTCAACAAGCCAATCAGCAGACCCGACACCAGCATCACCACGAGCCCCAGCAACACCGTCTGATCGGCGCTGGCACTGATCAGCTTCGATTGCTCGATGCTCTGCTTGCGCAGTTCGCTGACCAGTTCATTCATCTGTTCGCTGGCGGCACGGTCCACGCCTTTGACCGCATTGTCGCCGGCCACTGGGTCGGCACCGGCCGCCACGTAGGCATCACGGCCCTTCTGATAGGCCGCGCCTAATGCACGATGCTCTTCACGCAGGCGTTCGATGCGGGTCTTGAGTTGCGGCTCGATGCCCTTCTGCCCGGCCAGCTCACTCAGGATGCCCTGTACGTCGCGCTGACCGTTCTCGAACTGCTTCCAGTATTTGTCCAGGTTCGCAGGTTCCTTGCCGCGCAGCAGAACGTTCTTCCACTCCTGAACCTGCACCTTGAATTGCAGGTTGGCTTCATCGATCAATTGCGACGTGTGCAACGGACCTTCAATCAGGTTCGCGTAGTTCTGAACGCCATTGGACAGGAAGTGAAAGCAAGCCAAAGCGATCAGCAACATCGCCAACAGGCTGCCGCTCAACAGGGCGAGGATTTGCGCTCTCAGGGATTTTTGCAAAAACATCGAGTGATATCTCATGACAGGGATAAGGCACGCCCAAGTGGCGCGCAAGTCTGGACATCCCTGTCAGCGACGCTGGTTCACCACCAGAATCGGAAGATCGACATCAGCGTCATCGGCGGGCCAGAGCCTTTCTTGAGCCCTTCCGACCATCGGTAGGAGGCCGGATTTGCGGCGCCCTCCAACTGTCACAAAACCTTCAAGGTACGTTGCGATGATGAGGCTCAAGTGAACCTGTGAAACCCGCGACAGGCGCTTCCTCGCAGCGAGACCTCATGAACCACAGCATCGACCAGCGCCATCGCGATTCCGACCTGTTCGGCCTGCTTTACGGTTTCAGTTTTCGCCCTGGTGAACGCGGCCGGGAGATCGACTCGGCCAAGGCTCTGCACCGCCTGCACCAACCTGAGGACAGCGACGAATTCCTCTGGCTGCACCTGAATCTGGCCCATGCCGCCTGCGAGCGCTGGATGAAAAGTCATCTGGCATTGCCCGATGAATTTTTCGAAGCACTGCACGAAGGTTCTCGCTCGACGCGCATCGAGCATGTCGATTCGGCGTTGCTGGCGGTGGTCAACGACGTGGTGTTCAACCTCAGCAGCATGGTTTCCTCGGATGTCTCGACGCTGTGGGTCTGCGCTCGCAGTCGGCTGATCGTCAGCGCACGCCTGCAACCGCTGCACTCGGTGGACAAGCTGCGTTCGTCGGTGAAGGCCGGTGAATGCTTTCGCTCACCGCTGGAGCTGCTGGTGCATTTGCTGCGCGATCAGGGCGAAGTGCTGACGCAGATCGTGCGCAAAACCAGCCTCAGCGTCGATCAGATCGAAGATGAGTTGTTGTCTTCGCGCCTGTCGACCAACCGCGCTGAACTGGGCGCCAACCGCCGGGTGCTGGTGCGCTTGCAACGGTTGCTGGCGCTGGAGCCGGGCTCGTTGCTGCGCCTGCTCAATCGCCCACCGCAATGGTTGCAGAAGGAGGACGTCAAGGAGCTGCGCAAGTCCACCGAGGAGTTTGCGCTGATCATCAACGACCTCACGGCCCTCGGTGAACGGATCAAGCTGTTGCAGGAAGAAATCGCCGCCAACCTCAACGAACAGAGCAACCGCACGCTGTTCACCCTGACCGTGGTCACGGTGCTGGCGCTGCCGATCAACATCATTGCCGGCTTCTTCGGCATGAACGTCGGCGGCGTGCCGCTTTCCGGTGATCCGGAGGGGTTCTGGATTCTGGTGGCGCTGGTCGCGACGTTTACCCTGATTGCCGGGCGCTGGGCGTTTCGCAAGCGGCAGGATTATTAAGATCGAAAGATCGCAGCCTTCGGCAGCTCCTACGCCGATTGGGTACATCCGTGATTATGGTTGTACTCAATCAATGTAGGAGCTGCCGAAGGCTGCGATCTTTGCTTTTAAACCTCGCAAGCCCTGCGCACCAAAAACCGCTCACGCACCACGTCGTAACCCCAGTGGTACACGTAGGTGTAGGGCAGGAAAAACAACAGCACGCCGATGTCCAGCAGGAACGCCTGCCACAGGCTGACCTTCAGCCACCAGGCAATCAACGGCACGCCGAACGCGACCAGACCGCCTTCGAACAACAGCGCATGCACCACACGCACCCAAGCGTTACGCACAATCGCAAAGCGTTTGAGCAACCGGTCGAACAGGCCGTTGAAGACCACGTTCCAGGCCAGCGCAAGGGCTGCAATGGCCATGGTGACCGCACCCATTTCCAGCATGGGTTTGTCCATGATCCAGGCCAGCAGCGGGGTACAGATCAATATCGCCAGCAGTTCGAAACCGATGGCCTGGAAAATTCGTTCAGTGATGGATTTGTTGGCGTTCATGGCCAGACTCCCTGAGTGACTATGGTTGCCATGATCCGTGATCACACCGATACTTCATAACCAATAACCATCGATCAGGGCGATAGTTCATGGCTTCCCACGAAGTGCTGCTGGCGTTTGTCCAGGCGGCGACTCAAGGTTCGTTTTCCGCCGCGGCGCGCAAGCTCGGTCGCAGCCAGTCAACCATCAGCGCCGCCGTGGCCAGCCTGGAAATCGACCTGAACCTTGTCCTCTTCGACCGCAGCAGTCGCAAGCCGAGCCTCACCCCGGCCGGGCACGTCATGTTGCAGCGGGCCGAGGAGATTCTGGCCGCCACCAGCCGCCTGGAAATGACCGCCAGCCAACTGTCCCAAGGTGTCGAGCCGAAGCTGACCGTGGCGATTTCCGACACTTACCAGTCCGACCGTTTTGAAGCGGCGCTCAGTGCTTTTGAGCAGCGCTATCCAGACCTGGAATTGGAATGTCTGATCGCCGAATGCGATGACCTGGTGGCACTGGTGCAACGCGGTCGAGCGCATGTCGCCTTCGCAGAGATGCAGGACAGCTATCCACCGGATCTGGTCAGTTCGACGGTGGACGAGCGCACGGAAATCGCCCTGTTCGTGTCCCACGCTCACCCGTTGGCGAAGCTGAACGCAATCGATCAAGACGTGCTGCAACAGCACCGTGAGCTGCGTCTGGCGACAATCGTCAATCCGTATGAAAGCCGGGCGAAGGGGCGCGTCTGGTCGGCACCAAGTTACCTGATGCTGCTGGAAATGGCCCAGGGCGGGTTCGGCTGGGCACCGTTGCCTCGGTGGTTGGTGGGGCGGTTCGGGGCCGGCTCGCTGGTGGAGCTGAATGTGCGCGGCTGGCCGAAACCGGTGTGCGTCGATGCGCTGTGGTCACGGCTGCACCCGCCGGGGCCGGCGGGGAGTTGGTTGCTTGGCAAGATGCTGGAATAGCGGTGCTGCCATCGCGAGCAGGCTCGCTCCCACATGGGTTCTGTGTCGGACACAAACTTTGCATACATCATCGATCCACTGTGGGAGCGAGCCTGCTCGCGATGGGGCCGGTGAAATCACATCACTCCAACGCCCGCAGCCGCCCCTCAATAAACCGCCGCTCCGGCACCTGCTGCGTCAATTCCAGCGCCCGCTCATACGCCGCTCGCGCCTCTTCCACCCTCCCCAACTGCCGGTAAAACTCTGCCCGCGCCGAATGCGCCAGGTGGTAATCCAGCAATTCGCCCCGCGCCAGAATCCCTTCGATCAACATCAACCCGGCCTGCGGGCCATCGCGCTTGGCCAGCGCCGCCGCGCGGTTGAGTTCGATCACCGGTGATGGCACGGCCCGCAGCAGCACGTCATACAGACCGACAATCTGCGGCCAGTCCGTCTCCGCCGCCGTCGGTGCTTCGGCGTGCACCGCCGCAATCGCCGCTTGCAGGCAATATGGCCCGAAGCGCCGCGTTGTCAGCGCCCGTTCCACCAGTGCACAGCCTTCGGCAATCAGTTCGGCGTCCCACAACGAGCGATCCTGTTCATCCAGCACAATCAGTTCACCGCTCGATGAGGTCCTGGCCGGGCGCCGGGACTCATGCAACAGCATCAGCGCCAGCAGCCCCATCACCTCCGGTTCGGGTAGCAATTCCATCAACAACCGACCGAGACGAATCGCTTCACGCGTCAGGTCTTCGCGGGTCAATTCGTTGCCGATAGACGCCGAGTAGCCTTCGTTGAACACCAGGTAAATCACCCGCAGCACGCTGTCGAGACGTTCAGGCAGTTCCGTCAGGGTGGGCACCTGATAAGGGATTTTCGCGTCACGAATCTTCGCCTTGGCCCGCACGATGCGTTGGGCGATGGTGGCCGGCGCCGAGAGAAAGGCCCGGGCGATTTCTTCGGTGGTCAGGTCGCAGACTTCACGCAGGGTCAACGGCACTTGAGCATCCGCCGCCAGTGCCGGGTGACAACAGGTGAAGATCAGCCGCAAGCGATCGTCTTCCACATCTTCATCACTCCAGTCAGCCTGCTCCAGCTCTTCCAGTTGAGCGATCAACATCGGCCGGGACGCATTAAAACGCGCGCGCCGACGCAACACATCGATGGCCTTGAAACGCCCGGTGGACACCAGCCAGGTACGCGGGTTGTCCGGCACACCGTCACGCTGCCAGCGTTCGACCGCGACGAAGAACGCCTCGTGCAGCGCTTCTTCGGCGAGGTCGAAATCGCCGAGCAGACGGATCAGAGTCGCCAGAATCCGCCGCGAATCTTCGCGGTAGACCTGCTCGACTCGCGCCTGTACCGACTCGCCGGACATCAGTACGGCATACCTTCGACGGGCATTCGTTGCAGGGGTGGCAGACTCATGAAAGAACTCCTGTTGTGCTGGTTATTCAGGGATTGAGCTGGCGAACGGGCCGCACCTCGACACAGCCGACCCGGGCCGCCGGGATGTTGCCGGCGACCTGGAGGGCTTCATTGAGGTCCTTGGCATCAATCAGGTAGAAACCGGCCAACTGCTCCTTGGTTTCAGCGAACGGGCCATCGGTGATCGACATCTTGCCGTTGCGCATGCGCACGGTGGTCGCGGTCTGTACCGACTCCAGCGCTTCGGCGGCGAGCATCCGCCCACTGCCCTGGATCGATTCGGCGTAGGCCATGCACTCAGCGTCCTGGGGGCTTTCGGGCAGCGAGTGCAATTCCTGCTCATTGCTATAGACCAGGCATAAATACTTCATGGGGGCTCTCCATTTCTTGGGGACTGTGCCCTGATCGAACGGATCAACTATGGCTGCGGATTGGCATTTTGGCGCCCTTTCCAGACGATCAGCCCGACGATCAGGGTTCCAGGTTGAACAGCACCGCGCCGCTCGTCATGTCGAAAGGTGCCGACCAGTGTTCGTGGACGATTTGCCATAGCCCCGCTTCCTGGCGGTAGCACGCGGTGACGCGCATCCAGCAGGCCTGGGTTTCACCCTTCTCATTGGTGCCGCCGCAATGCGCCAGCCAGTGCGCGAAAGCGATCTCCTGCGACGGCACGATGTCGATCTCGTGGAACTCGAAAATGTGCGGACCGGGGCACATCTCCATGCATTCCTGCCAATGCGCACGGTAGGCCGCCTTGCCCTTGAATTGCAGGGCTTTGACCGCGTCGAAGGAGACGATGTCGTCGGCGTACAGGTCCATGACCTTTTCCACGTCCTTGGCGATGACCGCCTGACGATAGTTCTCGATCAGGTTATGAATTTGTGTCCGAGCATTCATGATGGTTCTCCGTGGTTTTTTTGTTGAAGACACCCTTAGTCGTCTGGCGAACAGCCAAATCGACAACCGAAATAAAAATAATCCATGGGAGCAAATTCGCTAGAATCCGAGGCTCATTTCCGTTGGAAAAAGGACACTCCAGTGACAGCCCGACTCGTGCCTTACGAAAGCCTGAACGCCCTGCAGCGCCAACAGGTCGAGGCCATCGAAATCCACGCCGAACAAATCAAATTCTCCGGCGACATTCATGGTGCGTTGCACACGTTGTTGTCCAAGCCTGGCCCCGGCGTCAAAGGCTTTGCCCTGTTGGTGGAGGATGTTCCGGTGGCCTTCCTGCTGCTCAAGCGCCCGCCAGTGCTGCCGGCCTGGGCCAATGAACACAGCGCGACCCTGCACGCCCTGCAAGTCGATCGCCGCGCCCAGGGCAAAGGCTATGGCAAAGCCTGCCTGCAAGCCCTGCCCGAGGTTGCGCGCCAGGCCTGGCCGGAAATCAAAGGGCTGGAGTTGTCGGTGGATGCGGACAATGAGTCGGCCATCGCGCTGTATGCCAAATATGGCTTTGTCGACAGCGGCGAAGCGTACAAGGGCCGGATCGGTTATGAACGGCGGATGGGGCTGGTTTTCTGATTCGTAGAGGGATGAACGATGTTGAATTCAATCGAAGCGCTGGAAGCGATCTACGGCCTGCCCCATGAGCGTGCGGTGCGCAAGCAGATCCCGTTTCTGAACGAGGACTATCAGGCGATGGTCCGCGCCTCGCCACTGGTGATAATCAGCTCGGTCGGCCCCGACGGCATGGACGGTTCGCCGCGTGGCGATACGCCGGGTTTCGTGCGGATCGTCGATGAACGCACGCTGGCGATTCCGGATCGACCGGGCAACAACCGTATCGACACGCTGCGCAATGTCGTGCTCGATTCGCGGGTATCGCTGCTGTTCATCATCCCGGGGATCGGCGAGACACTGCGGGTCAACGGCACGGCGCAGATCAGCGCCGAGCCCGAGTTGCTGGAGAGTTTTGCAGTCAATGGCAAACCGGCACGCACGGTGATGCTGGTGACGGTGCAAGCAGCGTATTTCCACTGCTCGAAAGCGATTGTGCGTTCGGATCTGTGGAACCCGCACAAACACCTCGAACGCTCTGCGCTGCCGACCGCCGGGGCGTTTCACAAGCGCCTGAACGATGGACAGTTCGATGCCGAGGCGTATGACCGGGAAGCACCGGTGAGAGTGCGGGATAGTCTCTACTGACACGATGACTAGCCACTGTGGGAGCGGGCTCATGTGGCGAGGGGGCTTGCCCCCGTTGGACTGCGAAGCAGTCCTAAACCCTGCCCCCCTCGTTCAGCCAGGCATACCGCATACGCCGGATTTGCGACTGCTTCGCAGCCGAACGGGGGCGAGCCCCCTCGCCACATAAGCCCGCACACATTAGATCAGCGAACCGCCACAACCCTTTAGACACAGGCTCCGGCGGTTTTTATGGTCACTGGAATTTCATTAAAACCCTGCTGTACTCAGCCAAGGTACTGGAGATGGTTCTGTAGTCCATCTGCTGGATGCACAACGACAGTGTTATCTCGACAGGGAAACTCGCTATGTCTTTGTTCAAACGTTCGGCTACAGAATTAGTAGGTACGTTCTGGCTGGTGTTGGGGGGTTGCGGCAGTGCGGTCCTGGCGGCGGCGTTTCCAGACGTAGGGATCGGTTTGCTGGGGGTGTCCTTGGCATTCGGTTTGACGGTGCTGACGATGGCCTTCGCTATCGGCCACATTTCGGGCTGCCATCTCAACCCTGCGGTTTCGGTCGGGCTGGTGGTCGGCGGACGATTTCCTGCCAAAGAACTGCCCGCCTACATCATCGCCCAAGTGATTGGCGGGATCATCGCAGCGGCTCTGCTGTACTTCATCGCCAGCGGCAAACCCGGCTTCGAACTGGCCAGCGGCCTTGCATCCAATGGCTACGGCGAACACTCGCCCGGCGGCTACTCGATGGCGGCGGGGTTTGTCAGTGAACTGGTGATGACCGCCATGTTCATCCTGATCATTCTCGGCTCCACCGACAAACGCGCCCCGGCCGGGCTGGCGCCCATCGCCATCGGCCTGGCGCTGACCCTGATCCACTTGATCTCGATTCCGGTCACCAACACCTCGGTCAACCCGGCCCGCAGTACGGGCCCGGCGCTGATTGTCGGCGGTTGGGCGATTCAACAACTGTGGCTGTTCTGGCTGGCGCCGATTCTGGGTGCGGTCATCGGCGGTGTGATGTATCGCTGGCTGGGCAAAGAAGACAGCTGACAAGGGACATAACGCGAAGATCAGCCTTGCCGGTAAGGCAAGGCAGTCTTCGCTTCTTCTGCATACCCCATGACCCCGACCCGCTCACGCTCAAGGAAGTCTTTCACCGCCGCCTTCAAGCCCGGGTGTCGCAGGTAATGCCAGGAATGGGTGATCACCGGTTCAAAGCCTCGAATCAACTTGTGCTCGCCCTGAGCGCCGGCGTCAAAACGCTGAAAGCCGTTGGCAATCGCGTAATCCATGCCTTGATAGAAACAGGTCTCGAAGTGCAAACGATCGAACTCCGCCAGGCAGCCCCAGTAACGGCCATAGAAGCTGTCGCCACCGACCAGACTGAAGGCCATGGCCACCGGTCGTGAACCTTGCTTGGCTAGCACTACACGGATCGACTCCGGCATGCGCTCGGCCAACAGACTGAAAAACTCCCGCGTCAGGTACGGCGCCTGCCGACGCACCGCGTAGGTATTGGCGTAGCAGGCATACACAAAGTCCCACTGCGCCTGATCCAGTTGCCGTCCTTCCAGCCATTCGAAGTCGATGCCCTGCCCCGCCACTTGCTCACGCTCCTTGCGCATTTGCTTGCGCTTGCGCGAACTGAGGGCGTCGAGGAAGTCCTGAAAATCCCGATAGCCGCGATTCTGCCAGTGGTACTGACAGCCAATGCGCTGCAACCAGCCAGGCTGTTCGGCCAATGCCGCGTCGGTGAATGGATCGGTGAAGTTGATATGCGCGCTGGAGAGTCCTTCGATCTCAAGGTAACCCGGCAGGCTCTGCAGGAGCTCGAAACCGTCCTCGATCGTCGCCGCCAGCAATCGCGGCCCGCTGACCGGGCTGAACGGTACCGCCGTCAACAACTTGGGGTAGTAGTCGATGCCGGCACGCTCACAGGCTTCGGCCCAGGCATGGTCGAACACGTACTCGCCGTAGGAATGCCATTTGCGGTAACTGGGCAGCGCGGCGATCAGACGATCGCCTTCAACATGCAACAGATGCTCGGGCTGCCAGCCGGAATGCGGGCCGAGGCTGGCGCTGTCTTCCAGCGCGCTCAGAAAGGCATGACGCAGAAACGGCTGAGTTTCCGGTACCAGCGCGTCCCAGGTGTGCGGCGCGATTTCGGACAGACTTTCCAGACGTTGCAGCGGCATCAGTATCCCCGACCATCATTTTCTACAGATGGGAGGAGTATCGCTTATCTGATTGCCTAACCCGAAACAAAAAAAAACCCCGCCGAAGCGGGGTTAAACGAGAGGAGCTTTAACGGATGAAGAAAGAGCTCTTACAGCGTTTACTGCAATTTAGAACACGTATTGAGCGCGGACCACGAAGCCGTCACCGCTGTCATCACCGGTGCGACGGGCAGGCGTCGTGCCGCTGGCCGCAGTGGCGTTGGTCACGTTGTCCGTCTTGGCCTTGAGGTAGGCGCCAGTGATTTTCACCGCTTCGTTGGCGTACCAGTTGACGCCCAGGGTGTGCACCTTGGCTTCGGCATCGCCGACATCGCGGGTCAGGCTGGCGGTGGTGATGTTGTCGTCTTCGACGGTCAGGCTGTCGTAACGATAGAACAGCTCCCAGGCGCCGATGGATTTGTTGGCTGGCTTGATCGCGTCGAACTTGCCGACTTTATAGCCACGGGCTTCGCCGGTGAGGGTGTAGGCACCCTGAACGTAGAAACCGTGACCTTTGATGTCTTCACGGCTGCTGTCATCGGCCTTGGTTTTGCGGGCGACGTATTCACCCTGGATCGAGGCCGGGCCCATGGCGAATGCGGCTTCCAGGCCGACAGCGTCGTCACGGTCATAAGAGCCGGCAGGTGATGTGGAACTGCCACCCAGCACCGGACGGTTGCCGTTGGTGCCGGCATCGTTGCCGCCGAGGGTTTCAACGCCACGCATGCCCATGCGGGTGCGATAACGCGAATCGAAGGCCGTGTCGGAGACATCACGGGACGCGACGTTCACACCGAAGTGCAGCACATTGCCGGCGTCATGCATCGGCGCGAAGACAAAACGGCCGTTGACCTGTTTAACGCTGTTGCCATCGGTATCGTCGGTGTCTTTGCTGAACACGCCGGCGGAAGCGTAGAACGAATCAGCGAAGGTGCTGGAGGCTTGCAGGCCCAGACCATTCTGGTGGCTGTTCGCCCAATCGACCATGTCGTACGCCATGTTGCGTTCTGGCGCAGTGACCCACTTGGAGCTGGTGGCTTTTTCCAGGCCGAAGTCCGGGTCGAAACGACCGACTTTGATCGAGACCGGTTTGAAGCCGTTGTAGGCCAACGACGCTTCGTCGAAGTAACCGTTATCGGAATCGCCGCTGTTGTGGGAGAAGTCGTAGTTGATGGTGTAAGCCCAATCCGTGTACAGCACACCAGACAGCTCCAGGAAGCCACGACGGATGTAGGCAGCGTCAGCGGTATCACCGTTTTTGGTGTAGACACCATCGAACTGGCTGTAGTCAGCCTGCAAGCGACCGCCGAGTTTGAAGCTGAATTCTTTATCGGTGGTGGCGACTTCGAGGCCGCCCTTGGTTTTGACTACGATATCGGCGCCGTCAGTGGTGACGGTGCCAGCGAAAGCCTGGGCGGTTACTGCCATGGCCAATGCGCTGGCGGCAAAACCGGCGAAGTGCTTACGGATCATCGAAGAGTTCCCCTAATTGGTGGTCTGTAGCTTGGAAACACGCGGGTCTGGCCCGCTTGTGTTGGGAGGGAATCTTGGAGGCGGGGTATTTCAGCCGGGTTGCTGATAGATAAAGATTTTATGACAGGGGAACTTTTTTACTTCGAATCGAAATAACAGAAAAGGGATGAGCTGCAAGCCGCAAACCAGAGCGGCTGAAGGGATATGTTACGGGCGGAAAAAACTACGGTTTGTTCTTCAAATGTTCCTTGGCGAGTCGCTCAGCCAGCGCATCCAGGTCAGGCACAGGCGGCTCGGGCATCACTTTCAGGGTGGCCTGCATCAACCGCATCTGCCGAATGAACCGCCGGCAATTAGGGCAGAACATCAAATGATGCCGCACCATCAGTCGCTCTCGAAAACTCAACTGGCCATCGAGATAATCACTGGAGCGCGCCACTTGTTCCTTGCAGGTCAACATTCGCCGGTTTCCTCAAAATGCTCCACGGTCGCAAAGACCTTCAACCGTGCCCGATGCAGCAGCACACGAACATTGGAGAGCGAGATCTCCAGAAGATTACAGATCTCCTCCAGCTCCAACCCCTGTCGCTCACGCAACAGCAAAACACTGCTTTGCAGTTCCGACAGGCTGAGCAGCGTGTGCTCCAGACATTCGCGCAGCTCGTTTTCGGTCAACAGGGCCTCTGGCGTGTCCTGATGCCAGGCGTACGGCGCCACCAGCCAATGTCCATCAGTCGATGAAAAACGATCGTCATCGAGGGTGCCGTGAGGCGACGGCAGGTCATCGAGCAGCACTTCCCGGCGGTTTTGCTTGTAGCGGCTCTTGGCCGAGTTGGCGGTGATGGTCAGCAGCCAGGTCTTGAGGCTCGAACGCCCCTCGAACCCGCCGAGATTGCGCACCACCGACAGCCAGGCATCCTGTACCACCTCGTCGACATGTCGGTTGCCGACGATGGCATAGGCCACCGCGCGCATGGCGCTCTGGTAAGTGCTGACCAGTTCCTTGAAAGCCCTCTGCTCGCCCGCCAGCAGGCGTTCGAGCAATAGGGTGTCGTCAGCTGCGGCCATGCAAACCTCGTTTCAGAACCATCGATGTTCCAGCATCAGACAACATTGTGGCGAGGGGGCTCGGTGGCGAGGGGGCTTGCCCCCGTTGGGTGGCGAAGCCGCCCCAAAATCAGCCAGCGCGGACATTCAGGCAAATCGCGGTAATGGGTTTACGACTGCTTCGCAGCCGAACGGGGGCAAGCCCCCTCGCCACAACAGCCCACTCACCACAAGCTCACTCACCACACAAGCATCAGCGCTTGCGCAGAATCACGCTGCCAATCGAGTAGCCGGCGCCGAACGAGCTGAGTACCGCCAGCGAACCGCTGACCAGATCGTCCTGATACTTGTGAAACGAAATCACCGAACCGGCAGAACTGGTGTTGGCATAGGTGTCGAGAATCACCGGGGCTTCTTCTTCGGTGGCTTCGCGGCCCAGCAGCTTCTTGACGATCAAGTGGTTCATGCTGAGGTTGGCCTGGTGCAGCCAGAAGCGCTTCACGTCGCTGACGTTGAGCTGGTTTTCTTCCAGGTGCGTGGCGATCAGCTCGGCGACCATCGGGCAGACATCGCGGAACACCTTGCGGCCTTCCTGGACGAACAGCTTGTCGGGGGCACCGATGCCCTCTTCCGCAGCGCGGTTGAGGAAGCCGAAGTTGTTGCGGATGTTGTTGGAGAACTTGGTCAGCAGTTTGGTGCTGACCACGTCGAACTGGTACTTGGACGTCGCGAGATCCGCACGCTCGATGATCACCGCCGTGGCGGCGTCGCCGAAGATGAAATGGCTGTCGCGGTCGCGGAAATTCAAGTGACCGGTGCAGACTTCAGGGTTGACCATCAGGATCGCCCGAGCCTGGCCCAGTTGCACGCTGTTGGCCGCTGCCTGGATGCCGAAGGTCGCCGAGGAACAGGCGACGTTCATGTCGAAACCGAAACCCTGAATGCCCAGCGCTTCCTGGACTTCGATGGCGATGGCCGGATAGGCGCGTTGCAGGTTGGAGCAGGCGACGATTACGCCGTCGATGTCAGCGGCGGTCTTTCCGGCGCGCTGCAAGGCTTGTTCGGCCGCGCCGATGGCCATCTGGCAAAGCACTGACCACTCGTCGTTGGAACGTTCTGGCAGGCGTGGTGCCATGCGCTGCGGATCGAGAATGCCGTCCTTGTCCATGACAAAGCGGCTTTTGATGCCGGACGCTTTTTCGATAAACGCCGCGTTGGATTCGGTCAATGCCTCGACTTCGCCGCGCGCGATGGCTTCGGCGTTGTCGGCGTTGAACTGCGCGACGTAAGCGTTGAAAGACTGCACCAGCTCTTCATTGGAAATGCTGTTGGCCGGGGTGTACAGGCCGGTGCCGCTGATGACGACGTTATGCATGGTCGTTTCTCTAATCCGTTCAGGCAGAAAGCGCTGGCACCGACGTACCAACACACAAAGGGTCTATTCCAGGTCCGGACGCAAACCTGGCATCGCTTTATTCCGATCCGCCCGGGCCCGTGAAGGCTCAAAACCGCGGGGCTGGCGTTTATAGGCGCGAAGTTTGCCATAAACGCTGGCTTTTGGCGCCTTTTGCAAAAGCACAGCATACGTGTGGGAGCCGGTGTGGCGAGGGGGCTTGCCCCCGTTCGGCTGCGTAGCAGTCGTAAAACCAACGCACTCGGTATACCTGATACACCGGGGCCGCAGGTTTGGGGCGGCTTCGCCACCCAACGGGGGCAAGCCCCCTCGCCACAAAAGCTCGCTCCCACCGGGGTTATGGTTCGACCTGGCTCCATTGCTTGTTCAGGCGCTTGTCGGAGATCGGCACCTTGGTCCCCAATTGCTGCGCGAACAGCGAGACCCGGTATTCCTCCAGCCACCAGCGATAGAGTTCCAGCTGCGGATCGCGCTTGCCTTCCTGGGCGTGTTTGTTGGCGCGGGTCTGGTATTGGGCCCAAAGGCCGGACAACTCGCCGCTCCAGACCCGATCCCGCTGTACCTGCGCACCGATTTTCTCGAAGCGCTGCTCGACTGCTTTCAGATAACGCGGCAGCTCCTTGAGCCACAGCATCGGCGTTTCACGCACGAAGCCCGGATACACCAGATGGCTGAGCTGCTGCTTGATGTCGTTCAAGGCCACGGCTTGCGCCAGGTCGATCTTGCCCTTGAAGCGTTTTTGCAGGCCGTGCCAGAGCTTGAGAATCTCCAGCGTCAGCTTCGCCAGCCGTTCGGCGTGCTCGGTCCAGCCGCCACGTTTGCGCTCGGCCAGCGACGCCAGCCCGGCGCCATCGCGTGGCAACGGGTCTTCGCCCTCGAGAATGCAGCTGTCGAGACTGGCCAGCAGAATGTCTTCCACCAGGCTGTCGACTCGCCCCATGTCGCGGTACATCAGGCCCAACTCGGTCAGCCCCGGCAACTTGCCGCGCAGGAACTTCGCCGGTTCCGCCAATTGCTGCATCAGCAAGCGCTGCAAGGCCCGGCGATGCTGGAACTCGGCTTCGGCCGGGGTCGAGAATCGACCTTCCTTGACTGTGCCGCCCTCTTCCACCAGCGCCGGATACACCGTCATCGATAGCCCGGCGATTTTCTGCTGGGTTTTCTCGGCCACGGCGGCAAAGACTTTCGGCTCCACCGGTTGTTGGCTCTTCGCCGTTTGCGGCACCGCCAACGCAGCCTGGCTCGCCTCGGCAAAGCGTGCGGTCAGCTCGGCCAGGTCACGGCCTTCGCCGAGGAACTTGCCCTGACCGTCGACGATTTCCAGGTTCATCCGCAAATGACTTTCGACCTGTTGCGACGCTTCGGCCCACGCCTCATCGCTGACCCGCGCACCAGTCATGCGCAATAACTCGCGGCCCAGCGCCAGAGGCAACGAGCCCTCGGCAAACGTGATGCGCTGCAAGGCGGCTTTGACGAAGTCCGGCACCGGCACGAAATTCTTGCGCAACGCTTTAGGCAGGTTGCGCACCAGCGCAATGCACTTGGCCTCGATCACGCCCGGCACCAGCCATTCCAGTCGTTCCGGCGGCAGCATCGGCAACAGCGGCGCCGGCACGCGCAAGGTCACGCCGTCGCGAGGATGGTTGGGTTCAAAGTGATAACTCAGCGCCAGTTCCAGATCACCGATGTGCAGGGTGTCCGGGTAATGCGCGGCGGTGACTTCGCTGGCTTCGCGGGCCAGCACGTCTTCTTCGCGCATGATCAGCAGCTGCGGGTCTTTCTGACTGTTGACCCGGTACCAACTGTCGAAGGTCGCAGTCTGGTGAATCTCTGCTGGCAGTCGCGCATCGTAGAAGGCGAACAAGGTTTCTTCGTCGGCGAGGATGTCGCGGCGGCGCGCCTTGGCTTCCAGTTCGTCGAGCTGTTCCAGCAACTGTGCATTGGCAGACAAACACTTGGCCTTGGATTGAATCTCGCCGCGCACCAGACCTTCGCGAATAAAAAACTCACGAGACACCACCGGGTCAATCGGCCCGTAATGCACCGGCCGGCGCCCGACCACGATCAGCCCGAACAGGGTGATTTGCTCGAAGGCCACGACCTGACCGCGCTTCTTCTCCCAATGGGGTTCGAAGTGGTTTTTCTTGATCAAGTGCCCGGCCAGCGGCTCGATCCAGTCGGCGTCGATCTTGGCGACCATCCGCGCGTAGAGTTTGGTGGTTTCCACCAGTTCGGCGGTCATCAGCCATTGCGGACGCTTCTTGCCAAGGCCCGACGACGGGTGAATCCAGAAGCGCCGCTGACGGGCACCGAGGTAATCGCCGTCTTCGGTTTTCTGGCCGATCTGGCTGAGCAATCCGGACAACACGGCTTTGTGCAGTTTCGGGTAATCCGCCGGTTCTTTGTTGAGGCTCAGCTGCATGTCGCGACAGATCAGGCTCAACTGGCGATGGGAGTCGCGCCACTCGCGCAGGCGCAGGTAATTCAGAAAATTCTTGCGGCACCAGTTACGCAGCGGGCTGGCGGTCAAGGCCTGGCGTTGCTCTTCAAAACCACGCCACAGATTAACCAGCCCGACGAAGTCCGAGTCCACGTCTTTCCACTGCGCGTGGGCTTGATCGGCGGCTTGCTGACGCTCCGGCGGACGTTCGCGGGGGTCCTGAATCGACATGGCACTGGCGACGATCAGCACTTCCTGCAAGCTGCCAAGTTTCGCTGCTTCCAGCAGCATGCGGCCCATGCGCGGGTCCACAGGCAGCCGTGCCAGCTGGCGACCAAGCGGCGTCAACTGACTGTTGCGGTCCACCGCCGAGAGTTCTTGCAGCAGGTTGAAACCATCGCTGATGGCCTTGCCATCCGGCGGCTCGATAAACGGGAAATCGGTGATCTCGCCGAGGCGCAGATGGAGCATCTGCAAAATCACCGCCGCGAGGTTGGTACGCAGGATTTCCGGGTCGGTAAATTCCGGGCGGCCGATGAAATCTTCTTCGCTATAGAGGCGGATGCAAATGCCCGGTTCGACCCGCCCGCAACGGCCTTTACGCTGGTTGGCACTGGCCTGGGAAATCGCTTCGATGGGCAGGCGTTGCACCTTCGCGCGGTAGCTGTAACGACTGATGCGCGCGGTGCCACTGTCGATCACGTAACGGATGCCCGGCACCGTCAGCGAGGTTTCGGCGACGTTGGTCGCCAGTACCACGCGACGTCCAGGGTGAGACTGGAAAATCCGCTGCTGCTCGGCCGGCGACAGCCGCGCGTACAACGGCAGAATCTCGGTGTGTTTGAGCTGGGCCTTGCGCAGCATGTCGGCGGCATCACGAATCTCGCGCTCGCCGGGCAGGAACACCAGCACGTCGCCGGGGCTCTTGCGCTCGCTGCGTTCGAACGCGGCAATCTCGTCGAGGGTGGCGAGAATCGCCTGATCCACGGTCAGGTCATCCTCGACGCGGTTGCCCTCCTCGTCCTGCTCCAGGGTCAGCGGGCGGTACCAGGTTTCTACCGGGAAGGTACGACCGGAGACCTCGACGATCGGCGCATCATCGAAGTGCTTGGAGAAACGCTCCAGGTCGATGGTGGCCGAGGTGATGATGACTTTCAGGTCCGGACGACGCGGCAACAGGGTTTTCAGGTAACCGAGCAGGAAGTCGATGTTCAGGCTGCGTTCATGGGCTTCGTCGACGATGATCGTGTCGTAGCGTTCGAGGTAGCGGTCGTTCTGGGTTTCCGCCAGCAGGATGCCGTCGGTCATCAGTTTGATCAGGGTGTTGGAATCGCTCTGATCCTCGAACCGCACCTGATAGCCGACCAACGCGCCCAACGGCGTCGCCAGTTCTTCGGCGACCCGGCTCGCCACGCTGCGGGCGGCGATTCGACGGGGCTGGGTGTGGCCGATCAGGCCGTGCTGGCCGCGACCGATTTCCAGGCAGATCTTCGGCAACTGGGTGGTTTTACCCGACCCGGTTTCGCCGGCAATGATCAGCACCTGATGCTTGAGCAGCGCCTCTTTGATTTCGTCGCGCTTGGCGGCGATTGGCAGGCTGTCGTCGTAACGAATCACCGGCAGGCTGGCGCGCCGCGCCAACACCTGATCGCAAGACGCCTGCGTGCGCGTCACCCACTGGGCCAGTTTGGCCTCGTCAGGTTTCTTGCGCAGCTCCAGCAACTGCCGCCGCAGCCGGTGGCGGTCGGCGAGCATGGCGTGATCGAGGTTTTTCAGAAGTTTGTCGATTGAAGGCGATTCGTCAGTCATCAGGTACGCAAAAGTCGTCTAGTGGCGCAGGGGGCGGATTGTCGCAGATTTGCGCCCCCATGTGATCGTTCCCACGCTCTGCGTGGGAATGCAGCAAGGGACGCTCTGCGTCCCAAGAGCGGACGCGGAGCGTCCGGGGAGGCATTCCCACGCGGAGCGTGGGAACGATCAGTGTCAGGTGCGGGCTACTCGTTATCGAGGCCTTTACGGCGGTAGGGGAACACATCAATCACCTTCCCCGCCCGTATCGCCTCCTGCAAACTCTTCCAGTAATCAGCGTTGTACAACTCGCCATGCAACTGATCAAACAACCGCCGTTGCCCCGAATCGGCAAACAGGAACGGTGGAAATTCCTCGGGGAATACATCCAGTGGCCCGATCGAATACCAAGGCTCGGAAGCCATTTCGTCTTCCGGTGTACGCGGTTGCGGGATGTGGCGGAAGTTGGCCTCGGTCAGGAAACAGATCTCGTCGTAGTCATAAAACACCACACGACCGTGACGGGTGACGCCAAAATTCTTCAGCAACATGTCACCGGGAAAAATGTTCGCCGCCGCCAGTTGCTTGATCGCCAGACCGTAATCCTCCAGCGCCTCGCGAACCTGCGCCTCGTTGGCGTGTTCCAGATAAAGGTTCAATGGCGTCATCCGGCGTTCGGTCCAGCAGTGACGAATCAGCACCGTATCGTCCTCCACCGAGACCGTGGACGCGGCCACTTCGAGCAACTCCTCAAGGCATGCCGGCTCGAACTTGCTCAAGGGGAAACGGAAGTCGGCGAACTCCTGGGTGTCGGCCATCCGTCCGACCCGGTCGACGCTTTTCACCAGGCGATACTTTTCGATCACTGTGGCGCGGTCGACGTTTTTCGACGGCGAGAAGCGGTCCTTGATGATCTTGAAGACGGTGTTGAAGCCCGGCAGGGTAAACACGCTCATGACCATGCCGCGCACGCCGGGGGCCATGATGAACTGGTCGTCAGTGTTGGCCAGGTGATTGATCAGCGCGCGATAAAACTCGGACTTGCCATGCTTGTAGAAGCCGATCGAGGTGTACAGCTCGGCGATGTGCTTGCCCGGCAGGATGCGTTTGAGAAAACCGATGAATTCCGCCGGCACTGGCACATCGACCATGAAGTACGAACGGGTGAAGGAGAAGATGATCGACACCTCCGCCTCGTCAGTGATCAGCGCATCGATCTGGATGCCCCGGCCTTCGCGGTGCAGCAGCGGAATCACCAGCGGCCATTGCTCGTCGGGGGTGTAAATGCGCCCCACCAGATAGGCGCCCTTGTTGCGGTAAAGCACCGAGGAAAACAGTTCGACGCTCAGCTCCGGGTCCTTGCAGACCCAGTCCGGCAGGTTCTCGCGCAATTGCGCTTCGAGGCGACGCAGGTCGCCGGCCAGATCGGCGTAATCTTCGCTGAAGCGGTAGTCGGCAAAGATGCTCGTGAGCATACCGGACAACTGCCCCTGCGGCTTGTAGGTGCGGGTTTGCGCGGCCCGGGCGCGGCGCAGGCTCGGCCGCGTGGTGTGAATGAACATGCAGCCATCGCTGATCAGGTCGTGGCTGAACAGGCCGCAGAAAATCGAGTTGTACCAGGTCTCGGACAGTTCATCGTCGAAGCGCAGGTCGATCAGGCTGATGTAAGCGCTTTTGACCAGCGGCCAGTTGCTGACGTCCATCAGCACATCGGTCTCGAACGAAGCATGCAAGCGCCCTACCGTTTCGCCGACCTTTTCTTCGTAGAGGTTGATCCGCGCCGCCGACGCGACTTGCGTCTCCTGCCATTGGGCCTGCTCGAAACGGGCTCGGGCGCCGTCGGTGATCTGACGGAAATGCTCGCGGTAATCGTCAAAGCCATCGAGGATCATTCGGGCGATGTCGGCGGCTGGCCATTGCTGCGGCATAGGTAAAACCTCGGCGGCTGTTCTTGTCGTTGGAGCCTGAGCTTAGTGGCCCTGTGTGACGCAACGCAACCATTGCCTTGCGCCCTGACTGGCGCGACACTTGCGCGCCAATCAAGGAAGGAAAGCGCTGTGAACCCCGTCGATATCCTGCGTATGTTGTCGCTTGCCGCCATTTGGGGTGCGAGTTTTCTGTTCATGCGCGTTATTGCCCCAGTGATTGGCACAATCCCCACTGCTTTTTTTCGCGTGTCGATTGCCGCCGTCGGGCTGCTGGTGATCCTTGGGCTGATGCGCATCAACTGGGATTTCAAAGGCAAACTCAAGACGGTGATGCTGCTCGGGCTGATCAACTCCGGGATTCCAGCAACCCTCTATTCCGTGGCCGCCCAGGTGCTGCCGGCCGGTTACTCGGCGATTTTCAACGCCACCACGCCTTTGATGGGGGTGTTGATTGGCGGATTGTTCTTCCATGAAAAACTCACCGCCGCCAAGTTGGGCGGCGTCTTTCTCGGCCTGTTGGGCGTGGGCATCCTCACCCGCGCCGGGCCGGTGGCGTTCAACATGGAACTGCTGATGGGCGCACTCGCTTGCCTGATGGCCACCACCTGCTATGGCTTTGCCGGGTTCCTCGCCCGGCGCTGGCTCGACCATGCCGGGGGTCTCGACAGTCGCCTTTCGGCGCTGGGCAGCATGCTCGGCGCGACGTTGTTGTTGCTGCCGTTGTTTGGCTACAGCGTGATCAGCCAGCCACCGGTGAGCTGGGGCGGCTGGAGTGTCTGGCTGTCGTTGCTGGGGTTGGGTTTGGTCTGCACAGCCTTTGCCTACATTATTTATTTCCGTTTGCTGACGTCGGTTGGCCCGGTGAAATCGATGACCGTGACCTTCATGATCCCGCCGTTCGGCGTGTTGTGGGGGGCGCTGTTGCTGGATGAGCCGCTGTCGATGGCGCACCTTTATGGCGGGGTGTTGATTGCGCTGGCGTTGTGGCTGGTGTTGAAGCCGGCAGTGGTGAAGGCGCCTGAGGTGGTTGCCAGGTAGTGATGTGGTGTTGCTGATGACGCCTTCGCGGGCAAGCCTCGCTCCTACACCGGAAATGCATTCCCCCTGTAGGAGCTGCCGAAGGCTGCGATCTTTTGATCTTGCTCTCCGGCAGCCCCGAAAAGATCGCAGGCTACGCCAGCTCCTACACTGGATCGGTGTTACGACGAAGATCCAGTGCAGGAGCTGTGCCTGGAGCGGCCTTTCGGTTTCAAGCGCTCTTACGGAACACAAACACCAGGCCGACGATGATCAGCCCCATTCCCAGCAGGCTCAACGCCGCCAGTCGGTTGCCAAAGATCAGGTAATCCATCACCGCCGTCACCGCCGGCACCAGGTAAAACAGACTGGTGACATTCACCAGATTGCCCCGGGCGATCAGCCGATACAGCAGCAGCGTCGCCAGCACTGATACCACCAACCCCATCCACAACACCGGCACGATGAACCCTGTGCTGTGTTCGAATTGAAACGGCTGGAACGGTACGAAGATCCCGCAGAGCAACAACCCCGCCAGATACTGCACCGGCAGTGTGCCGAGAGGATTATCGGTGATGCGTTTCTGCATGATCGAGCCGAACGTCATGCTCGCCAGCGCCAACAGACCGAAGAGCATGCCAGCCAATGACATGCCGGCCAGACCGATGCCTTGGTAAACCACCATAATCAACCCGGCCAGGCCTAGCGCAAGACCGAAGATCCGGCTTATTGATCGGTGCCGCTCCATGATCACTACGGTGAGAATCGGTTGCACGCCCATGATGGTTGCCATCATGCCGGGGGTGACCTTCAGGTCCAGGGCCAGCAGATAGAAAATCTGATAAGCCCCCAGCAACACCACGCCCGTGGCCATTGCATACAACATCGGCTTGCCGCCCTTGGGTAGTTTCAGCTTGAGCAACGGCATCAACAGCACCAGCCCGCACAGGGCGATGGCGAAACGAATCAGCAAAAAGGCGAAGGGTGATGCGTGCGCCAACCCCCATTTGGAGAAGATCGCCCCGCTGCTCCACAGCAAAACGAACAGGCTCGTGGACGCCGCCGCGAGCGCGGATTTTTTCGAAAGGACAAACATGAATACCACCTGTAGTCAGGCACAAAGCCAACTCAGCCGAAGCTGAAATTCAGTAGTTTTTTCAGGCGCTTTTTCAGATGGGCACAGGAACAGCAGAAAAAAGCTGATCAGCCCGAGAAGCCAACGCCTGGCGGTGATACGACTGCGCACACCGGCGTGCTACTGACAGGTGGGGGGTAATGACTGATCTGCGCAGGCTGCTGATTCCCGCACGGCAAGACGCCAGCGTTGACCGCTGAATCGACTACCGCGTTGATGGGGGAAGCTGGCATGGGCTGATCTTTTTTGATGGGTGAAAGGGTGGTTCGGGAAACCACCGAGGGCCGACTATAACCAGCGTGTGACATGGATTGCAATGAGTTAACGTCAGAGCCGAGAAACAGGAGCCTGACACGATCCCTGTGGCGAGGGGGCTCGCCCCCGTTCGGCTGCGAAGCAGTCGTGAACCAGGCATTGCATTGGTTCTGAAAGAGATGGGATCGTTGTTTTTTGGGGCCGCTTCGCGACCCAACGGGGGCAAGCCCCCTCGCCACAGGTCGCTCAGTAATCGGTCTCAACCAAACAGCCAATACCCCAACAACGCCAACACCACCACCGCCAGCACCGGCCGCAGTACGCGGTAAGCCTTGGGATTACGACGCTTCCACTGTTTGACCACACCGCTGAACTTGTCGCTGAAGTTCTTACTCCAGGCATAGGCCTGATTGATCCCGCCAACGCGTTCATCGTCAAGGTTCTGGGGTGCCGTGGCGCGCCCCAGCAAGCCGCTGATCGAGCGGTTGATACCGGTCATGAGGCGGTTGCTCATCGGTCGCTCGATGTCGCAAAACAGGATGACCCGGGTTTGCTCGGTTTCGTTCTTGACCCAGTGCACGTAGGTTTCATCGAACATCACGTCTTCCCCATCACGCCAGGCATAGACCTGACCATCGACGAAGATGCGGCAATGATCGGAGTTCGGTGTCGACAGCCCCAAGTGATAACGCAAAGAACCGGCGAACGGATCGCGATGCGGGTTGAGGTGACTGCCACCGGGCAGTAGCGCAAACATGGCGCCTTTGACGCTGGGAATACTGCTGACCAACGCCACGGTTTTCGGGCACAAGGTTTCGGCCGACGGCAGGGGTTTGTCATACCACTTGAGGTAGAAACGCTTCCAGCCCTTCTTGAAGAATGAACCGAAACCGGCGTCGTTGTTCTTTTCGGCAGCGCGAATGTAGCCCTCGTCGAACAAGTGCATGGCTTCGTCGCGAATAACTTCCCAATTGTCCCTGAGCACATCCAGTTCGGGGAACTTGCTGCGGTCCAGGTAGGGTTTGGATGGCACGCTGGAGAACAGGTACATCAGGGCGTTATAAGGTGCGAACAGGGCCGAATGATTGACGAACTGACGCAGAACCGGCAAACGCGCCTTGCCACGCAAGTGCACATAGAGCGTGCTACCGAGAAACAGCAACAACACCGACGCCTTCGCGACAAAGGAAAAGTTCATCTACAACTCCTTGATAGTAGGTAACTTTGCACAACGCCATTTACCCGACGTGGCAATCGGCCATGATAAACACTACCGGCCTCGGGAAATACCCGCATCACTCAACATTCAGTGTTAAGGATTACGCAACAAACACTTATTAACACAAAGTTCCTGAACGGGGGCTGACCTGAATCACCCCCCTTTCATACGCGATTCAAAAGCAAGATCAAAAGATCGTCCGAACGCGGCCCGAACCTTCGGCAGCTCCTACTGCTGATTCTCCTGTTCGGTAAACAGATCACTGAACAGCATGCTCGACAGGTAGCGCTCGCCAGAGTCGGGCAGAATCACCACGATGGTCTTGCCCTGCATTTCCGGAGTTTCGGCCAGCCGCACAGCCACCGCCATGGCGGCGCCGCACGAGATACCGCTCAAAATCCCTTCTTCCTGCATCAGGCGCAGGGCCATTGCCTTGGACTCATCGTCGCTGACCAGTTCGACCCGGTCGACCATCGACAGGTCCAGGTTCTTCGGCACAAAACCAGCGCCGATGCCCTGAATTTTGTGAGGGCTCGGCTTGATCTCTTCACCCGCCATCGCCTGGGTGATCACTGGAGACACCACCGGCTCCACCGCCACCGAGATAATCGGTTTGCCCTGGGTATTCTTGATATACCGCGAAACCCCGGTAATGGTTCCACCTGTCCCGACACCCGCCACCAGTACGTCGACCGCACCGTCGGTGTCGTTCCAGATTTCCGGCCCGGTGGTTTTTTCGTGAATGGCCGGGTTGGCCGGGTTTTCGAACTGCCCCGGCATGAAGTAGGTCGATGGATCACTGGCGAGGATTTCGGCGGCTTTCTCGATCGCGCCTTTCATGCCTTTGGCCGGTTCCGTCAACACCAGTTCGGCGCCAAGGGCTTTGAGCACCTTGCGCCGTTCGATGCTCATGGACGCGGGCATGGTCAATACCAACCGGTAACCGCGGGCAGCGGCAACGAACGCCAGGCCGATGCCGGTATTGCCCGAAGTCGGTTCGATGATGGTCATGCCAGGCTTGAGTTTACCGGTGCTTTCGGCGTCCCAGATCATGTTCGCGCCGATCCGGCACTTGACCGAATAGCCGGGGTTACGCCCTTCGATCTTGGCCAGGATGGTGACACCGCGCGGGGCGATACGGTTGATCTGAACCAGCGGCGTATTGCCAATGGAATGGGCGTTGTCAGCATAAATACGGCTCATGGCTGGGTCCTTATACAGCGTTGAATTAGCTGTCCAAGGTATGCCTGTTACCCGTGGTCGTCCAGTCAGTCGAACGTCCGCTTACCCCCGCAGTCAATCGCTTTATACCGCCAGAGATTTGCCGCCATGAAGCGTCGATACAGTTGGCCCCTGTGGACCCTCGCCGGCCTCGTTCTGCTGCTGGTTGCCCTGCACATTGCCCTGCCCTACGTGGTGCGCGATTACCTCAACGAAAGATTGGCGAACATGGGTGACTACCGCGGGCAGATTACCGACGTAGACCTGGCCCTGTGGCGCGGCGCCTACAAAATCAATGGACTGAAAATCGTCAAGGTCAATGGCAAGGTTCCCGTGCCTTTCGTCAACGCGCCATTGATTGATCTCTCCGTCAGCTGGCACTCGCTCTGGTATGACCACGCGGTGGTGGCCGAGGCGCAGTTCGACAAACCCGAGGTGAACTTCGTCGACGGCGGTGCCAACAAGAAAAACTCCCAGACCGGTGAGGGCACCGACTGGCGGGCACAATTGGAAAAATTGCTGCCGATTACCCTGAACGAAGTGCGGATCAACGACGGGCGGGTCACCTTCCGAAACTTCAACTCAAAACCGCCCGTGAACATGAATGCCACTCAGGTCAATGCCAGCATTTACAACCTGACCAACGTGGTCGACACCAAAGGCAAACGCGACGCCCGATTCGACGGCAAGGCTCTGTTGCTGGGCCATGCGCCACTGGAAACAACGGCAACCTTCGATCCGCTAAGCGACTTCCAGGACTTCGAATTTCGCCTGCGCGCCAGGAACCTTGAACTCAAACGCATGAACGACTTCGCCTCGGCCTACGGCAAGTTCGACTTCAATGCCGGCCATGGCGACGTGGTCATCGAAGCCGAAGCCAACAAGGGCCAACTCACCGGCTACATCAAGCCGCTATTGCACGACGTCGATGTGTTCAACTGGCAACAAGACGTGGAAAACAAGGACAAAGGGATTTTTCGCTCCATCTGGGAAGCACTCGTCGGGGGTACCGAGAATGTGTTGAAGAACCAGCCGAAAAACCAGTTCGCCACTCGCGTCCAGCTCAGAGGGAGCGTGCATCAGAAAGATATCAGCGCATTCGAGGCTTTTTTGCAGATTTTGCGAAATGGTTTTATCGAGGCGTTCAATGCCCAGTACGAGCGGCCCAAGCCGGATACAGACTAGGATTTACGTGTAACGGTGTAGCGACCGGTATCCTCCGCCGCTCGCGCCGGGTTTGATTGCTGTTGCAGAAAGTCCCAGCCCAGACAGGCCAGCGCCAACGACCGCGGCACAGCTTCACGACCACTGCTGTAGCGACTGATACTGCGGGCACTAACCCCCAACGCCTCTGCCGCCTGATTCAACGGTAGCCCGGTGCGAGCACGCCAATCGATGAAAATACGGGTGTTTTCATCTGCCGCATTTTGCGCCAGAGCATCCAGATACAGCGTGTCTGCGCCTATCTGGATATCCAGTTCGGGCCACTCCACGCTCCAGCCATCGTCACCCAAAGCGGCGCCTTCAAAAGCATGCCCCTCCAGCAATGGTTGCAATCCTGGGTACGAACGCAGATCACGACTTAAATCCAGGCTCAGTTGCTGACCATCGATAAAGGTCAGCGCCAGACGGTAATCCGGCAGTACCTGCACAGCCGACAGCCGTGGTCGTTTCATGGGTAACATCGTTTCCAATCCTCCAGCAATTGCACCTGATGGGCCCTGACCCACTCCAGCGCTTCCTTGATAATCAGCGGCGGCGCCTTGCCCATCATCACTTCGAGGGTTTGCAGGCTGAGCATCACGTCCAGGCCGCCACCTGTCAGATGGACATGGGGCGGCGGGTGATCCTTCTCGCGCAACTGAATGCGGTACGTATCGCGAAATCGGTATTTAGTAGACATGCCCCGCAAGCTATCGCCAAAATGGCGATAGCTCAATACTGGCTAGCGGCCGAGACTGAGTCAAGATGTGACGCCCCATTCAGAGACTGAATAAGCCGTCTGCGTTCACAGTCGACCGGGCACCGCGTTATAGTCGGGTACTACAATTATTGCGCCCCGCCCTGCCTCGTTCAGGTCGGCGTTACCGTTCGAGGATTAGCAGATGAAGTTCGAAGGCACCCAGGCCTACGTCGCCACCGATGACCTGAAGCTGGCGGTCAACGCCGCCATCACTCTGGAACGGCCACTGCTGGTCAAGGGCGAGCCAGGCACCGGCAAGACCATGCTCGCCGAGCAACTGGCCGAGTCCTTCGGCGCCAAGTTGATTACCTGGCACATCAAGTCCACCACCAAGGCGCATCAAGGCCTGTACGAGTACGACGCGGTCAGCCGCCTGCGAGACTCGCAGCTGGGCACGGAAAAGGTTCACGACGTTCGCAACTACCTGAAGAAGGGCAAGCTCTGGGAGGCTTTCGAGTCCGAAGAGCGGGTGATTCTGCTGATCGATGAAATCGACAAGGCCGACATCGAGTTCCCCAACGACTTGCTGCAAGAACTCGACAAGATGGAGTTCTACGTTTACGAGATCGACGAGACCATCAAGGCCAAGAAGCGCCCGATCATCATCATTACCTCCAACAACGAGAAAGAGCTGCCGGACGCCTTCCTGCGCCGCTGCTTCTTCCATTACATCGCCTTCCCGGATCGCATCACGATGCAGCGGATCGTCGACGTGCATTACCCGAACATCAAGAAAGACCTGGTCAGCGAAGCGCTGGACGTGTTCTTCGACGTGCGCAAGGTGCCGGGGCTGAAGAAGAAGCCATCGACCTCCGAACTGGTGGACTGGCTGAAACTGCTGATGGCCGACAACATCGGTGAAGCGGTACTGCGCGAGCGCGATCCGACCAAGGCCATTCCGCCACTGGCCGGCGCCTTGGTGAAGAACGAACAAGACGTGCAATTGCTTGAGCGTCTGGCGTTCATGAGCCGTCGCGGCACTCGATAAGGGTCAACGCCATGTTGCTCAACCTGTTCAATGAAATGCGCGCAGCCAAGGTGCCGGTCTCGGTGCGTGAGCTGCTGGACCTGATCAACGCGCTGAAACAGCGCGTGACTTTCGCCGACATGGACGAGTTCTATTACCTGTCCCGGGCGATCCTGGTGAAGGACGAAAAGCATTTCGACAAGTTCGACCGGGCGTTCGCTGCCTACTTCAATGGCCTGGAAAAGCTCGACGATCACCTTCAGGCATTGATCCCGGAAGACTGGCTGCGCAAGGAATTCGAGCGTTCCCTGACCGATGAAGAGCGGGCCGCGATCCAGTCCCTCGGCGGCCTGGACAAGCTGATCGAAGAGTTCAAGAAGCGCCTGGAAGAACAGAAAGAACGCCATGCCGGCGGTAACAAATGGATCGGCACCGGCGGCACCAGCCCGTTCGGCTCCGGTGGCTTCAACCCGGAAGGCATTCGGGTCGGCGATGCCGGCAAGCGTCAAGGCAAAGCGGTCAAAGTCTGGGATCAGCGCGAGTACAAGAACCTCGACGATTCGGTCGAACTGGGCACGCGCAACATCAAGGTCGCCCTGCGGCGCCTGCGTAAATTCGCCCGTCAGGGTGCGGCGGAAGAACTGGACATCGACGGCACCATCGACCACACCGCTCGCGATGCCGGGCTGCTGAACATCCAGATGCGTCCGGAACGCCGTAACACCGTCAAGTTGCTGTTGCTGTTCGACATCGGCGGCTCGATGGACGCCCATGTGAAGATCTGCGAAGAACTGTTCTCGGCCTGCAAGACCGAGTTCAAGCATCTGGAGTACTTCTACTTCCACAATTTCATTTATGAATCGGTGTGGAAGAACAACATGCGTCGCACCTCTGAGCGCACCGCCACCCAGGACCTGCTGCACAAGTACGGCGCCGACTACAAAGTGATCTTCATCGGCGATGCCGCCATGGCGCCCTATGAAATCACTCAGGCCGGCGGCAGCGTCGAGCACTGGAATGAAGAAGCCGGGTACGTGTGGATGCAGCGCTTCAAGGAAAAGTACAAGAAGCTCATCTGGATCAACCCATATCCGAAAGACACCTGGGGCTATACCTCATCGACCAACATCGTGCGGGATTTGATTGATGACCAGATGTTCCCGCTGACGTTGCGGGGGTTGGAGGAAGGGATGCGGTTTCTTTCCAAATAGAGCGCTGATCGTTCCCACACTGCTGATCGTTGATCGTTCCCACGCTCTGCGTGGGAATGCATCAAGTGACGCTCCGCGTCACAGGGACGCGGAGCGTCCCGGGCGGCATTCCCACGCGGAGCGTGGGAACGATCAGTGCGAGGCAAACCGGCGCAGGTACTCGACTTGCTCCCGATGAGCGACATCCTGCACCACCGGCCTCAACCGCACCTTCGCCCCCGGCAAACACTGCGCCAATCGCGCCAAGGCCAATGGCGTCAACGCCCCCAGGCGCGGATAACCGCCAATGGTCTGCCGATCATTGAGCAGCACAATCGGCTGCCCGTCCGGCGGCACCTGGACCGCGCCCAGCGGGATGCCCTCCGAGATCATCGGCTTGCCCTGGTACTGCAACGCCGTTCCCAACAGGCGAATACCCATGCGGTCGGCGCGGCTGTCGAGGGTCCAGACGCTGTTGAATGCGTCGAACAAACTCTGTCCACTGAACTCGCCGATCTGTGCGCCGAGCACCAGGTCCAGCGGCGCATTGAGTTTGAAATCCGGCACTTGTTCGGGCACCAACTCCCGCAGCAGTAGCAGCGAGCTCCCCGAGTAGCTCAACTGCGCCTCTTTGGCCAACGCCCGACCCATGCCATCCAGCCCACCGAGCTCCTCACGGACCACCGTTGCGCTACTGCCCAACACCTTTGGCGCATCAAATCCGCCCGGGGCCGCCAAATAAGCCCGAGCGCCAAGCAGTGGCTGGGTGAATTGCAATTGCTGACCTTTGTTCAGCCTGAAACTGCGCCACGGCGCCAATGCCTCGCCATCCACTTGCGCCCCCAGATCCGCCCCGGCCAATGCCAGCACGCAATCTTCCTGAGCAACGACCGTAAACCCGCCGAGGGTGATTTCGATCACCGACGCATCCAGCCCATTGCCCAGCAGCCAATTGGCCCACGACATCGATCGCCAATCCGCCGCCCCGCCCTGAGTCACGCCCAGATGCCGCACGCCAAACCGCCCGGCGTCCTGCAACAGGCACAGCGGTGTACTTGCTTCAATCGTCAGTCGGCTCATGCCAGGGCCTCCAACGGCGTGTCATCACCGCCCAGGTTGATGAACTCGGCATGGCTGACCGCTTCGAACCGCACGGTGTCGCCCGGTTGCATCAGGCTGTAGCCGTCGCGTTCGCGGTCGAACAATTTGGCCGGGGTGCGGCCGATCAGGTTCCAGCCGCCGGGGGACACCACCGGATAAGCCGCCGTCTGGCGTTCGGCGATACCAACACTGCCGGCAGCCACTTTTTTGCGCGGAGTATTCATACGCGGTGCAGCCAATATTTCCTCTACCAATCCCATGAAGGCAAACCCCGGCGCGAAGCCCAACGCGAACACTTGGTACTCATGTCCGCTGTGGCGGTGGATCACCTCTTCCACCGTTAATCCGCTGCGCTGAGACAGTAACGTCAGTTCCGGACCGACGCTCAGGTCATACCAGACCGGCAACACATGGCATTTACCGCTAGTGCGAGCATTGGGCGACAGATCGATCAAGGCTTCAGTAATCAATTCCCGCGCCTGAGCCGGGTTCAGCGCCATCAAATCGTAATGCACCATCAGTGTCGTGTAGGACGGCACCAGATCGATCAAATGGCTGGCGAACGCTTCTCGCAGACGCTCGCTGGCCGCGAGCATCCACGGCATGTTGGCTTCGCTGATTTCATCGAACAGACGCACCATCAGGCAATCCAGCGCCACCACTTCTACCCGTGGCTTCATGATGCACTCTGCTGATTCAAGGCTTCGCGAATGCGCTGCACGGCGGCCACCGAACTGGCGTTGTCGCCGTGTACGCACAAGGTATTGGCCTGCAAGTGCAAGGCGCTGCCATCGCTGGCCGTGAGCATGCCACTGCGGGCAATGATCAGCGCCTGTTCAATGATTTTCTCGGGGTCGTGATGCACGGCTCCCGGCAGTTGCCGCGAGACCAGCCTACCTGCGCTGTCGTAAGCGCGATCGGCGAAGGCTTCGAACCACAACGTCACGCCATATTCATCGCCGAGTTGCTGCGCGGCACTGTTGTCGCGGGTCGCCATCAGCATCAATGGCAGCGTCCGGTCATAGGCCGCCACGGCCTGAATCACCGCGCGCAATTGCGCCGGGTTGGCCATCATGTCGTTGTACATCGCGCCGTGGGGTTTGACGTAACTCACCCGCCCGCCCTGTGCCCGGCAGATGCCGTCGAGGGCGCCGATCTGGTAATGCAACAGGTCCTGCAGTTCCTGGGCGGTGTAAGCCATGGATCGGCGACCGAACCCCACCAGATCCTGATAGGCCGGATGAGCGCCAATCTGCACCCCGTGGCTCAGGGCCAGGCTGACGGTCTTGCGCATGATGCTCGGGTCGCCGGCGTGGAAGCCACAAGCAATGTTGGCGCAGTCGATGAAGGGCATAACCTCGGCGTCCAGACCCATGGTCCAGTGGCCAAAACTTTCGCCGATGTCGCAGTTCAATAGCAGGCGGTTCACGGTGAACACTCCTGTAGGCTTTTATCTTCTTAGCTGAAGGACATATGCCCCTCAGATTATCAGTTACCGGATATTCGGTTATTGAGCGTCGAGTTGCTTGCCACGGGTTTCCGGCAGGCTCAGGGCCGCCAGGATCACTACCCCGTAAGACACCGCCGCAAAAGCCCCGATTCCCACACTCAGCGGCACCTTCTGGCTGAGCAAGCCGATCAACAGCGGGAACAGCGCCGCCAATGCCCGACCGATGTTGTAGCAAAAACCCTGGCCCGAGCCGCGAATCCTCGTCGGAAACAGCTCAGTCAAAAACGCACCCATGCCGCTGAAGATCCCCGAAGCGAAGAAGCCCAAAGGGAAACCCAGCCAGAGCATCACACCGTTGCTGACCGGCAATTGGGTGTACAGCAGAACAATGGTGAACGAGCCGACCGCGAACAGAATGAAGTTCTTTTTACGACCGAGGATGTCAGTCAAATACGCGCTGATCACGTACCCGACGTAGGACCCGACGATCACCATCGCCAGATAGCCACCGGTGCCGAGTACGCTCAAGCCCCGTTCGTTTTTCAGAAAGGTCGGCAGCCAGGAAGTGATCGCGTAGTAACCGCCGAGGGCGCCGGTGGTCAGGATCGAAGCGCGAATCGTAGTGAACAGGATGCCTGGGGCGAAGATCTCGTAGAACTTGGCCGGGTTGCTTGGCTCTTGTTTAGCTTTGGCTTCGCGATAGATTTCCGGATCCTTGACCAAGCGACGGACGAAAATCACGAAGATCGCCGGCACGATGCCAAGGAGGAACAGAGCACGCCAGGCGTCTTCCGGCGGGAGCACCGAGAACAGCAGCGCATACAGAATCGCCGTCAGTCCCCAACCCAGCGCCCAGCCCGATTGCACCATGCCGACGGCTTTGCCACGGTCCTTGGCGCGAATCACCTCACCCATCAGCACCGCGCCAGCGGTCCATTCACCGCCGAAACCGAAGCCCATCAACGTGCGGCTGATCAACAGTTGTTCGTAGTTCTGGGCAAAGCCGCAGAGGAAGGTGAAGAAGGCGAACCAGAGCACCGTCAGTTGCAGGGTGCGTACCCGACCGATGCGGTCAGAGAGAATCCCCGCCACCCAACCACCGATGGCCGAGGCGATCAGGGTGCTGGTGTGAATCAGCCCGGCTTCGCCAGTGGTAATGCCCCACATGGCAATCAGGGTCGGCACCACGAAGCTGAGCATTTGGGTGTCCATGCCGTCCAGGCCATAGCCGATCTTGCAGCTCCAGAACGTACGACGTTCCTGCTTGTTGATGTTGTGGTACCAATCGAAGGGTCCCGGGCGAGCCGTAGCTTTAGGAACGAGGGTGTCGGGCGCACTCATGGCAAGTCTCCGTGCAAATTTTATTGGTATTGTTCTGAGCCCCGACGACGCCTATCGTGGGAACCGGATGCGTCGATTTTTGGACGCTTGGCCCTGCTGCGTCCAACTAATAAAAACCCGGCCAAGGCATAAGAAAAAGTTGATCCCATGAACCTGAAGTTTCTCGAGACCTTTGTCTGGGTCGCCCGACTCAAGAGCTTTCGCCTGACGGCAGACAAACTCTTCACCACCCAGGCGTCGATTTCCAGCCGTATCGCCGTGCTCGAAGGCGAGCTCGGGGTGAAGCTGTTCCTGCGCGATTCTCGCGGCGTGAGCCTGACGCCCGAAGGCTTGAAAGTGCTCGAATATGCCGAGCAGATGATGGACACGATGCAGGCGCTCAAGCACTCGATCGAGACGCGTTCGAGCAAGGTCGGGCGGGTCCGGATCGGTGTCATGGACACCGTGATCCACACTTGGCTTAGCCCCTTGGTGGCGCAGATGATGGATCACTACCCGCTGGTGGAAATCGAGTTGGTGGCCGATACCGCGCTCAACCTCTGCGATCAGCTGCAAAAAGGCTTTCTCGACCTGATCCTGCAAACCGACCTGTTGCGTCAGGAAAGCGTGCGTAGCCTGGAGCTGGCCAGTCATCCGATGGGCTGGATCGTCGCCAGCAATTCCATCTACAACCGCGAGTATTCGGGTGTCGCCGATCTGGCGCGGGAGCGGATCATCACCTATTCGAAAAATTCCCAGCCACACCAAGAGATTCTTGCCCTGATGCAGGCCAACGGGGTCATGGCGCCCCGGCTCAACTGCGTGAATTCAGTGTCGGCGATTACCCGATTGCTGAGGGACGGCTTCGGCATTGGTGCGTTACCGCCGGTACTGGTGGCCGAAGAGTTGGCACGAGGGGAATTGACCTTGCTGGCCATTGATCAACGACCGCCGAATTTGCAGGTGGTGGTGTCGTGGCGGGTTGGCGTGGAATGGGTCGAAGAAATCGTGGCGTTGTGTCAGCAAGTCGTGGAGCGCTATGCGCATAAAGTGGGCGAGCAGTACATCGTCTTGAGCAAACCATAGGCCGGAATCTGAAGGATATTTCTCAAACTCTAAATATGAACCACTATCATTTGCATTATTTTTTCAAGACGGTATTCTCTGCGCGCTTTCAGCTAATCAATTGTCCAGAAGGAGTCGGACCTGATGCGCGGCTACACGCAAAAACAGCAACAATTGCTCGCTCACTGGAGCGAAGCGCTTGGCACTCAGGCTTTCCAGTCCCACCGCATTACTCTCGATCATTTGAGCAATGCGCTGGAGCCCGCCGCTCAACGCTGTTTCCAACGCCTGATCCAGGCGCTGTTTCGTGAAGATCTGATCAACCCCGCCACCTGCGAATACGACGACTCTAGCCGTTGCTGGCTGCCACTTGGCGATGGCGCGCATCTTTGCTTCGAGCACTTGTCCGGCGGCAGAATGAACAGCTGGGACGTACGCGGTAGCATCGTCCTGCACACCCCCGACAGACTGCCCCACAAAATCCAGTTGCCCAGCGAACTGCTCGCTCATCTGAGCACTCAGCTCAACCCGCCAGCCTCCCCGCAGGTACTGGAACGTCTGGCCCGGGAGCTGGATGACAGCTTCAGCAACGACACCCTTTGCCTGGCGTTTCATCATGGATGGACCGAGCGCCTGAGAGAGCAGATCGATACCGGGTACGACGACAATCTGCTCGCGTGGCTCAAAGCCGGCTCCAGCCACCAGAACCCTACGTCATTGCTCGAACAGTGGGGCACTCTCGGCCATCCGTGGCACCCGAACTACAAGACCAAACTGGGCTTGAGCGCCGCTCAGGTCATCGCTTTCTCGCCAGAATTCGAAGCGAGCTTTCCGATTGTCCTGTGCGCCCTGCACCGCCAGTACGCACACGTCGAAGCGCTGGCCGGCACCACCGATTACTGGGACTGGTGGCAAGGTCACTTCCCACAGGCCGCCGAACAATTGCAACGCCACTTGCAGCAACTGGGCCTGGACGCAAAGGACTACCTCCCGCTCCCGTCGCACCCATGGCAAGCCCATGAAGAACTGCC
This sequence comes from Pseudomonas sp. TE12508, assembly GCF_056279485.1. NCBI lineage: Bacteria > Pseudomonadati > Pseudomonadota > Gammaproteobacteria > Pseudomonadales > Pseudomonadaceae > Pseudomonas > Pseudomonas sp. TE12508. Next base: position 291,018 of record NZ_JBWCCN010000003.1, on the reverse strand, counting down.
ACATTCGTTCGCCAACGAGATCGCCGACAACCTGCTGATCGTCACTGACATCGTGGCTTTTACCGGCCACCCGACCATGTCCTTCCGCACAGTCCTGCCGCAGGCCAGTCGCACGGCGCCGATGGTCAAACTGCCGGTGGCTCTGCGACTGACCAGCGTGCAGCGCACCGTGTCGCCGCGCTCCGCCCGGATGGGGCCGCGCATCAGCCAACTGGTATTGGATATTCTCGATCAGGAGCCGCAGATTCAGCGTCTGCTGAACATCGTTCCAGAGCGCATCGGCGTGCACTACGCACCACTACCGTCCGATGACGAGCGCTCCCGGCATGCTGGCGTGCTGTATCGCGACAACCCGCTTACCCTCCTGCAAGAAGGCGAGTTGGCGGTGCCGGTTGGCAGTCTGTTCGCCGTCAACGAATTCGAACAACCGTTGCTGCGTGATTGGGTAAGGCTGGCTCAGGGCAGTGACGACAGCGAGGCCATGTTGGCGTTCTTCGAGGATTACCTGTCGATTGCCGTACCGAGCCTGCTGGGCATTTACCTGATGTACGGCGTGGCGTTCGAAGCGCATCAGCAAAACAGTTTCATGGTGATGGGCGCTGACGGGCAGTTGAATCGGCTGCTATTGCGTGATTTCGGCGACGTTCGTATCGATCGCAAAACCCTGCACGCCAAGGGCCTGGATATCCAGTTGCACGATCCGAAAATGACCCTGTATGACGACGCAGGTTTTGTCCGTGACAAACTCCTGCACACCACCTTCATGTGCCACCTCGGTGAGCTGACGTTGCTTTGTGCCCGTCACTGGAATGTGCCGGAAAGTAGCCTTTGGGAGCGGTTGGCATCGCACGTTGCACAGTGCTTCGAGACCTTGCGCGAGCGCGTTGAACCGACACGTTGGGAAAGCGAGCGCCGGGCCTTGCTGGAACAGGATTGGCCCGCCAAATCGTTCATGCGCATGCGCTTGCTCGACAGTCATGCCGACATCGTCGGACGCCTGAGTAACCCGCTGCGACCCAACCCCCATGCTCGCTGACGGTCGCGCCTTGCGACTGCTGATCGTCATCCAGTTTGTCTCCATGGGCGCAATGGAAATGAGCGGCCCGTTCTGGCCCTTGCAGATCCAGCATCTGCTCGGGCCGGAGGGCGCCGGCTACACCGCGCTGTTATCGGCGATGGTCTATGCCGGTCCGATGCTGGCGGCCATGCTCCTGACGCCCATGTGGGGCCGGTTGGGGGATCGCACCGGACACAAACCGATGATTGTCCGGGCGTTGCTGGCCCTCGCGCTGTGCCAAGGGTTGGCGGCCATCACTCTCGATCCCTGGCTGCTGGTGGGTATTCGCGTGATGCAAGGCGCATTGGCCGGTTTTCTCGCTGCCGCGCAAGCCTATGCCCTGGCCTGCTGCGACAGTTCCAGCCGTGGTCACACCTTGGCGCGCCTGCAGTCGGCCACCGCCGTCGGCTCATTGATCGGCCCAGTGCTGGGTGGCTGGCTGATGGACGTCTCGGGGTTTGCCCTGCTCTGTTATGGCGCGACGGCGATTTGCCTGCTGTGCGCACTGGGGAGTTTTTTCCTGCCGGCCGACAAGGCCAGGACTTCGAAGAAAAAAGCCGTTGAAGCGGTCGCCCTGCCCAAAGGCTGGCTCGGTGGAATCCTGTTGGTGATCGTGTTGATTCAGGCCGCGAAGATGATGCCGCAGTCGTTTTACGCGCTGTATGTCGCGAACATTCTGCATGCCCCAAGCTGGCTGATCGGCGCCACCTACGCGGCGAGCGCCGCGACCCTGGCCATTTCAGCACCACTGTGGGGACGCCTGTTCGACCGCTGGCAGCCGGCCTACACGTTGCGTGTCATCGAAGGCGTGGCCTGGCTGTGTGCGCTGACGCTGGCGGCCACGGCATTGGCCAACGAATGGCTGGGTTTTCTCGTCAGTCGACTCGTCTGGGGCATCTGGCAAGGCGCCCTGCTGCCCGTCGCCTATGCCCTGATCGCCAACTCCATTTCCATCACCCAGCAGGGCTTCGCGCTCGGCCTCGGCAATAGCGCGGCAAAGGCTGGCGCTCTGCTCGGTGTCGTCCTTGGCGGGATCGGCATGGGCCTGGTTGGCCTGGCTCACAGTTTCTGGCTGGTGGCGCTGACCTACGCCATAGCCGCCATCGGGATCCGCTGGGTGCGCTCGTTAAACTCCGCGCCCGACCGCTCGACCTTATCGCCCCACACTTATCACAACTAAAAAAGACCACGTCATGATCCGAACCAAACTCTCTCTGCTGATCCCGCTGCTCGGTACCTTCAGCGCCCAGGCCTGGGCCGAGGATGCTGAACAGCAACCCGGCACCTTGAACATGCAACCCACCGTCGTCTCCGCTACTCGCAGTGAAGCGAGCATTGCGTCGATTCCGGGCTCGGTCCAGGTTATCGACGAACAGCAGGTCCGTGAGCAGAGCGGCGCGGGTCGCCGGGTCTCCGACATTCTCGGACAATTGGTCCCCGGTCTTGCGCCGTCCAGCGGCGGGATGAGCAACTTCGGTCAGACCCTGCGCGGGCGCAACATGCTGGTGTTGATCGACGGCGTATCGCAGAACGCCACGCGCGACAACTACCGCCAGCTCAACAGCATCGCCCCGGCCAGCATCGAACGCATCGAAGTGATCTCCGGCGCCAGCAGCATCTACGGTGCCGGCGCTTCAGGCGGCATCATCAACATCATCACCAAGCGTAATCAGGGCCAGGACATTGCCTACAGCAGCAAACTGGGCCTGACCAGCGGCAACAACCTCAACCGCAAAGGCTTCGCCTACGAAGCCTTTCAGAGTGCGACGGGGCGCAAGGATGCTCTTGACTGGTACGTCTCCGCCGACCTGACTCAGCGTAACGATCAGTACGATGGCAACGGCAAGCGCATCCCTCAGGACACTTCCCAGGGCAGCAACATGGATACCGAAACCTATGACCTGCAAGGTCGTTTCGGTTACGAACTGGATGCCGACAAAAAACTCAGCCTGTCGCTGCAGGACTACAAGGACAAGCAGGACACTGGCTACACAAAAGACCCGACAAACCGGCAGGAAGCCGTGGCAGTCAAAGGGCTGAAACTCGACGACCAGCCCTATACCCATAACCAGGCGGTCAACCTCAACTACACCGACAAGGACTTCTACGGTCAGGGCCTGCAACTGGAAAGCTACTGGCGTCGCGCCGATGCATTGTTCTTTCCAGACCTGTCGCGAGGCAGGGCCGGGATCTCCGACAACAACAGTGTGCAAGATGTCTACGGCCTGCGCGCGGCCATCGACACGCCGCTGCCGGCGATCGGGAGTGCCACGGGTAATCTGGTCTGGGGCGCCGACTATGATAATGAGCGCTCCCGCCAACGAGGTGATCAATACAGGCTCAATGGCCTGACCTACTCCAAGACCGGCACCACCTACGAGCTGGGCCCGGACATCGAAACCACCACCAAGTCGCTGTTCGGGCAGATGTCCTGGGACATCGGTGACTGGACTTTGCGTGGCGGTGTGCGCCGTGAATGGATCGAAAGCGACGTCTCCGACAGCATCGCTTATGGTCAGATCGTCCAGACCGGCATACGCGCAACGCTGCCTGGCGACACCCTCAAATACGATGCCACCCTGTACAACCTGGGGGCGGTCTACCACCTGAGTGAAAACCAGGACGTCTTCGCCAATTACAGCCAGGGGTTTTCGCTACCGGATATCCAGCGCTTCATGCGTGATGTCAGCAGCACCTTCGACATTCAGACCCTCAACGCCCAAGCCATCAAGGTCGACAGTTACGAACTGGGCTGGCGCGGTAACTGGGATCAGTGGCAGGCCGATGTCACCGTGTACGAAAACACTTCGGACGTGACCCAGTTCTACGATGCCAATGATCGCGTATTGCGCCTGATCAACCAGAAAGAGCGAGTTCGCGGCATCGAAAACAGCCTGACCTACCGCGCGACCGATCACTGGTCGGTGGGTGGCACTTATGCCTGGGCCAAAGGCGAGACCGAGCAGAACGGCAAATGGATCGATCTGCCGGCTACGCGCATCTCACCGGCCAAGACCACACTGTTCGTCGGCTACACCGAAGACGACTACACCCTGCGCCTGCAAGGCATGCATTTGTCCAGTTACGACGCCGCCGCCAAGGACAACAACGGGCGCGAGATCGAAGGTTATACGCTGGTGGACCTGCTCGGCTCCGTGCAACTGCCGGTCGGTCGTCTTGAAGGCGGCGTGTACAACCTGACCAACCGCACGTACCAGAACCTGTTCACCCAAGCCAACGCCAGGGCGCCGTACGCCAACGCCGAAGGTCGCACGTTGAGCATGAGCTACTCGGTGGATTGGTAAAAGACAGGAGCCGGCTTGCCAGCGATGCGATCTGCCAGGCATTCGTGTCGCGGCAATCGCCGGCAAGTTGGCTGTAGGAGCTGCCGAAGGTTCGGGCCGCGTTCGGACGATCTTTTGATCTTTTTCTTACAACCCGCGCACATCCCGGTCTTCAATCGGCCGACTCTGGCGCAAACGCTTGCCGCCCAGCACCACCCAGTCGATCAGCCGGAACAGGCATTCAATGCCGAACGACAGCAGCAACGCGCCGCTCATGCCCCAAATCATCGCTTCCGGCGTCAGCAGGATCTGGTAGCTGTAGCCGTTCCAGGTTTCCTTGCGAATATCCGGGTCGGCGGCCAGTGCAACTTGCAGGACGCGTATGTACCACGGACCCTGCATGGCCTGGAATTGCTTGTCCAGGGCCAGTTGACGGGTGAGCAAGGTGCTCAGGCTGTCGGCATCGCTGCGAAAGATCGGGTCTTCGCTGGCACGGTAATGGGCCACCAGCGCTTGCATATCGCCCTTGAAAAACTGATTGGCGGTGCCCTGAAAACCGCTCAGACCGGTCTGCGCCTCGACCAGATGCGCCTCGACCCGCTTGGCATAATCACTGATGAACCCAGGCACCTGGACACCGATCAACAGGCCTGCCGCGAACAACACCAGCCGAAGATAACTGAGCAACATGGGGGAGAGATCCTTATTCGGTCTTGCCTTGGCTGACGCATTCACCGCGTCGCCAGAGGCTCCATTGGCCCGGTTCGTAGCGGGTCCAGGTTTCGTTTTCGGTCAAGGGTTCTGTGGCGATCACCGTGACGACGTCGTTGGGCGTGGTTTCGGCCTGGAAGTCGACGATCACATCGACGTCCTTCAACCGCGCCGGGCCGAACGGTGCTCGGCGGGTGATCTGCGCCAATTTGCTCGAGCAGTAGCAGAACAGCCAGTCGCCATCGCTGAGCAAGCAGTTGAACACGCCTTTGCTGCGGTACTCGGCGCAGGCGGCCACCAGGTCCGGCAACAGTGCTTCGATCTCTACCGGCTCGGGGAACGCAGCGCGTACCCGATTGAGCAAATCACAAAACGCCGCTTCGCTGTCGGTGTCGCCAACGGGGCGGTAAAAACTGGCGGTCGGGTTGAAATCGGCCAACTGGCCGTTGTGGGCGAAACACCAGTTGCGCCCCCACAACTCGCGCACGAACGGGTGGGTGTTGGACAGGCAGACCTTGCCGACATTGGCCTGGCGGATGTGCCCGATCACCACTTCGCTTTTGATCGGATAGCGCTGTACCAGGTTCGCCACTTCCGACTCGCTGCTCGCCGCCGGGTCCTGGAACAGCCGCAGGCCACGGCCTTCATAAAAAGCGATGCCCCAGCCGTCACGGTGCGGCCCGGTGCGGCCGCCACGCTGCATCAGCCCGGTGAAGCTGAACACGATATCGGTCGGGACATTGGCGCTCATGCCCAATAACTCACACATGCTCGGACTCTCGATTCAGTACAGGGGCGCGGTTACAGGCGCGGTTCGACCCGCGAACGCTGAGGGTTGCTCGGCACCGGTGGCCGGCCGTAACGATCATCGCCGGCACCGCCGAAAGGCTGTTCGTCATCAGGCTCGTCGGCCCGCGCCGCTGCCTTGGCGGCAGCCGCCTGTTCCTTGCGAGCGTTGGAGGCGCGCTCGATGGGAAAACGGATGGCCACGAAAACCAGGTAAATGCCGAAGGCAATCATGCCGTACATGAACAGATCAGAAACCGCCCGCCAGGCGTTGTTGCCGACCTTGAACAGCAAGTCGAGGGCCGTAATGGCGATGGCCGGGGCGACCTTTTCTTTCACCGGGTCGATGATGGTCGGGCTGAACAGCAACACCGCCACCAGCAGCCGCAGCGGCTCACGCAGCCAACGCCACATCCAGCGGGTGATGCGCATCCACACCAACAGGCAGCCTAAAGCGGCAAAGGCGTAGAGGCCCCAAGCGATCAGATAGTCGTTCTCGGTCATGGTGTCCATGGCAAGGCAGGCAAGTCGGGTAGAGACAGACCATTGCTGGTCTGCCTCCCCCTAAGAACCGTACGTGCGCCTTTCGGCGCATACGGCTCAAGTCTTTAGAAAGCCCCTTGCGGAGCCGGCTTGTTAACTGTCAATCCACGGCTGTGAAGCTGTTGGTGACAAACTGGATGCAATAGTACCCGGTTATCCAAGGTGTCTCCACCGCCTTGGGAGCGGTGGATTATGTGATGGTCGTGCCATCCACTGACCTTGGTTATGGGTTGCATGCATAACGGACACACTCCTTTTTGGCTCTGGTATAGGCTAAGTATCTGCTTCCGGTACTTCAGCTTTTTACGCATCCGCTCCATCCGCAGCTTCTCACCCATTTCTTCCATGGAAGGATCAAAGGGGTTATATCCCCCGCTCACCTTCTTGTGCCGCTCAATCGGTGTACTCGCTATCGAATACAGCGATACCAAGCGTTCCTTCCCAACTTCATCCCTTACCATGGAGGCGAAGACCCAATTCCTTCCTTCATGACTCAGAAAATAATTCTTCCTGATCCAATCCAGCGATTTGTTCGGGTGACGCCGTTTCGCCCAATGCCATAAAACGTGGAAAATGGAATTGTCCATGCGACTGTACGCTTTCTTGGCTACTACGGGCTGGTGATATAACGCCCAACCTCGCAGCATCGGGTTCAATAGGCGGATCAGATCCTCCTGCCTCGCCGTCTTTTGGGTACTGATGACTTCCTTCACTTTGCAATAGAACGTTTTAACGTTTTTCTTGCTCGGTTTGATCAGGAGCTTCCCGTCGTACTTGCGGAAATTCCATCCCAGAAAGTCGAAGCCTTCATCAATATGGACGACATGGGTTTTCTCCGGTGACAGCTGCAGTCCCCGTACCGTAAGGAACTGCTCCACCCAAGGTTTGATCTCGTTTTCCAGTATCTCTTTCGAGCTACCAGTGATCACAAAATCATCCGCATATCGCACCACATTGATCTTCAGCTTCTTGGCCCTTGTCACGCCCAGATGTTGCTTGAGCTGTGTTTCCAGACCATCCAGCACCATGTTTGCCAAGGTGGGCGAGATAATCCCGCCCTGCGGCGTACCCGCATTCGTTGCCTGTAGCTGGCCTTTGTGAATCACACCAGCTTTCAACCACTTCCGAAGGATCGTTTTGTCCGTAGGGACGTTGGCGATCAGCCAGTTGTGGTTGATATGGTCGAAGCAACCTTTGATGTCCGCCTCCAGTACCCATTCGGCCGAAACCTTCTTGGATAGGCAAACGAACAGCTGGCCCATCGCATCTGCCGTCGAGCGTTCGATCCTGAAGCCGTAACTATTCGGATCGCCCGTGGTTTCTGCAATGGGCGCCAGCGCCAGCAGGTATAAAGCCTGCATGGCTCTGTCCGCCATGGTCGGAATGCCCAAAGGGCGTTCCTTCCCATTCGACTTCGGAATGAACACACGCCGTAAAGGCCGTGGCTGATATCCGTGGCGCTTCAATCCGTTTGCCGCTTTCCATTTAGCGTCGGGTGTATCCCAGAGCACGCGGTCGACTCCCGCCGTGCGCTTACCCTGGTTTTCAGTGACTCGCCGTACGGCCAGGTATCTGGCCATTCGAGAGCGGGTCAGCATCCGTTGCAAGGCTTTCACCCTGCGCCATCGGCCTTCCCTACAAGCCTTCGCAATCCGTACCTGCATTGCCCGAACATTCCGCTGAACACGACGCCAATCGATGTCGTGCCACTGCTGCGGAACGCCGGAGGGCGCAGACACGGCCTTTAGGCTGTGTTCTATCATGCTGCCTTCCTCTCAAGTTTCCCCGGACAGAAGACGTACGCATCCCCCGACGGGAATGGACGTTCCCGTCAGGGTTGGTTTAATTGGAGACCACTACTGCTGGCCTCTAAGATCATTGAGACAGGTTCAGTCAGAGTTCATGCGACGAAAGACCACGCAGAAGTCTGCCCGGTTTCCCGTGGGGTAATGTCCCAACCCCTATCCGAGCCATTACAGCCCGGCGTTCGCTTTCTCTGCGATCCCATACCCGCACAGCCAACAGATCCCCTTGCGGTTCACCTGCCCGAAGGCAGCTATACGGGCTTACCACGTTCCCTGCCTGTCACACGATTGGATTAGGGTCTGCCTTTCCACCGGTGGCGTTGATGACGACGTACCTCCAGCCTCTACAGAGGTAACCGACCACATGCCTTTTGGCGCAAGCCTGATAGCAGTTTTGGCTTGTTTATAATTACGACGTTTATCAGCAGTTCACATGAGTTACCCAAGCCAATCAGCCTAGCGCCTCAACCCGGTACTGCTCCGAGCATCCACACTCCCACCTCACGGCGAAAGCACACCCTGACGGGGGCTACATTGTAAGAAGAGCTTCACACCCCACCGTTACCAGTGACGCATGTCTTCGTAGGCTATCGTTGGTCGCACAACGAGTCCGCTGCTACCTTGCAAGCAAGCTAGATGGACAATGACAGACAGAGCTTTCGCTCATGTCTCCGAGAGTTGACGAGAGCAGGAACTGCTTATGCAGCATGCTCGAAGAAGTGTTGCCTCGTGTGTCTGAGGCGGGAAATAACCCCTGCGGGAATTATTTTCCGCAGGGTTGTGCCTAGAAACGGGCTGGGATGAAACGAGATGAAAGTGCACTCAAGAACCGGGAGTACCGGTACTTTGGTCAGCGAATAGAGTGCGATCCGACCAGGGCATTTGCAACCGCCGCAGCGGCCAAGTCCTTGAAGCATATGGACTTCTGGGTATTTCTCAGGCTTGTCACCTGAGCTCAAGTTCTCTTCAGAGAGAACCCTTCTGGATGCTTTGCACCCCGAAGTTCGGAGACACGCTACGCGTGTCGCACAGAGGCGCTTATAGTAACGACTTTTCGCACGTCAGGCTTGTCCCAATACCAGTCGGGCAAGACACAGACCCTGTGGGAGCGGGCTTGTGTGGTGAGAGGGCTTATCTGTGGCGAGGGAGCTTGCTCCCGTTGAACTGCGCAGCAGTTCCTTTTTAGGGGCCGCTGCGCAGCCCAACGGGAGCAAGCTCCCTCGCCACAAAAGCCCCCTCACCACAGGCCCGCTCCCACAGGTTGCGAAGCCCTTATTCCGTACATTGTTCGAGAGCCATTCATGCCCCTATCCGCCAACGTCACCAGCGCTCCAATTGCCCACAAGGCCGACGGTTGCGACCCGTATGCCTGGCTGCAGGAGCGCGACACCGACGCGGTGCTCGATTACCTGAAAGCTGAAAACCGCTATCAAGAGGCACAAACCGCCGATCAGACCGGCCTGCGTGAAACCCTGTTCGAAGAGATCAAGGGGCGGATTCTCGAAACCGACCTGTCGTTGCCCTCGCCCTGGGGCCCCTACCTGTATTACACCCGCACCACCGCTGGCGACGAATACGCCCGCCACTACCGCTGCCCGCGTCCGGCCGATGGTAGCCTGCAGATCGACGAAAGCCAGGAACTACTGCTGCTTGATCCGAACGTGCTGGCCAAGGGTGGCTTCTTTTCCCTGGGTGCGTTCAGCATCAGCCCGGACCACCAGCGTCTGGCCTATAGCATCGACTCCAGCGGCGAAGAGATTTACACGCTGTTTGTGAAGGAATTATCCAGCGGCCGTGTCAGCGAGCTGGAGTTCCAGAACTGCGACGGCAGCATGACCTGGGCTAACGACAGCCTGACGCTGTTCTTCGGTGAGCTCGACGACACCCATCGCCCGCACAAACTGTTGCGCTATCGGCTGGACGGCACCGCGGCCGAAGAAGTGTTCCATGAGCCGGATGGCCGATTCTTCCTGCATTGCTATCGCTCAAGCTCCGAACGGCAACTGCTGTTGTCGCTGGGCAGCAAGACCACCAGCGAAGTCTGGGTACTCGACGCCTCGCTGCCGCATCAGGCCTTTACCTGCCTGGCGCCGAGGGTCGAAGATCATGAGTACGATGTCGACCACGGCAAACTCGATGGCGAGTGGACGTGGCTGATCCGCACCAACCGCGACGGCATCAACTTCGCCCTGTACCAGGCCGCCGATACTGGCGTCGCGCCGACCGAAGCCGACTGGCAGAACCTGATTCCCCACAGCGACACGGTGATGCTCGACGGCATGAGCCTGAACGCCGAGGCCATGACCCTGAGCCTGCGCGAAGGTGGCCTGCCGATCATCGAAGTCCGCCCACGGGATTTAGTGCCCTATCGCGTGCAATTGCCGGACGCGGCCTACAGCCTGCATGTGCAGAACAGCCTGGAATTTGTCAGCGACCGGATCCGTCTGCGCTACGAAGCCTTGAACCGTCCGGCGCAGATCCGCCAACTGATTCTGACCACCGGCGAGCAGCAAGTCCTCAAGGAAACCCCGGTGCTCGGCCCGTTCGACGCCGATGCGTACGTCAGCCAGCGGCTTTGGGCGACGGCACCGGACGGTACGCAAGTGCCGATCAGCCTTGTGGTCAAACGCGAGTTCCTCGGCAAGCCGACGCCGCTTTATCTGTACGGCTACGGCGCCTACGGCGAAAGCCTCGACCCGTGGTTCTCCCACGCGCGCCTGAGCCTGCTGGATCGCGGCATGGCGTTTGCCATCGCCCATGTGCGCGGTGGCGGTGAGCTGGGCGAAGCCTGGTACCGCGCTGGCAAGCAGGAACACAAACACAACACTTTCAGCGATTTCATCGCTTGCGCCGAACACCTGATCGCCAACGGTTTCACCACCCCATCGCAACTGGCGATCAGCGGTGGCAGCGCCGGTGGTTTGCTGATCGGCGCGGTACTCAATCAACGGCCGGAGCTGTTCGGTGCAGCAATTGCCGAAGTGCCGTTCGTCGACGTGCTCAACACCATGCTCGACCCGGAGCTGCCGCTGACCGTCACGGAATACGACGAGTGGGGCAACCCGCAAGAGCCGGACGTCTATGATCGGATCAAGGCCTACGCACCGTACGAAAACGTCACCGCGCAAGCCTATCCGGCAACGCTGGTGATCGCCGGTTACAACGACAGTCGCGTGCAGTACTGGGAAGCGGCCAAGTGGGTGGCGAAATTGCGCGCGACCAAAACTGACACCAATCCCCTGCTGCTCAAGACTGAACTGGGCGCCGGGCATGGCGGCATGAGCGGTCGTTATCAGGGATTACGTGACGTAGCCCTCGAATACGCATTTGTTTTCAAGGTTTTGGGCATCGCCTGAGGAACTTGGCCCGGCGTGCCGGTCTTAACACCAGACACCGGATGCCGATACAACACACATCCCCTGTGGGAGCGAGCCCGCTCGCGATGAGGGCATCACTTCAATATCCATGTTGAATGTGCCTCCGCCATCGCGAGCAGGCTCGCTCCCACAGGGATGATGGGTGACTGAGGGCCCGGAACAGACACAGACACAAGAAAAAGACCGTGACGACATGTCAGAACCGACCTTACTGAACAACGAAATTCGCGACTGGCTGATGGACTGCGGCCTGTTCGATCAACTGTTGCCGGCAGACTTCGTGGCGGCTTCGGGTTACTTCAGCATCAGCACCATCGCCGAAGGTGAAGAGATTTTCCATGAGGGCGATGCCGGCAGTTTCATGTGCATCATCCACACCGGCCAGGTCGCGGTGCAGAAGACCAACAGCGACGGGCAACGAGTGACCATGGCCACCTTGCGCAGCGGTCGGGCGTTCGGCGAAATGGCTGTGCTCGACGGTGAACGACGCTCAGCCAGTTGCGTGGCCGCGAGCAATTGCCAGTTGCTCAACCTGGGCAAGGACTCCCTGGAAAAGATGCTCAACGACGCGCCGAAAATCGCCGCCAAGATCATCCGCGCCCTCGCCGTCTCCCTTTCCAAACGCTTGCGTATGGCCGATGGGCAACTGCTCTCGCAACAGGTCTAGCCTCCCGGTGTTTTGATTTTCGTCGTGTTCGGTTCAAGGCCCGGCAGGGTCTGGTCCTTGGGTGGATTGGGCATTTCGATCGGCGGCAACAGCGGTGGCCCGCCACTGCCGGTACCGGCCTTGGGCACGCTGGTCGGGGTGATCTGCGGATACGGTGTCGGAGTGGCGGTGCCGGGTGAACCGGGTATCGGCGCGGGACTGGTGGGGATGGTTTGCAGCTCTTGGGCCTGCACTGCAGTTATCGAGAGCGCGGCCAGGGCAATGACCGTTAGAATGGTGCGCTTCATCAATGGCTCCGTTGGCCTTGTGGTCTTTTTGCAGGCTACTCCCAACTGCGCGTGTTTGCCTTCCTCCGTATGTCAATTTCTCCTCAAGAGCGCCCCATGAAACGTTTCGTTCTGCTCGACACCACCCCCATCCCTGAAAACGGCGGTGCCTTGTGCCTGTTCGAATACGGCGAGGACTTCGTTATCAAGATTCAGGGTGGTGACGGCGGGCAGTTGATGAATACCCGCATGCACGGCTCCGAAGATGCCCTGGCCGAAATCCCCTGCCGCAAGGTCGCCGGCCGGCCGAATTCGCGAGTATTGATCGGTGGCCTGGGCATGGGCTTCACCCTCGCCTCGGCGCTCAAGCATTTGGGCAAAACGGCTGAAGTGGTGGTCGCCGAATTGGTGCCCGGCGTGGTGGAGTGGAATCGCGGGCCGCTGGGCGAAAAAGCCGGCAACCCGCTGCTCGACCCGCGCACGGTGATCCGTATGGAAGACGTGGCCAAGGTGCTGCAAGCCGAGCCACAAGGTTTCGATGCGATCATGCTCGACGTCGACAACGGCCCCGAAGGTCTGACCCAGAAAGCCAACAGCTGGCTCTACTCTGCCGGTGGCCTGAGCGCGTGTGCCAAGGCCTTGCGGCCAAAAGGCGTGCTGGCGGTGTGGTCGGCCAGCGCCGACCGGCAGTTTTCCGACAAGCTGAAAAAGGCCGGCTTCAAGGCCGAGGAAGTGCAAGTCTTCGCCCACGGTAACAAGGGCACCCGCCACACCATCTGGATTGCCGAGAAGCTCAAGGGCTGAGCTAAACTCACGTCATAACCGTCATCAGTCTTTTTTTCAAAGGTGAACCCATGAGTTCGTCCACCCCAACCAACACGTCAAAGCTGGACCGCATCCTTGCCGACAACCAGCGCGACAAGGAAATGGGTTACCGCGACAAAGCCCTGAAGATGTACCCGCACGTGTGCGGCCGCTGCGCCCGTGAGTTCTCCGGCAAACGCCTGAGCGAACTGACCGTGCATCACCGCGACCACAACCACGACAACAACCCTCAGGATGGCTCGAACTGGGAGCTGTTGTGCCTGTATTGCCACGATAACGAGCACTCACGGTATACCGATCAGCAGTATTTCGACGAAGGCTCGCTGAGTACGCCGAAGATTGCCAAGGCAACGCACAACCCGTTTGCGGCGTTGGCCGGGTTGATGAAGAAAGAAGATTAAAGATCTTCGGTGCCCTAACTGGCCTCATCGCGAGCAGGCTCGCTCCCACAGGGGATTGATCGTTCCCACGCTCTGCGTGAGAATGCATCCCGTGACGCTCTGCGTCACATTCGGAAGCGGAACGCGGAGCGTCCCTGGCGGCATTCCCACGCAGAGCGTGGGAACGATCACTGAACACCCCTCCCCCAATCCCCGTATAATCGCCGTTTTTTCCCCGAAGGCACCCCGCTCGTGGCAGACAAACGGTACAGCTGCATTGGTTTGTATAACCCCAAATCACCGGAGAACGTCGGTTCGGTAATGCGCGCCGCCGGCTGCTATGGCGTGGCGTCGGTTTTTTACACCGGCAAGCGCTATGAACGCGCCGCCGATTTCGTCACCGACACCAAGCGAGTCCACTACGACATCCCGCTGATCGGCATCGACGACCTGAAGAAAATCCTGCCCTTGGGCTGTGTCCCGGTCGCCGTGGAACTGGTCGACGGTGCCCGCTCGCTGCCGGAATACACGCACCCGGATCGCGCCCTCTACATCTTCGGCCCCGAAGACGGTTCGCTGGATAAAGAAATCCGCGACTGGTGCGAAGACGTGGTCTACATCCCGACCACCGGCTGCATGAATCTGGCGGCCACCGTCAACGTTGTGCTGTACGACCGCATGGCCAAAGGCAACAACACCCGCTCCGGGCCGAAATTCCGCTGAATTGCCGCATATTCGATGGAACAAGCCGCTCGCCCAGGCAGTCAGCTAAATATCTATTGCTGAAGCAACCCTTCCCTGCCTGGAGACCGATCATGCGCGAGTTCAATCCTGTAGAACGTATCGAAACCACCCCGTTCCAGAGCCCTTCCGAACAGAACGTTCATGGTTGGGAACGCGCCGGCTCCCTGGCGGGTGGTGTGGTCATGCTAAGCAAAGGTCTGCGACGCGGCGGCGTATTCGGATTGATTGAAATAGCCATTGGCGGCATGGCCCTGGCCCGGGGAATCACTGGGCATTGCTCGGCGAAAAGACTGTTGGAAAAGAACCGTCAAGACATGGAAAACGCACGCGCGAGGATCGAACGCGCCGGGGATGAGCTGGCCCGCATGAAAGCCAATGCAGAAGCCGCGACCAGCACGGCGACCGTGACGGGAAATGATTCGTTGAACTCGCCGAAGGCTGGGGTCTGATCCGGAATCGATGCAGAAGCTCAGGGCCTCTTCGCGGGCAAGCCCGCTCCCACAGGATTTGTGGCGTACACAACATGTGTGAACACCGCCAATTACTGTGGGAGCGGGCTTGCCCGCGATGGCGATGCTACTGAAGCAACCCGGTATCGAGCACCTTGGAAGACTCGCCAATAACGTTTTGCGCGAGCTGGACGAATTCCTTCGTATCCACACTTTCCAAATGCATCGCTCCACGCAGCACATCATCGAGCGAGCGCTTGTTGCGGGTTTTCAGACGAATCTCGCGGTCCAGTTCCTGTAGCAACACCACCGCTTTGGCCACCTGCGCCGGGTTGATCTGTTCACCGCGCAACGTGCTGACCTTCTGGCTGTCCTTGACCAACTTGCTGTGCAGGCTTTCATACCGCTCATCACTCATGCCGCCTGCGCGGCGCACCAGTTCGATGGCGTAGTACTCGGCAAACCCTTCGCTGATCCAGTCACTGCGCTGGCTGTCGTTGATCCGCCCGAACACCTGAGCCAATTCGCGCACCAAGGCACTGGTGCCGCTTTCGCTGACCAGCGGCAGACGGCTATTGAGGTAGATCGAGTCATGGGCGCCCAGGCTGCCGCGCCACATCGGGTCGTTGCCGCCGACAATCAGCAACTTGCCGGGATGACGCGGAAAAACTGCCTGCACTTGCGGCCAGACAAAGGTCAGCAGCGTCAGCACGTCCATGCGGCGCATGCCCTGACCTTGAGGCGAGGCGACGGTGACTTCGGTTTCCCCCAGCCGCGCACGACGACTGCCGAGATGGCCGGCGAGCATCCAGCCAGTGGGACGGTCGAACAGACGCGAGGCATTGTCGATCCGGAACCTGTTCTTGCCGATCCGCGGCCAGGCGGTTTCGACGCTTTTCCAACCGCTGGGTAATTCGAATTCAAGGCGTGAAACCAGTTCGATGCCGTCCTGCTGATCGAGTTTGGCCGCAGGCACCAGGTCATCGCCACGCATCAGCGCCCAGGTCGGGGTCATGCGGGTGTCGAAGCTTCCGCTCTTGCGCCCATGGCTGATGCGCACGCGGTAGGTCAGGCTGGCCTTGTCGCCGGCGGGGCGCCAAACACCACGGGCCTGTTTGCCGGGTGTGAGTTGCCATTGGCCATCGGCCTTGAAATCGCTGTAGTGACCGCCATCGCCCAAGTCGAAATCCAGACTGCGCACCGCCGAGCCCTGGGCCAGGGTCAGGCGCACTTCGGCCTGATCGCTTTGCGGCAGCAGGCGCACGTGATAATCCAGATCGACTTTCTTCGCCGCCCACACCGGCAAACTCAGGGCCAGCAGCCCGACAGTCAACGCCAGCCGCACTCCCACAGCCATACACACTCCTAGTGTGGCGAGCGAGCTTGCTCGCGCCGGGCTGCATAGCAGCCCCAAATTCTTCTAATCACTGCTGATTTTGTGAGTGCTACGCACTCAAGCGGGAGCAAGCGCCCTCGCCACAAAGCAGTGGGAATTAACCCGCGCGAAAAATCAGATGGTCTTCCCAATCCTCTTCAGCCACGCTGCCCTCGGCGAGCATACGCCCGGACTGGGAAATACGTTCGTGATGCACCGCCTCGCGATCACCGCATACCAGATGATGCCAGAGCGGCAAATCCTTGCCTTCGCTGACCAGTCGATAACCGCAGGTCGGCGGCAGCCATTTGAACTCATCGGCCTTGCCCGGCGTGAGCTGAATGCAATCGGGCACCGAGTCGCGACGGTTGGGGTAATCGGTACACTGACAGGTTTTGAGGTCGAGCAATTTGCAGGCGATACGCGTGTAGTACACGGAGTTGTCGTCTTCGTCCTCGAGTTTTTGCAGGCAGCACAGGCCACAGCCATCGCACAGCGACTCCCATTCCTCTTGATCGAGTTGATCGAGGGTTTTGCGTATCCAGAACGGTTCGACTTTGGCGGCCATGGCTCAAGCATCAACATCAGGTGGTGAAAAGGCCGCCAGTCTAGTACCAAGGCACCGACGGGCCAAGCATTGGCGACTGCCGGTACAACGGAACTTGTCAGTTATAGCGCCCCCAAGTAGCTTTGCCGTCGCAAGGAGCCATGCTCAAATGCCATTAACGCTCAACCGCGTTGCATTCAGGTGAACTACCCAGGCTCTCGAAAAACCTCATCGCTCAGCTCAACTGCGCCCGCAGGTTTCAGACGACCCTCACTTTCAAACGTAAAGGAATCTCTTGATGAGTGCTAATCCACGCGTTGCCGACTACGCCATTCACCCTCAGTTCACTGATCGCTGGTCGCCCCGCGCGTTCACCGGCGAAACCATTCCCGTCGAGACCCTGCTGAGCTTCTTCGAAGCCGCGCGCTGGGCGCCATCGGCGTACAACTCGCAACCTTGGCGGTTTCTTTACGCACGTCGCGACACGCCGAACTGGGAGCGTTATCTGGGTCTGCTGAACGAGTTCAACCGCAGCTGGGCACAGCACGCCTCGGCGCTGGTGATAGTTGTCTCGAAAACCACCTTCGCGGTACCTGGCGCCACCGAAGAAACACCGGCGCTATGGCACACCTTCGACACCGGTTCGGCCTGGGGCCACCTGGCGCTGCAAGCGAGCATCAGTGGCTGGCACACCCACGGCATGGCCGGTTTCGATCAGGAGCTGACCCGCAAAGAGCTGAATATTCCTGAGGGCTATGCGCTGCACGCGGCGGTGGCGATCGGCAAGCTGGGCGACAAGGCGACGCTGGCCGAGTACCTGCAAGCGCGCGAAGAGCCAAGTCCGCGTCGTCCGCTGAGCGAGTTGGCGGCCGAGGGTGATTTCACCCTCTAAACGCGCCGGACTCGATCGTTCCCACGCGCAGCAAAGGAATGCATCCCGTGACGCTCTGCGTCACATCCGAAGCGGAACGCGGAGCGTCCCTGGCGGCACTCCCACGCGGAGCGTGGGAATGATCAGCTGGGTGAATTCAATACCCGCGATTGAAATCCACTTCCCCACGCAACGCTTCACCCGCCTGATACGCCCGCAGGTTTTCGACGAACAACTTCACCATCATGGGTGGCGAAGTCGGTGCCGAACTGTGCCCCGTCAGCAGCAGGCCCCACGCGGTCCAGAACGGATGGCGTTGCGGCAGCGGCTCCTGACGGCAGACGTCGATCACGGCCCCGGCCAGATGCCCTTCCTTCAAGGCTTCCACCAGATCCGCATCGACCACCGCCACGCCGCGCCCGACGTTGATGAACAACCCGGTCGGCTTGAACTGCTTGAACAGCGCGGCGTCGTACAGGTCGTGAGTATTCGGGGTGTTCGGCAGCAGATTGATCACGTAATCCACTTCGCCGACCAGTCGCGGCAAGTCGCTCAGCGCGCCGACTTCGACAAAGGGCGCCTGCTCGCGGGCTTCGCTGGCGATGCCGTACAACTCGACACCAAATGGCACAAGGAACTGCGCCACGGTCTGGCCGATGTCACCGGTGCCGACGATCAACACCTTGCGTCCAGCCAGGCTTTGCCCCTGGCGACTGTCCCACTTTCGCTCGACCTGGCTCACCAACCGCGGCAGTACTTCGCGCTCGTGGCCTAGCATGTAAGTCAGTACGTATTCGGCCATGACCTGACCGAAAATCCCTACCGCGCGAGTCAGGCGATAGTGCCGTGGCAGGCCGTCGGCCAGCAATGGCGTAATGCCGGCCCAGGTCGACTGCAGCCATGCCGGCGTGTGGCCCTGACGCAGCAGCGTCGCCAGCAGGTCCGGCTGACCGAGCCAGACCTGGCACTCGGCGGCCTGACGGGCCAGTTCGGCGGAGTCGCCGCTGGTCAGTACTTCCAGATCAGGCGCTGCCTGACGCAACAGTTGGGCATACACAGGGTGGTCGTGTTCAGCAATCAGAACGCGCATGGTTCAAACCTTTCAAAAACAGTGCAGACGGCCGCCGACGGAGTATCACTCCATCGCCCTGGCCATCGCCAAAATCATTCCAGTGTTTCATAAAGGCTCTGAACAGAGCCTGTCTCGATTACATCGGGTCGTTGCGTCGCAGCAATTCTTCCGGCAGATGCTCGATGTATTCGTCTTCGGCCGGCGGCATTTGCAGGTGATAGCCCTGCTTCTCGAGGTTTTCCAGCACCACGGCGATGTCTTCGCGCGACAGCTTGCGCTCGGGCGTCAGCACCAGATCGAAAGCGTGGTGCGGTTTGCCGAAGGCCGCCATCAGACTTTCCGGAACGCGCTCCAGTGCATCGCTTTTGAGCACATAGAGGTACATCTCGTTTTTCTTCAGGCTTCGATAGATGGAGCAAATACGTTTCAAGGCTGTTCTCCGGCGGTGGCCAGGCTGTCGAGCAGCGCCTGGCCCATCAATTCGCGGCGCCAGCCACGCAGCGAATCAGGCAATTGGTAAGGACCATTGGGGAAGCCGCTCTTGAGCAGCGCTTCCAGGGTTTTCTTGCGCAGCATCAGTTCTGGCGCGATGTTCAGGCGTTCGGCTTCGGCCTGGCCGATGGCGCGCAGCTGTTTGACCAGCGCGGCGGCGTCCACCGGCAACGGCTCCGGCACCGCCGGTGGCCATTGATCAGGCGACACACTGCCAGAGCGCTTGATCAGATCAAGCAGAAATTCGCCGTCCTGACGCACGGTACGCGGGTGCATGTCTTCGATTTTCGCCAGCGCGCCGAGGTTGTCCGGTTGCGTGCGCGCCAACGGCCACAGGGAATGTTCACGGACGATGCGGTTGCGCGGCAGATCACGGGCACGGGCTTCGCGTTCGCGCCAGGCGCAGAGTTCACGCAGCACGGCGAGTTGGGCGCGGGACAGCTTCCAGGCCAGTTTGGCGTCGCGATAGACCTCATACGGGTCGACCTCGCGACGCAGATTGGCCACCAGCTCGGCACCGTCTTCCAGGACCCAGGCGTATTTATCGTCAGAAAGCTTCGGACGCAGCTGTACGAAAACTTCCGCCAGATGCAAGGCATCCTCGGCGGCGTAGCTGATCTGGGTGTCGGACAGTGGACGTTGCAGCCAGTCGGAACGGGTTTCGCCCTTGGGCAGGTCGATGCCGAGCACTTCCTGCACCAGCCGCGAATAACCCATGGAAAAACCCAGGTTCAGGTAAGCGGCGGCCAGTTGGGTGTCGAACAACGGCGCTGGCAGGCTGCCGGTCAGACGCAGTAGCACTTCGAGATCTTCGCTGCACGCATGCAGGACTTTGACCACGGCCGGATTTTCCAGCAACGCGGCCAACGGCTGCCAATTGTCGATGGTCAGTGGGTCAATCAGGTAAGCGCGTACGCCATCGCCGATCTGCAGCAGGCCTGCGATCGGGTAAAAGGTGTCGACCCGCATGAATTCGGTGTCGAGGGCAACGAATGGCAACTGCTGCCACTCGGCGCAAAACTGACCGAGGCTATCGTTGTCGCGAATCCAGTGAATATCGATGGCCACACGGCTCTCCCTTGAAGAATGGCGCGCAGTATATATCGCCCCCGGCGATTTCCGCGCATCCACTGAACAAGAGCTTTAGCGAAAATACCTGCTGGACCGCAAGAATAGTCTGACAGAAGGGAACTAGCTGCCCTTACGCAGCACGTAGACGCGCATCCGCGCACAACCCGGCAGGAAGTCCTGATGGCTGAGCAAGTGGAAACCCGCCTGCCTGAACTCGGCCTCAAGCTCGGCCTTGCTCGCCTGTGGCTGGGCCTGTGCGCCTTCCACACCGGATCGGTGCAGTTTGAAATGCGCATCAGCCCGCACCGCCACGATCACCGTGTCGCGACTGACCCGATGGAACTCGCCCAGCATGGCCAACCGATGCTCAGGACTGGCGATGTGTTGAAACAGTTGCATGCAAAAAATGCAATCAACCGCGTTCGCCGACAAACCGATGGTGAAGGCTGAACTCTGAAAGGTCTTGATCCGCTCCAGCAGGTGTGGCGGATGGTGGGTGCGGGCATGATCGAGCATGTCCTGAGACGGATCGGTCGCAAGAATCACCCGATTCGCATGCTCGGCCAGTATCGACCAGAAGCGCCCGACACCGCAGGCTACATCAAGAATCAATCCCGGTTCGCCAGCGACCTGAAGCGCATTACGCACCAGTTGCTCGTCGCGCCAGAACGTCAAACGCCCCGCCAGCCCACGCGGTCGCGACTGAAGGCAGACGCGGGCATGTTCCTGATCGTAGCGCCGGGCGAACTCAAGTTCGATGGCGGATGGGGGCAGCGCAGACATGTGCAAGGGCTCTTGTTGGAATATCGACTGGCGGCAGGTTAACGACTGGCGCGTGAAAAAAAGGTCGACGGACTCATTTTTTGGCCAGCACACCGTCAATCACTGCGCCGCGGCAGCCGGCAAACATGTCCAGTCCCGGGTCGTAGACCTTGCTGTTGACCTCCAGCAGGCCAAGCATGGAATGGAACAGGTTGTCCTGGCTCAAGGGCTTTTCGCGACTTAATTGCAGGCAATGAGTGTCCACCGAGAACGATTTTTGATAGCTGTCGGAGAACCACGCCAGCATCGCTACATGCTTCTGTTGTTCCGGCGCCAGCATGTAAGGCGTGCCATGAAGGAACAGGTTGTATTCGCCCAGGGATTCGCCGTGGTCCGACAGATAAAGCATGGCGGTATCGACTTTGTCCTGATTACTGCGCAACAGGTCGATCAGGGTCGACAGCACATGGTCGGTGTACACCAACGTGTTGTCGTAGCCATTGACGATACTTTCGCGGCTGCAATTGTTCAGTGCATTGCTTTCACACACCGGGGTGAAGTGTTCGTATTCTTTCGGGTAGCGCTTGAAGTATTCCGGACCGTGACTACCCATTTGGTGCAGTACCAGCACGGTGTCTTTATCCAGCGTGTCGATGAAGTGCTGCAAACCTTGCAGGAGAATTTCATCGCGGCACTCGCTATTGGCACACAACACCGGGTCTTTCAGATTACTCACGTCGTCGACAGTGACCCGATCGCAAGTACCTTTGCAGCCCGACTGATTATCCCGCCAGATCACCTCGAGACCGGCGTGCTTGAGCACGTCCAGCAGACCTTCCTCATTCTTTGCCTTGCTGGCGTTGTAATCCTTGCGGCCCATGTTGGAGAACATGCAGGGCACCGACACGGCCGTTTCCGTGCCGCAAGAATGCACATCGGTGAAGGCAATCAGGCCGGCTTCCTTATCCAGTTGGGGGGTGGTGTCGCGGTTATAACCCAGGATGCCGAAGTTCTCGGCCCGGGCACTTTCGCCCACCACCAGTACCGTCAGGGATTTACGGCCGTGGGTTTGCCAGACCGGGTTTTTCTCGGCATCTTCACCGAGTTTGACAAAGGGTTGCCGGGCAGAAACGACTTGCTCGCGCAGATAACCGAGCGAGGCACCGATGTAGTTGCTTGGCACCACCATCAGGCGCAATTCATGATGATTGCGAAACAACGACGACAAGCCTTGATAGTTGACCAGGGCGACACCGCCGATCACCGCAACCGATGCGACACTCACCAGCACTTTACTTAATAACTCACGGTGCCAACGACGGTAATTAACCGGCGTCTTCCACAACAACCACGTCGGTAAAACCCCGAGAAACATAATATAAACAAACAACTTCACGGACAGTAAGTCACGCACTTCTGTCACATTGGTTTCTGCGAAGTTACGAAACATACCGGCGTCGATCAATACACCGTATTGGCTCATGAAATAGGCCACGCCGGCACTGACCAAAAAGATCAGCGTCAACACGGGTTTCATCACAAACCGGAATGCCAGCAAGGTCAGCACAATGTTGAAGACCGCCAGGATCATCACCCCGAAAGCGACACGCATGGTGATGCCTTGACCGTCTGCAGCGGTGATATCGAAGAGGTGTTGCCAGAGAACTGAATTGAACCCTGCCAATAAAAAGGCACTGGCAATCAACGTCACCCACTCGGGGCGTACGGCTTTTAACTTCAACATGATGATCGGCTGTTCCTGGAAGAAGTGCCCGCGGCAAATGTGAAAATTTCATTTACCGCGACAACACAAATCTTAGGCAGCCAACCATCAATTTTTCGTGAAAAAGAAGCCAACGATTAGTTGGCTCATGGCATCAGGCTCAAACTTTCAATTTCAATAATGCAGACTCGTTTCAGGCCTGATGCAGATACCAGCGCCAATCCTGCTCACCGACTTCACCCATGAACTGCCGGTATTCGGCACGTTTCACCGCCAGATACACACCAAGAAACTCACTGCCGAATGCCTCCCGCGCCCAGTTCGACGCCTCCAGCGCTCGCAACGTGGTCAACCAGTCGGTGGGCAGCAATTCCGTAGCCTGGGCGTACCCGTTGCCCTCCACGGGTGCTCCAGGGTCAAGCTGCTCGCGGATGCCGCGATGAATCCCGGCCAGGATCGCCGCAGCCGCCAGGTACGGGTTGGCGTCGGCACCACAGATGCGGTGCTCGATATGCCGGGAGAATGCCGGCCCGCCGGGCACTCGCAAACTCACGGTGCGATTGTCCACGCCCCAGGTGGCCGCCAGTGGTGCGTAGCTATTGGTCTGGAAACGACGATACGAGTTGGCATTCGGACAGAACAGCAGCAACGAATCCAGCAACGTGCTGAGCATTCCGCCGACCGCTTGTTTAAGCAGCGGCGTACCGTCCGGGGCTTCGCTGGCGAACAGGTTATTGCCCTCCTTGTCCGCCAGGCTGACGTGCATGTGCATGCCGGTGCCGGCCAGATCATCAAAAGGCTTGGCCATGAAACAGGCCGCCATCCCATGCTTGTGGGCCACGCCCTTGACCAATCGTTTGTAGCGCACCGCTTCGTCCATCGCCTGCAAAGCATCGGTGCGGTGTTCGAGGGTGATTTCCACCTGCCCTGGCGCGTATTCGGAGATTGCCGTGCGCGCCGGAATGCCCTGCAGTTTGCAGGCGCTGTAAAGGTCGGCCAGAAACGGCTCTATTTGCTCAAGCTCACGTAAGCCATAGACCTGCGTGGAGCGTGGCCGCCCACCATCGACATCCCGCGCCGGCTGCGGCCGACCGTTGCTGTCGCGCTGCTGATCCAGCAAATAGAACTCCAGCTCCGCCGCCATCACCGGGTAATAACCGTCGGCCTGCAAGCCTTCGATGACCTTGGCCAGCAGGTGCCGTGGGTCGGCGATGGTCGCGGGCATGCCCTCTTTTGGATGCATGCTGACCTGCACCGCCGCCGTGGGAATCAATCGCCACGGCATACGCTGCAAACTGCCGCTGATCGGGTAAGCCCGGCAATCGATATCACCGACGTCCCAGACCAGCCCGGAATTTTCCACGTCATCGCCATTGATGGTCAGGCCCAGAATGGTACTCGGCAGCGGCCGCCCGCTCTCGTACACCGCCAGCAGTTCATCGCGATGCAGCAACTTGCCCCGTGGCACACCGTTGTTGTCGAGGATGAACAGCTCGAACATCTCGATATCCGGATTGTGTTCCAGGAAGGACAGGGCTTCTTCTTTCGTGGCGAAGGATGTCGTGGCACAGCTCATGGGAATTCTCGTCTATCCGCGTCAGGCAAACGCACAGGCGCCGCCGGTTTGATCCCGGCGCACAGCGCGGGACCTGTCAGAACAATCAGCGGGACAGGCAAGAATCCGGCGGGCGGGCGTGGCGGCAGTGCCACAATGCCCAGAAGGCCAGTTCGGAAGGGAGTGCGACCGGACGACCGTCCATAGAGAAGACCGCAGTAAACAGATGACCAGCAGCGTCACACGGGTGGTTAAGTCGTTAAATCGGGATTTGAAGAACCTTGGGTATGGATTGGCTAAACATTCACTAAATACCTTAAGTGAACAAAATCTACCGAACACTCCATCCCCTGTGGGAGCGGGCTTGCTCGCGAAGGGGCCGTCACATCCGACATTTCTATTGACTGACACTCCGCTTTCGCGAGCAAGCCCGCTCCCACATTGGACCTGTGTTGCATCAAGCTATTTAATTTTTAAATACCGCTCCAGACTTTCTGATTTGCGGCCTCCGGGGCTCGCGCGCCTAATCGGCTCCTTGTTTTTGAAGGTCCGATTATGGAAAACGTTCGCGCAACCTCCCGCCCTGCCTTCTGGCTGATGTTCGGCATCATTCTTGTCGCCCTGAACCTGCGTCCATCCATGGCCGCTGTCGGTCCTTTGCTATCAGCCATCCGCGGTGATATCCCGCTGAGTTTCAGCCTGGCCTCGCTCCTGACAATGTTGCCAGTCATGGCCATGGGACTGGCGATGTTCTTCGGTATCGGTGTCAGTCAGCGGCTGGGCGAGCAACGCACCGTGGTGCTGTCGCTGCTGATCATCGGCCTGGCCACGGTGTCGCGGCTGTTCCTCGATTCTGCGGCGGAACTCATCTTGAGTGCCGTGTTGGCTGGCATCGGCATTGCGTTGATCCAGGCGATAATGCCCACCCTGATCAAGTCCCGTTTCAGCGACAACGTTTCCGTGTGCATGGGCCTCTACGTGACGTCGATCATGGGCGGCGCGGCAATCGCCGCGTCGTTTGCGCCGCTGGTGATGACCCGCACCGACAGTTGGCGAGTGGGTTTGGCGATCTGGGCGGCGCTGGCGCTGTTGGCATTGCTGTTCTGGTGCGCTCAACGCTCGGGAATGCCTGCGCGGGATGCCAAATCGTCAGGCAAAGAATCCTTTTTCACCCATTCCCGCGCCTGGCTACTCGCAATCTTCTTCGGTCTCGGTACGGCGTCCTACACCTGTGTGCTGGCCTGGCTGGCGCCGTACTACGTGGAAAAAGGCTGGAGCGAACAACAGGCCGGTTTGTTGCTGGGCTTTTTGACGGCCATGGAAGTGTTGTCGGGTCTATTGGTTCCCGCCATCGCCAACCGCAGCCGAGACCGGCGCCTGGTGCTGGTGGTGTTACTGACGCTGATCATGGCCGGTTTCTGCGGGCTGATTCTGAGCCCGCAACACCTGAGCCTGCTGTGGCCCTGCCTGCTCGGACTGGGCATCGGCGGGCTGTTCCCGATGAGTCTGATCGTGTCGCTGGATCATCTGGACAATCCCCAGCGCGCGGGCGGGCTGACTGCCTTCGTGCAGGGCATCGGTTACCTGATTGCCGGCCTCTCGCCGCTGATGGCCGGGATAATTCGCGATCAGCTGGGCAGTTTCGAATGGGCCTGGTGGTCACTGACCGGCGTTATGGCGTTGATGATTCTGATGGCTCTGCGCTTCGATCCGCGGCATTACGCCAAACACATTCACTGACCCGGAAACCCCATCATGAAACGCACAGGTTTTGCTGCGGCTCACGTCGGCATGCTGCTCTGGGCACTGTTGATTGCCGTCTCGTTTTCCGCGGCAGCCCAGGTCAGCCAGGCCATCGACCCGATTCTGCTGACCGGTTTGCGCTTGCTGTTTTGCGCCCTGGTATTTTTGCCCCTGCTACTGTTCAAGGGCGATACCGCCATGAACATCCAGGGACTGCTCAGCCACGCTGTACTCGGTATGCTGCTGGCGCTGTATTTCGGCTCATTGTTCGAAGCACTGCGCTACACCTCGGCGGTCAACACCGGAACGATGTTCACTCTGGTGCCGTTGCTGACGCTGCTGTTCGAAGCCTTCCTGATGCCCGACAGCAGCCTGAAAAAGCGCGTATTGCCCATGCTGACTGCCGCAGCGGGTGCCGTGCTGCTGGTGTTAAAAGGTGCTGGCCCCGATGAGCTGCCGTCGTTGTATGCGCTATCGGTGTACGGGATCGGTTGTTTGGCGATGGCGCTCTACTCGCCCCTGAGTCAACGGCTCAAGACCAATAGCCTCAAGGGTCGCGGCCCGGTGGGCATGACCTTCTGGAATATGCTGTTTGGTGCGCTGTTTCTATTGGCGTTCTGTGGGTTCAGCGGCGGCTGGCGATCGGCTTCGTTACTGACCGCGAGCGATCTTTGGTGGTTGATGTACCTGGCACTGTTCGCCACGCTGGCGACCTTCTGGCTACTGCATCGAGCGATTGGCGTCATCGCCCCTTCCTCGGTCATTTCCTACATCTACCTGAGCACTCTGTTCATCACGCTGTTCCACTGGTTCTGGCTACGCGAGTCACCACTAGCCCTGGAAATCATCGGCGCATTACTGGTGTGCATCGGCATGTTGGCGCTGCTAATATCCAGCCGCGACGCGATCCCCGCGCAGCCATCAGCGTTAAAGGCCTCTGGCCAGCTTTCAAGAGATTGAATTCATAGGTCGTGTTCGCAACATTTTCTGTCCCACAACTGACCATGAAAAATCCTACAAGGCATTCTCTTGGCACCATCGTTCCGTTAGGATCGTTCGCACACGTTTGCGCACAGTCAGCGCAAGGAGCACAGCGAGACAGAACGGATGCTGAACAGTAACTTGCTTAGAAAGCTCGATATGCAGGACCTCATGGTGTTTGTCGCCGTGTATGAGCAAAGCAGCGTCACCGGTGTGTCGGAGGCGCTCTGCGTCAGTCAGTCCACCGTGAGTTACTGCCTGAAAAAACTGCGCACCAGTTTCGAAGACGAATTATTCATCAATACCCGTATGGGTATGCGCCCCACCTACAAAGCCAGCACCATGCATACCCATGTGCTGAAAATCCTCGAAAGCATCAACCTGTGTCACGCCGGGATACCGACCTTCGACCCGACCTTGCAACCGGTCACCTTCAATATCTGCGCGCCGGAGTACTTCGAGCAGTTGATCCTGCCGCGCCTGTTGAAGAGCTTCGATTTTGCCGACCTGCCAGTGATGGTCAACATGCACAAGTTCGAAACCGACATCCCGGCCGAAGAACTGCGCGACGGCAGCCTCGACCTGGTGATCTGTTTCGGCCCGAATTTTCATCGCAGCCACACCGATTTCAACTCCAGGAGGCTGCTGGAAGATGACTTGGTCTGCGTCTTCGACAAACGCGCCACGCCGCTGGAACCGCGCTTGAGCCTGCAAGCGTTCACTCAACGCCGGCATGTGTTCCCGACGCCTTGGACATCTACCACCAATATGGTCGACGGTTGGCTTGCTCAACAGGCCCACAAACGACAGATAGTCGCGCGATCCAACAGTTATAGCGCGGCGCTGAAGATGATCACCGGCACCGATTTCATCCTGACCTTGCCTCGACGCATCCAGCAATTGCTGGCCAACGAGGCAATCTTCAATCACTGCGAAGCGCCCAACGGCTTGCCGGGCTTCACCCTGGACATGCAGTGGAGTCAAAGCGTCGATCAGGACAGCGCCAACACCTGGCTACGCGAGCAAGTGATCAAAGCCTGCGCCGAGCAGGAAATGGCCTGAAACTCAGTGGCCGATGGCGGTCTTGGTGTAGGACTCTCGATCGATATCGAGGATTTCAACACACAGCTGGACCTCAACTTCTGCCGGCCACTCACACACATCCTGCACCACGGCCAGCAGGCTTTCAGACAACTGCTTTTTGATCTCCGGCGAACGACCGCTCAACAGCGCCAGCTTCACATGCACGAACGCCCGCTCGCCCAGTGCCGTGCCCACCTTGAAAGTCTCGACCTTCACTGCACGAGACTTGATATCGAACTCAGCACCGAACTGGCCGGACGCGACCAGCGCGTTGTTGAGTCGCATCAACGCCACATCGGCATTCAACTCGGGCAAGTTGGCGGTGTATTCCATGTGCAGGTGGGGCATAACGGGGCTCCTGAAGATTGGTAGAAAGGTCGTACATATAACACAGAGCCGCCCTACTCACTGGGACGGCGCAAGAGTCGCACGCTCACTCATGAACGCCTCCAGACGCGAGCGCAGCCAGCGTTCGGCCGGATCGCTGTCGACATGACTGAGCCAGACCATGGACAGGTCCAGGGTCGGCGTCTTGAACGGAAACGGCTCCTTGAACAGTTGGCCGGACGCGGCCATCGCCTCGGCCGTGTAATCCGGCAGGCTGGCGATCAGATCGGTGCCGGCAAGCAAGGCCGGCAACGAGCTGTACTGCGGAACGGACAGCACTACCTGGCGTGTACGACCGATCTCCGCCAGCCATTCATCGGCGTAGCCACTGACATTCGCGGTATGGGACACCAGCACGTGCGGCCGCGAGCAATATTCATCAAGGGTCAGCGGTGTGTCCGAGGCGTCTGCGCGCAAAATACTGGGCTGGATGTGTCGCAACAATTTGCGCTTGGCGTTGGCCGGCAGGCCGCGGGTCTGGCTGATACCAACGGTGATATCACCAGACGCCAGCAGGTCGGGAATGCGCCAGTAGTCGACATGCTGAACCACAAACACCACCTTCGGCGCTTCCTGGCGCAAAGCACGCAGCAATGGCGGCAACAGGCCGAACTCGACATCGTCCGACAGCCCGATGCGAAACGTCATGGTGCTGCTGAGCGGATCAAAATCATGGGTCAGGCTCAAGGCCACCGACAGCGAGTCCAACGCCGGTGACAGGTGCTGAATAATCTCCTCGGCCCGCGCCGTCGGCTCCATGCGATGTCCGACCCGAATGAACAGCGGATCGTTGAACATCGTCCGCAAGCGGTTCAGCGCCGCACTGATGGTCGGCTGACCGAGGAACAGTTTCTCCGCCGCCCGTGTGACGTTGCGTTCGAGCATCAATGTCTCGAACACCACCATCAGGTTGATGTCGGCCTTGCGCAGTTCATTGCGATTCATCCATTACCCCCCGATCCCAGACGGCGGACAGTTTAGGGAGGTCTTGCGATCGGCGTCTATGCAGGTTGGCAAATGACCCGATCCCTAAAAATCCGCGGCACTTATACGAGCGTTCGGAAAAAAAAAGAAGCTGCTCTGACTGAGCAGCTTCACCGCCCTGGAGTCTATATCTCCTTGACCGGGGTCTGATCATGAGTCCCTTTGATCAAACTGATGGCATGCACGCAATCAGACTTGTTGACGTAAGCCTCCCCACTGGCAATCGTTTCATGGTTCCCCGCCCGCAAACGCCAGCGCCATTGGCCCTTGCCAGTTTGTGCGATACCACGGGTTTGCCTGTAAATCTCAAAATACATTGATCGCTCCTTGCGACTGCTGATTACGACAGGTCAGTGACCTGCAGAACCAGAGTAGATGAGGAATTTTTGCGGCAATGTCTTTCAATGTGAGGGGATATTTCGAAGATAACTTCTTGATTCACGAAGCGATCAACAAATACAGGGGGTGGTAATTAAAGCGACTCAGCGGAGGTACTTTTCTTGGGAACAGGCATATTTTTCTTACGCTGTTGAGCTGATTTATCCGACGCTGAAAACCTGAGGCAAATGCAGTGAAAGTGGCCAGTCGGAAAAATCCGCGTAAACGAAAAAGCCCCGTAGATTTTCATCTACGGGGCTTTTTCTATGTAATGGCGGAGAGATAGGGATTCGAACCCTAGGTACCGGTGAAGGTACAACGGATTTCGAATCCGTCCCATTCGGCCACTCTGGCATCTCTCCAACGGCGCGCATCATAACAACACTTTTGCCGGAAGCGAACCCCCTAAGCGAAATTTTTCCGTGCTATCAGATGCTTGCGTCGATTACAGCGGTACGCCCAGACGATTGGCGACTTCTTCGTAAGCTTCGATGACGTCACCGAGGCCCTGACGGAAGCGGTCCTTGTCCATTTTCTTGCCGGTGGCCTTGTCCCACAGGCGGCAGCCGTCCGGGCTGAACTCGTCGCCCAGGACGATGGAGCCGTCGGAGAAAACGCCGAATTCCAGCTTGAAGTCGACCAGCAGCAGGCCGGCGTCGTCGAACAGTTTGCTCAGGACTTCGTTGACCTTGAGCGACAGTTCTTTCATGCGAACCAGTTGCTCGGCGGTGCCCCAACCGA
Source organism: Pseudomonas sp. TE12508 (assembly GCF_056279485.1). Lineage (NCBI taxonomy): Bacteria > Pseudomonadati > Pseudomonadota > Gammaproteobacteria > Pseudomonadales > Pseudomonadaceae > Pseudomonas > Pseudomonas sp. TE12508. The sequence continues at coordinate 260,359 of NZ_JBWCCN010000003.1, read as the reverse complement.
ATGCCACGACGTGGGATTCGTTGATGAACGGGTCGCCCTTGGCGTCGTCCTTCAGGAACAGTTCGAAGGTGTAAGGGTTGAGCTTCATGCCCTCTTCAACGCCCAGGCGTTTGACCAGGCTGCCGGCGGCGTAGTTACGCACGACGCACTCAACCGGGATCATGTCGAGCTTCTTCACCAGGCATTCGTTGTCGCCCAGCAGTTTGTCGAATTGAGTCGGCACGCCGGCTGCTTCGAGTTTCTGCATGATGAAGGCGTTGAACTTGTTGTTCACCATGCCTTTGCGGTCGAGCTGCTCGATGCGCTTGCCGTCGAACGCCGAGGTGTCGTTGCGAAACAGCAGGATCAAGCGGTCAGCGTCGTCGGTCTTGTAAACCGATTTGGCTTTGCCGCGGTAGAGTTCTTCACGTTTTTCCATGATGGGCTCCGCTTGCTAAGTAGGTGGGCTAGGCGATGTGTCGCCAGTCGAGCCCTGAATCTTGATCGGCCAGTTGCAGCCAGTCCGGGTCGCACCCGAGGGTGTCGACAAAACATTGCCGGGCCAGCTGCGGCAGGTTGTTCTTGCTGCTCAGATGGGCCAGGACCAGGTGTTGCAGGCCTTGCCAGCCCAACTCGGCCACCAGGAATGCCGCCTGATGGTTGTTCAAATGTCCCAATTCACCGCCCACCCGCTGCTTGAGAAAGTACGGGTAGTGACCGCGAGCCAGCAAGTCACGGCAATGATTGGACTCGATCATCAATGCATCGAGGTCCCGATAGCCGTCCAGCACCTTGTTGCAATATGAGCCCAGGTCGGTCAACAAGCCGAAACGCCGCTGACCGTCGCTGAAGACATACTGCGTCGGCTCCTGTGCATCATGGGCCACGGCAATGACGCCGATGCTCAGGTTACCGATTTGCAGTTGCTCGCCGCCAGCCAGAAAGCCTGCGGGTTCAATCGGTTTGCGCATCCCGCGCAGGGTCCCGCGACTGAGGTAGACAGGCAGATTGTAACGCCGAGACAGCAAACCCACGCCATGCACGTGGTCGGCATGTTCGTGGGTCACGAGTATCGCGCTCAGCTGCGAAGGGTTCACACCCAGTCGCAGTAGGCGTTTTTCGGTTTCCCGCAGGGAGAAACCACAATCCACCAGCACATACGTGTCGTCGCTGGCTATCAGCGTGCCGTTCCCTTGGCTACCGCTGCCGAGAACGGCAAAACGCATGTGATCAGCCCAGGTTGTCCTGAATCACGCTCAACACTTTGCGCGCCACTTCTGCTGGCGCCACGGTGTTGATGTTTTTCTCGACGGTGACTTGCACGTTCTCGCCAACCTTGCTCAGGCGAACCTGATAACGCTCGGCGCGGGCTTCAACTTCTTCCTTGTCCGGCTTGCTGCCGAACAGACTGCCGAAGAAACCTGGCTTCTCGTCCTTCTTCTCGGCTTTTTCGGCGAGGTTGATGTAGTACAGGCCCAGGCTGCGGTTGATGTCTTCAACACGCCATTCGCCCTGCTCCAGCGCACGACCGACACTCGACCAGGCACGATCCAGATCGGAACCGACGTTGAGCACCGGGTTGCCGCTGCCATCTTCGGTCAGGCTGACACGACTTGGCGTATCGAAATCACGAGAGGCCAGCATGGAGACCGAACCGCCCTTCTCCGAGGTGCGGCTCATGCTTGCCAGCATGTCGTCGACCAGTGCTGCGTCCAGGCCGGTGTTAACCGAACGATTGGTGAAATCCACATTGGCGGTGCTGCCGGCAGGACGCTCGGCGCTGACCACGTAGACTTCACTGGTGTTGCGCTGCACGCCTGGTTCGATACGCACCCGCACACGGCTTTCACTGTCGGCGCCGACACCGGCTGCGCTCAAGCGCTTGGCCATTGCTGCGGACAGTTCGTCGGAACGCTGCCAGGTGGTGGTGAATTCGCCAGTTTGCGGGCGTTGCTCGTCCAGACGGAAACCGTTGTCCTGGAAGAACTGCACGGCCACGGGCCAGACTTCGGCCGGTGGGTGCTGGGCCATGACCCAACGCGAATCGCCGCTCTTCTGCAGGGTGTAGTCGCTGGCATCAGCCGCGGCCGACAGCGGCTGCGGACGAGGCACGATGTATTCGCCCTTGGCGGTGTCGTCAGCCACGTTGCGCGGGATCGGCAACAGCGGATCCAGACGCTTGGCGGTGCTGACGTCCGGTGGCAGTTGCATCGGTGCAGTCTGTTGCGCTTCCAGGTAGTCGCTACCACGGTCACGGAAATAACCTTCCGGGCCCCAGATCCATCCGCAGCCACTGGTGCTGGAGATAATCAAGGCAAGTGCGGAAAGTCCGGCCAATCGCTTCATGCGTAGTACTTCCTCAATTAAACCAGGACGCCGGACTGGCGCATGGCCTGCCGCAGCGGTTCGTGACAGGCAGCGCTGAGCCAGGTGAGCGGCAGACGGATACCGTCCGGCATCAAGCCCATTTCATGCAGTGCCCATTTCACGGGGATAGGGTTGGATTCGATAAACAGGGTTTTATTGAGCGGCATCAGCTTTTCGTGGATCGCCCGGGCTTTGACGGCATCACCGGCCATGGCCGCGGCACACAACTCGCTCATGGCGCGCGGTGCGACGTTGGCGGTCACCGAAATATTGCCCTTGCCGCCGAGCAGCATCAGCTCGACCGCGGTCGCGTCGTCACCGGAATACACCAGGAAGTCGCTGCTCACGCCGGCCAGGATGTCCTTGGCGCGCTGCAGGTCGCCCGTGGCTTCCTTGATGCCGATGATGTTCTTCACGGTCGACAGGCGGATCACCGTCTCGGCCTGCATGTCGCAGGCGGTACGGCCCGGCACGTTGTAAAGGATCTGCGGGATGTCGACGGCTTCGGCGATGGCCTTGAAGTGCTGGTACAGGCCTTCTTGCGTCGGCTTGTTGTAATAAGGGGTTACCAGCAGGCACGCGTCGGCGCCGGCGTTCTTCGCGTTGGTGGTCAGTTCGATCGCTTCGCGCGTCGAATTGGCGCCCGTACCGGCGATCACCGGAATACGCCCTGCAACCTGGGCAACCACGCGACGAATCACTTCGATGTGTTCGTTCACGTCAAGCGTGGCCGACTCACCTGTAGTGCCGACCGCCACGATGGCGTTGGTGCCCTCTTGCAGGTGGAAGTCCACCAGTTTGCTCAGGCTGTCCCAGTCGAGACGACCCTGTGCATCCATGGGTGTGACCAGTGCCACCATACTGCCCGCAATCATGCAACCGCTCCTGCCGGAAAAAGAGAGCGGTAATGGTACTGGCGCCAAGATGCTTGTACAAGCGAAGTACTGCGCTGCTGCCATTCCCCTTGGCGCTGCTTTTCGCTACCCTTCAGACTTTGATCGGTACTGATAAGCTCGTACGCCGCGTTCCAGCCTCCATTTTCGGCATCACAAGCCCCGATCCAGCGTTGCCACCCCTCGCTCTCGCCACTCTGGAGCACGTCGCAACCTTCGGCCGGGTTTTCTGAATTCGCATCCGCAGGCTCGTCCCGGTAAAAAAGCCCATAAAAGTATCGACCGCTCATCGCTTTAGGAATGCTGCATGTCCACCCCCACAGTTCGCGAACAATTCCTTGTCATCAGTGCCCTCGGCGCCAACCCCATGGAGCTGACTAACGTCCTGTGCCGCGCCAGCCATGAAAACCGCTGCGCCGTGGTCACCTCTCGCCTGACGCGTCATGGCGAATGCAGTGCGTTGATCCTTGAAATCTCGGGCAGCTGGGACGCCCTGGCGCGCCTCGAAGGCAGCCTGCCAGTGCTGGCCAAACGGCATGCCTTTACCGTTAACGTAGTCCGCAGCGCTGCCCTGGAGAACCGTCCCCAGGCCCTGCCATACGTTGCCTACGTCAGCTCGGCCTACCGCCCGGACATTATCAACGAGCTGTGCCAGTTCTTCATGGATCACAACGTCGAACTGGAGAACCTGACCTGCGACACCTATCAGGCCCCGCAGACAGGCGGCACCATGCTTAACGCCACGTTTACCGTGACCTTGCCGGCCGGCACCCAGATCAGCTGGTTGCGTGACCAGTTCCTGGATTTCGCCGACGCCATGAACCTGGACGCACTGATTGAACCGTGGCGCCCACAAAACCCAATGTAAGGAAGCTTTCATGGCCGTAGCCATCGACCAACCGGTTGCCGACTTCGAAGCACCCGCCACCAGCGGGCAATCCGTCAGCCTCGCGGGCCTCAAAGGCAAGCAAGTGGTGATTTACTTCTATCCGAAGGACAGCACGCCGGGCTGCACCACCCAGGGTCAGGGTTTTCGTGATCAGCTTGACGCCTTTAAAGCCGCCAATACTGAAGTCTTCGGCGTGTCTCGCGACAGCCTGAAATCCCATGAAAACTTCAAAGCCAAACAGGCTTTCACCTTCGAGCTGATCAGTGACAAGGAAGAAGCGCTGTGCCAGCTGTTCGACGTGATCAAGCTGAAGAAGCTCTACGGCAAGGAATACATGGGCGTTGATCGCAGCACGTTCCTGATCGACAAGAACGGCGTGCTGCGTCAGGAATGGCGCGGCGTGAAGGTACCGGGGCATGTGGATGCGGTTTTGGCTGCTGCTCAGGCGCTGAACAAGGCCTGATTCATCTAGTGCCTGTTCGGACGCCATCGCGAGCAGGCTCGCTCCCACAGGATTTGCGCAAACTTTGTGGGACCGAGCCTGCTCGGGATGGGGCCATCAGCCTCACCGCATAACCAGTACTGACCGTTAAAGCAGCGGCGCCACCACAGGTTCCTTGCGCGGCCAGGCATCCAGCACAGCCTTGAACAGCGTCGCCAGGGGAATCGCAAAGAACACCCCCCAAAAGCCCCACAACCCACCAAACAACAGCACCGCGCAAATGATCGCCACCGGGTGCAGGTTGACCGCTTCCGAGAACAGCAGTGGCACCAACACGTTGCCGTCCAGTGTCTGGATGATCCCGTAGACCGCCATCAAATAGATGAACTGATCGCTCCAGCCCCACTGGAATAGTGCAATCAGCAGCACTGGCACGGTCACCACCACCGCCCCGACGTAAGGCACCACCACCGACACACCCACCAGCAACGCCAGCAGCGCCGAATAGTTGAGCCCCAGCGCCACGAAGGCGATGTAAGTCACGCCACCGCAAATGAAGATTTCGATGACCTTGCCACGAATGTAATTGGCGATCTGCCGATTCATTTCCTGGGCGACCCGGGTAATCAGCGCCCGCTCGCGCGGCAGATAACCGCGGACCCACTGGCCGATCATCTCCCGGTCCTTGAGAAAGAAGAACACCAGGATCGGCACCAGCACCAGGTAGATCATGATGTTCACCAGCAGCGGCAGGCTCGACAACGAGAATGTCAGCGCCCACTGGCCGAACTTGCCGATCTCACCTCGCGCCACTTCGATCGCCTGCAGCACTTGCTCATCCGACACCAGATGCGGATAGCGCTCGGGCAGCAGCAACAGCAGCGACTGCCACTTGGCGAGCATGCCGGGCAATTCGTTGAACAGCGTGATCAATTGGTGCCAGAGCAGTGGTACCACGATGATGATAAAAACCAGCAACAACCCCATGAATAACGCGAAAACCAGCCCCACCGCCGCGCCACCCGGCACGCGCAGGCGCTCGAGGGTCACTACCAGCCCCTGCATCAGATACGCCAGCACCATACCGGCCAGTACGGGCGCGAGCATTCCACCCAGGGTGAGCACCGCGGTAAATGCCAGAAACAGCAGCACCGCCAGCACCACGGCTTCTTCATCCGAGAAGTAGCGCTGAATCCAGTCGCGTAACACCTTGAACATCAATAATCCTTAGAAACGAACGCAGCAGGTTTCAGGCTTTTTTCAACCAATAGCGGTAAACACCCGCCTCATCTTCTTCACGAAGCAGCGTATGACCGGCCAATCGGGCAAAGGTGCGAAAGTCGCGCTGGGAACCTGCATCGGTGGCGATCACCTTGAGTACCGCACCGCTGGCCAGTCGGTTGAGCTCCAGTTTGGCTTTGAGCAACGGCAACGGGCAATTCAGACCGCTGGCGTCCAGTTCGGCGTCGTGGGTTACTGTGTCAGTCATTGAATCACTCCGGGGCGGGGGTTAAGCCGCTTAGAATATCTGGTCCCAAGCGTAGTGTCCGGCTACAGTAAGGTCTTTGTCGACTAAGGCTTTGTGCATGACTTTTTTGCGCCCTACCCTGCTGACGCTCGCTTGCCTGCTCGCCTCACCGGGCTTCGCCGACGACTTGCCGTCACTTGGTGACGCCAGTTCTGCCATCGTCTCGCCGCAACAGGAACACCAATTGGGCCGTGCCTGGCTGGCGCTGTTGCGCAGTCAGGTGTCGCAGCTCAACGATCCGCAGCTCAAGGATTACGTCGAATCCAGCGTCTACCGCTTGGTAGAAACCAGCCAGGTCAATGACCGGCGCCTGGAGTTCATCCTGATCAACAGCCCGCAGCTCAACGCTTTTGCTGCGCCGGGCGGAATCGTCGGCGTCAACGGTGGCTTGTTCCTCAATGCCCAGACCGAGGGCGAATATGCTTCGGTAATGGCCCACGAACTGGCTCACTTGTCGCAGCGTCACTTCGCCCGCGGTGTCGAAGCGTCGCAACGCATGCAAGTGCCCATGATGGCAGCACTGCTGGCTGGCATCGTGATTGCCGCGGCCGGTGCAGGCGATGCCGGGATCGCAGCCATTGCCGGTACTCAGGCGGCGGCGATTCAGGAGCAACGACGCTTCTCGCGCCAGAATGAACAGGAAGCCGACCGTATCGGCATCATGAATCTGGAAAAGGCCGGCTACGACCCGCGCTCGATGCCGACCATGTTCGAACGGCTGATGCGCCAGTACCGCTTCGACGCTAAGCCACCAGAATTCCTGCTGACTCACCCGGTAACCGAATCGCGGATCGCCGACACCCGTAACCGCGCCGAACAGGCCAAACCGGGCGGTATCGAAGACAGCATGCGTTACCAGCTGATTCGGGCGCGCGTGCAACTGATCTACGAAGAAACCCCAGGCCTGGGCGCCAAGCGCTTTCGGGCCCAACTCGATGAAAACCCGAAAAACGATGTCGCGCGCTATGGCTTGGCAATCGCCCAGATCAAGGGTGGCCAGCTAAATGAGGCTCGGGAGAACCTCAAGCTGCTGCTGGCCAAATCGCCGAACGAGATCATCTACAACCTGGCGCAGGTCGATCTGGACATCACCAATAATCGTCTGCCCGATGCTCAATCTCGGGTCGACCGGATGCTCACTCAATACCCCGGCAACTACCCGCTGAATCAGGTGCGCGTCGACCTGCTGCTCAAGCAGAACCGAGCGAGCGATGCGGAAAAAGCGCTGGAAACCCTGCTCAAGAGCCGACCCGATGATCCGGACGTCTGGTACATGGTGGCCGAGACTCGTGGCCTGTCGGGCAACATCATCGGCCTGCATCAGGCTCGTGCGGAGTACTTTGCGCTGGTGGGCGACTATCGCCAGGCAATCCAGCAACTGGACTTCGCCAAGCGCAAAGCTGGCAGCAACTTCCCGCTGTCATCGCGGATCGACGCACGGCAACGTGAGTTGATGGAGCAGGAACGCATGGTCAAGGACATGATGGGCTGACCGCTTCAGAAACAAAAAATCCAGGTACAAAAAAACCGCCTCTTTCGAGGCGGTTTTTTATTCAGCCGACAACCGGTTTACTCAGCAAGTTTGAAGGTGATGAAGCTGGCGCGACCTTGACGCAGAACCCGCATCGACACCGAGCGGTTCTTCGGCAGTGCCTTGGCAATGTCCGTGAATTCCTTGGAGGAGCCGATTGCCTGGTTATTCAGGTGAGTGATCACATCGCCCGGCTGCAAGCCGATCAGGGCAGCAGGGCCATCCTGAACTTCCTTGATAACCACGCCACCCTTGAGGTCGAGGGTTTTCTTCTGCTCTTCGGTCAACTCGGCCACGGAAACACCCAGGCGATTGCTGCTGCGCTCGACGCTGGATTTAGGCAGGGCTTCCAGCTCTTTGCCTTCCTCAGGGATAGCGCCGACGGTCAGCTCGACGTTCTTGCGTTTGCCTTCGCGGATCACTTCAAGATCGGCTTTCGAGCCAGCCTTCAGCGCGCCTACCAGGTGCGGCAGATCGGCGGACATGACGATCGGTTGACCGTTCATGCTGAGGATCACGTCGCCCACTTGCAGACCACCCTTCGCAGCCGGACCATCATCCTGGATCTGAGCCACCAGCGCACCGGCCGGCTTCTCGAGACCGAACGACTCGGCCAGATCCTTGTTCACTTCCTGGATCACTACCCCCAACCAGCCACGACTGACTTTACCGCCGCTTTTCAGCTGATTGGAAACGTCCATCGCCACATCGATAGGGATCGCGAACGACACGCCCATGAAGCCGCCGGAACGGGTATAGATCTGAGAGTTGATGCCGACCACTTCACCGGCCAGGTTGAACAGCGGACCACCGGAGTTGCCCGGGTTGATCGGCACGTCGGTCTGGATGAACGGCACATAGTTTTCGTTTGGCAGGCTACGGCCGATGGCGCTGACGATACCTTGGGTCACCGTGTGATCAAAACCGAACGGCGAACCGATGGCCACGACCCACTGACCAGCTTTCAGGTCCTGCGACTTGCCAAGCTTCAGAACCGGCAGGTCCTTGCCTTCGATTTTCAGCAAAGCAACGTCGGAGCGCGGATCGGTACCGATCAGCTTGGCCTTCAACTCACTGCGATCGGCGAGGCGCACGAGAATCTCGTCGGCATCGGCAATCACATGGTTGTTGGTCAGGATGTAACCGTCGGACGAAATGATAAAGCCCGAGCCCAGGGATTGCGCTTCACGCTGACGATCGCCACGAGGGGAACGCGGCTGCTGCGGCATGCCCCGTTCAAAGAACTCGCGCAGCATCGGCGGCAAGCCTTCAAGGTCAGGCATTTGTTCGCTGGACACCTTACGGTCCGGCAACTTCTGGGTAGTACTGATGTTAACCACCGCGGGCGAGGCTTGCTCGACCAACTGCGTGAAGTCAGGCAACTCGACCGCTTGCGCAGCGACCGCCTGACCGAGCACTAGCACGGTGGCAAAAATGGAGAGATAAGACTTCAAGCGTGGTATCGACATACGGCTCCCGTTACGACGAGCATGGTTAAGCGATATGGAGCAAGGAACACCGGAAACGATACGCCGGTATTTTTGTTCCGGGAACAACAAACAAGGCCAGAGCCGAGGGGGCTCTGACCTATAAAAAATTTTCGGGATATTTGCAAATGAAAATGCTCGGCAAAACATTTCGAGACATTAATGGCGCGACAGCCATTACCGATCCCCGCTCCAACCAGCCCCAGATGGGCGAGGCTGATCAGCTCACTGCTTGCTGGTAGCCGCGGCATCGTTGCGCATAGACAGCGCAATCCGTTCGGCGGTGCCAATCGGTATTTCACCGACAACGGTCACCATCATCTCGCCTTGCGGTGTAGTCAATCGCCGGGAGACAGCAACGGTTGGCCCCAGCTGGGTACGCGTATCAGTGACTGTTGCGCCATTCAACGGCTCAAGGAATACCGAGAATCGGGCCAGACCGTCGTCGAACATCAGACTGTTGACCTGGGCTTTGGTCTCCGGGTCCTTGTGAGAGGTACTGCTGGTCAGCTCGAAACCTGGCGGTAACCAGTCCGAATGCCAGACCTGCGCAGTTTTGACGGCGGAAGCCTTGTCACTGTCGAGGGTAATGGTTTTGCAGTCAGAACCTGGCTGCAAATCGCTGTCGGAAGGCATCTCGGCAGTGTCCAGTCGGGTGAACTGGAACCGCTCCAGCAGTTGCCCTTTGTCATTGAGCAACAATGACTTCAACGGCAAACCGGTTTCCTTGTCCAGATGCAGCTCAAAACCGTAACGATGCTGATCGCGAGGCTTTAACGACACGATCACCGCCGCACGCCCGGCCACACGCGACTTGCCAATGACGGCAAGGTCATACCAATTCTTTAGCTTTTGTGGATCGAGTGCACGAGCGGTGGAGTTGGGTGAGTCCCCCAGCCCTGCTATCAGGGTGCCGCTCACGCATTGAGTATGCCCATCAATGCGCACGACTTCCTGTGCCGAGCCGTCGAGCTGGAGTAAACGCTCGCGGACCTTGCCATCCTGGACGCGATGCCAGATGTTATGGGTAGAGAAACTACCGTTACGCTCGTAGACGAAAGTACCGTGGAAGCTCTGCGTTTGCTCCGCCTGTCCCAGACGCTTCAGCCAGTCCTGGGCTTCATCGGCGTGGGCTGGAACAACAAACCAGCCGCTGAGCAGAAGCGTAAGTAGAGGTATGGCGCGCATGATCCTCCTTAACGGTTTTCCAGACTTGCTGCACGAGCGTAAGGCAGAGCGCTCTCAGTACCTTTCAATGCAGCCTGTTGAGCATGTTGGCGCAAGTAACCTGGCAGACGCTGATCGTGCCAGCCTGGCTGACCTTGCAATACGCCGTTGGCCATAGGGCCAGTGGCTTCCGAACTCTCATTGTAGCCTGCCAATACAGCGGGACCCTTGACCTGAGGAGCGGTCAGACCCGGTTGACTGGATTGCTGGGCCAACTCGACACCGGCGATCTCGTCCTGGTTATACAGACGAACACCTGCCAGCACGGCAACGGTCACCGAAGCAGCAACTGCCAGACGACCCAGGCTGCGCCATGGACCGCGAGAAGCTTTTGCCGGTACGGCTTCGTCAGCCAGCGCAGCAGAGACTGCCGCAGCGATGTCCAGACGAGGAAGCAACAAATCTTTGTGCATAACTGCCCGAGCGATCTGGTAACGAGCCCAGGTATCGCGGGTTTCAACATCGTCGAAGGCATTCAACACCCGACGCAATTCCAATTCGTCCGCTTCGTTATCCATCACTGCGGACAGCGATTCCTGCAGGGCTTCACGACTCATGGCGTTCCTCTCTTGGCTGTCGCCGCTGTCTCAGTTTTCCTGCAACAACGGCTGCAGGGCTTTATCGATGGCTTCCCGGGCGCGGAAAATCCGGGAGCGCACGGTACCCACCGGACACTGCATGACGCTGGCAATGTCCTCGTAACTCAGACCATCGAATTCACGTAAAGTTAAAGCCGTACGCAAATCTTCTGGCAGTTGCTGAATGGTTCGATGGACGGTGCCTTCGATCTCATCCCGCAGCAATGCACGTTCTGGCGACTCGAGATCCTTGAGGCCATGATCGCCGTCGTAGAACTCTGCATCCTCGGAACTGACATCGCTATCCGGCGGCCGGCGGCCGCGTGAAACCAGATAGTTTTTCGCCGTGTTGATGGCGATGCGGTAAAGCCACGTATAAAACGCGCTGTCTCCGCGAAAATTACCAAGTGCACGGTATGCCTTGATAAAGGCTTCCTGTGCGACATCCTGGGCTTCATGGGTGTCGTGCACGAACCGCACGATCAACCCGAGAATTTTGTGCTGGTATTTCAGCACTAGCAGATCGAAAGCTCGCTTGTCGCCGCGTTGAACGCGCTCGACCAGCTGCTGATCCTCTTCCTGGGTTAGCATGAACACTCCTCGATAAGCTCGAAGGAGGCTTGCATTACTGAACGACCAGACTTGCAAACATAGACTCGGGCTTTTCGCAAAAGTTCTCCCCCTCCAAGCAAGTTTCCTGCGGGCTCTGATTTGGCACGCACGAAAAGCGCAGCGCGGGATAACCCGGCTGCGCGAATAATCTTGTCATCGGATTCATCAGCAAGGACCCAATCGCAAGTCCTGCACCGAAGCCGACGCTGTCCCTTGTTTCAGGCAACCGTCTATTGATCTTGGGCCTTTGGCAAAAGTTCCATATTTATAGCTGCCCGAAACCGACATTGTGCAACCGTGAAGAGAAAAAGACTGTTAAATCCGCGATACAGTCCTCTTGTCGCCGAAGCCATCAAAAAAACTTCCGACGAAGTGTCCAGCCTTTTCCGTCACAGTAGTTTCACAATGCCATGCTGGCCCGGCTATTGTGCCGCTCCCCCCCTCTATATACTAGTGGGCTGTGTGGCTGTCTTGACTCGCCGATCCAGCTGTCTTGCGCCAACCCCGACCCGGGTCGCTTTGAGCGGAATCCTGAAATGAGCCAACAGTTTCAACACGATGTTCTGGTAATTGGCAGCGGTGCTGCCGGCTTGAGCCTTGCGCTGACCTTGCCCGGTCATTTGCGCATCGCCGTATTGAGCAAAGGCGACCTCGCCAATGGCTCAACTTTCTGGGCCCAGGGCGGTGTCGCTGCCGTTCTGGATGACACCGACACTGTCGAATCCCATGTCGATGACACCCTCAACGCCGGCGGTGGCCTGTGCCATGAAGACGCTGTGCGCTTTACGGTCGAGCACAGCAGAGAGGCGATTCAATGGCTGATCGACCAAGGCGTGCCTTTTACCCGCGATGAACAGTCCGGCACCGAAGACGGTGGTTTCGAGTTTCACCTGACCCGCGAAGGCGGTCACAGCCATCGGCGCATCATCCACGCAGCTGACGCAACGGGCGCAGCGATCTTCAGGACCCTGCTCGATCAGGCCAAGCAGCGTCCCAACATCGAACTGCTGGAGCAGCGGGTCGCGGTCGACCTGATCACCGAAAAGCGCCTGGGCCTTGAAGGCGACCGTTGCCTCGGCGCCTATGTGCTTAACCGCGGCACCGGTGAAGTCGACACCTACGGCGCACGCTTCGTGATCCTTGCCTCGGGCGGCGCGGCAAAAGTCTACCTCTATACCAGCAACCCCGACGGTGCTTGCGGTGATGGTATCGCCATGGCCTGGCGTTCGGGCTGCCGGGTGGCAAACCTGGAGTTCAACCAGTTCCACCCCACCTGCCTTTATCACCCACAAGCCAAGAGTTTCCTGATCACCGAAGCCCTGCGCGGCGAAGGCGGCCATCTGAAGCTGCCCAATGGTGAACGCTTCATGCAGCGTTTCGACCCACGGGCCGAGCTGGCACCACGGGACATCGTCGCCCGCGCCATCGACCATGAGATGAAGCGCTTGGGTATCGACTGCGTCTATCTGGATATCAGCCACAAACCCGAAGATTTCATCAAGACGCACTTCCCGACGGTTTATGAACGCTGCCTGGAGTTTTCCATCGATATCACCAAGCAACCGATCCCGGTGGTACCGGCGGCGCACTACACCTGCGGTGGCGTGATGGTCGATCAGCGGGGTCGCACCGATGTGCCGGGCCTGTATGCGATTGGCGAAACCAGCTTCACCGGCCTGCATGGCGCCAACCGCATGGCCAGCAACTCGCTGCTGGAGTGTTTCGTTTACGCTCGTTCGGCGGCGGCGGACATTCTTGAGCAGTTGCCAGAAGTATCGATTCCAACCGCCCTGCCCGTTTGGGATGCGAGCCAGGTCACCGATTCGGACGAAGACGTGATCATTGCGCACAACTGGGATGAACTGCGGCGATTCATGTGGGACTACGTCGGCATCGTGCGCACCAACAAGCGCCTGCAACGGGCTCAACACCGAGTGCAACTGTTGCTGGACGAAATCGACGAGTTCTACAGCAACTATAAGGTCAGCCGGGATTTGATCGAGCTGCGCAACCTCGCTCAGGTAGCAGACCTGATGATCCGGTCAGCCATGGAGCGCAAGGAAAGTCGCGGCCTGCATTACACCCTCGACTATCCGAACATGTTGCCGGTCGCCCTGGACACTATTCTGGTGCCGCCCACCTACGCCGACTGAACTTGAGCCGAACCCGCAGGCGTCGGTGCACATCCGCCGCCTGCGAATCGCGCGGCACACAGATCGCCCTGATCCGTCGCTCATCGCGCAGACGAAAACGCAGTACCACAATCAATGGCAACGCCAGACTGTCCGGCCGCAGCTGCACGGGCTGCCAACCTACCGCCTGATTCCACAACTGCCAACCATCGGCATCGCGACGCAAGCCGCGAAACGCCTGTGGGTGTGTCAGCAAAATCTGTCGCGGCAATGCCCAGACGCCATGAGCCAGACAGCAAAAAGCGCCGAGCAAACTGGCCCAGACCGGTATGAAAAGAAGAAACAACGAACCCAGCGCGAACAGCTGGGCCAGAAGATACGCCGCCAGCAACTGCCGTGAGGCATGCCAGCGGCATTCGAACACGTTACTTGGGCTGGACACGATCCAGGATCATGCGAACCATGCGCTGAAGCTCCGGATCTTCCGACTCGGCACGCTCCATGAACCAGCCGAACATGTCCTGATCTTCGCATTCGAGCAGCCTGACGTAGCACGCGCGATCGACCTCGTTGAGGTGCGGGTAAACCTCTTTCACAAACGGCACCAGCAACACGTCAAGCTCAAGCATGCCGCGGCGGCTGTGCCAGTAGAGGCGATTCAGTTCAACATCTTCGACCATGGAGCGCTCCTCAAATAGGCGGCAAGTATACAGCCCCGGGCCCGCTCGAACAGTCGGCGTTGGTCGCCCCCATCGATCCTTTGTGAACTACCCATTTCATGGGCGCCCCCTTATGATGTCCCTCGGACTCTTTACCCTGCGATGACCCATGGCCGATTCTGCTTTTTTCTGCACCCTGTCTCACGAAGGCGTTCTCGCGGTACGCGGCGCGGATGCCGGCAAATTCCTGCAAGGCCAATTGACTTGCAACCTTAATTACCTGAGCGACACCCAGGCCAGCCTTGGCGCGCGTTGCACGCAGAAAGGCCGGATGCAGTCGAGTTTCCGCATTCTGCTGGAAGGCGACGGTGTGCTCATGGCGATGGCCATCGAGCTGCTGGAGCCGCAACTGGCGGACCTGAAAAAGTACGCGGTGTTCTCCAAATCGAAACTGACCGATGAAAGTGCCTTCTGGGTTCGCTTTGGCCTTGAGCATGGCGATGCGGCACTGACCAGTCTGGGCCTGGAACTACCGGCAGAAACCGACAGCGTAGCGCGCAATGACGGCCTGATCGCCCTTCGCGTCTCGCCGAACCGCGCTGAACTCTGGGTTCGCGCCGATCAAGCCGACGCCATAAAGGGCAAGCTGTCCGCTCTGTTGGCCGAAGGTGAATTGAACCAATGGCTGCTGGGCCAGATCCGCGCCGGGATCGGTCAGGTCATGCCGAGCACCCGCGAGCTGTTCATCCCGCAGATGCTCAATCTGCAAGCCGTCGGTGGTGTGAGTTTCAAGAAAGGTTGCTACACCGGCCAGGAAATCGTCGCGCGCATGCAATACCTGGGCAAGCTCAAGCGCCGGTTGTATCGCCTGCAACTGGAGGCCAGCGAATTACCGGAGCCCGGTACCCAACTGTTCTCCCCGACCCACGGCAGTTCGATCGGTGAAGTGGTGCTGGCCGCCCGCACCGGGCAAAACATTGAACTCCTTGCCGTGCTGCAAGCCGAAGCTGCAGAAGATGGCAACCTGCACCTTGGCGCACTCGAAGGTCCGGGCCTGCATCTGCTCGACCTGCCTTACCAACTGGATCGTGATCGCGAAATCCAGCGTTAACAGCAGCACTTGTCGCAATACCCTAGAGAAAAGAAATGAGCGAGCTGGCGGATAAGGTCCAACAGGATTTGGTTGAGGCCATCGATAACGATGACCTGGTTCTGCCAACGTTACCGGAAGTGGCCCTGCAGATTCGCAAGGCCGCCGAAGACCCGGAAATCAGTGTCAGCACATTGAGCAAAGTGATTGGCCGAGATACCGCGCTGTCGGCGCGCCTGATCAAAGTGGTCAATAGCCCGTTGCTGCGCGCAACCCAGGAAGTGACTGATCTGCACACGGCCATCACCCGTCTGGGCGTCAATTACAGCAGCAACCTGGCCATCGGCCTGGTGATGGAACAGATCTTTAATGCCCGTTCCGAAGTGGTGGAACAGAAAATGCGCGAAGTCTGGCGCAAGAGCCTGGAGATCGCCGGCGTCAGCTATGCGCTGTGCCGCAATTACACACAGCTCAAGCCTGATCAGGCCGCGCTCGGCGGGCTCGTGCATCAGATTGGTGTACTGCCGATCCTCACCTACGCCGAAGATCACTATGAATTGCTGTCTGACCCGGTCAGCCTCAACCATGTGATCGACCGGATTCACCCGCTGCTCGGCGATAAATTGCTCAGGGTCTGGGAGTTTCCGGAAATGCTGGTGCAATTACCGGGGCTGTATCTGGATTTCAAGCGGCAATCGGAACGGGTCGATTATGTCGATCTGGTGCAAGTGGCCAGCCTGTACTGCCACAAGGACACCGATCATCCACTGGCCCGTATTGATCCATTTAGCGTGCCGGCCTTCAAGAAGCTGGGGATCGATCCGGAGAACAAGGCGATGTGCAAGGATCTGGAAGAGTCTCGGTCGATGTTTTATTGATTTCTGTGGCGAGGGGGCTTGCCCCCGTTCGGCTGCGCAGCAGTCGTAAAAACCTGCTAGATACCAGACGGACGCCGGGGACCGCTTCGCGCTCCAACGGGGGCAAGCCCCCTCGCCACAGGGCTGTGTTCACTCTCCGGCAATAAAACTCACCCGCACCTTCAACCCCGCCCGCTCGCCATCGTGCAGGCTGATCTGCGCCAGGTGGGCGCGGCAGATCTCGCCGACGATGGCCAATCCCAGTCCTGATCCGGCCACCTGATCGTTACGCCGATAAAAACGCTCGAACACCCGATCCCGCTCTTCAAGGGGAATTCCCGGGCCATCGTCCTCAACCTCCAGCACCGCCGGTGCCATGACCCGCAGGATTACATTGCCGCCCGGTGGCGTGTGGGCCAGCGCGTTGTCCACCAGATTGCTCAACAGTTCGTTCAACAGCGTCGGCTCGCCGCGCAGCCACACCGGTTCGTCGGCTTCCAGTGCCAGCGCCACGCCACGCGCATGGGCCAACGGCGCCATGGCCATGCCCAGCTCACGGGCCAACTGACTGAGGTCGAGCAACTGCGCACCGCCCTCGGCGATTGCCCGGGCGCCATTCTCGACCCGTGCCAGCGAAAGCAATTGATTGGCCAAATGGGTCAGGCGATCTGTGCCCTGGGCGGCGGTTTCCAGGGTGCTGCGCCAGGTTTCGGGTTCGTTCGACCGCATACCCAGTTCGAGCCGTGCCTTGAGCGCCGCTAACGGGGTACGCAATTCGTGGGCGGCGTCAGCGATGAACTGCGCCTGGCGCTCGAACTGTCCGCGCAAACGCTCAGTAAAGTGATTGAGCGCACGCACCAGCGGCCCCAACTCGTGCTGCACTTCCACCAACGGCAAGGGCCGCAAGTCATCGGGCTGACGCTCTTCCACCGCCGTGCGCAAGCGCTCCAGCGGGCGTAGCGCCGCACTGACCGCAAACCACACCAGCAGCAGCGCACCGATCGCCAACATGCCCAGACGCAACAACGTGTCGGCCATCAGGCTGCGAGCCATGCGGACCCGTGCCTCATCGGTTTCCGCCACGCGGATTTCCGCCATGCCGTTCATGTTCGGCTCGCTGACCGCTTTGAGCAGGCTGACCACTCGCACGTTCTGCCCTTGATAAGTCGCGTTATAGAAACGCGCCAGCGCCGGATAATCATCGGTACGCGGCGTTCCCGGCGGCGGCGGTGGCAGGTTTTCGTAGCCCGAGATCAACTTCTGGTTGATGTCGTTGACCAGGTAAAAAATTCGCCCGGCACTGTCGTAGGCGAATGTATCGAGGGCCACGTAAGGCACGTTGGCGCTGAGGCTGCCGTCGCGCTGGGACAGGCCGGCGGCGATGGTCCGCGCCGAGGCCAGCAAGGTCCGGTCATAAGCAGTGTCAGCGGCTTCGCGACCGTTCCAGTAAGCGCTCAAACCACTGGCGAGCATCAACACCACCAACAGCAGCGCGAGGTTCCATAGCAGCCGCCAGCGCAGGCTGCTGAGCTTATGCATCGCGGCTTTCCAACAGGTAGCCAAGGCCGCGGAACGTCACGATGGCTACCGGCTGGCCATCGAGTTTCTTGCGCAAGCGGTGGACATAGATTTCGATGGCATCGGGACTGGCCTCCTCGTCCAGACCGAAGACCTGGGCGGCCAGTTGCTCCTTGCTCATCACCCGACCGGGACGGGCGATCAGGGCCTCGAGCACCGCCTGCTCGCGGGAGGTCAGGGTCAGCAATTCTTCGCCAAGGGTAAAGCGCCGGGTGTCCAGATCATAGGCCAGCACGCCACAACGCTGCTGACGTTCACCGCCGAGCACACTGCGGCGCAGCAAGGCTTTGACCCGGGCTTCGAGCTCTGTCAGTTCGAAGGGTTTGGCCAGGTAATCGTCGGCCCCAAGGTTCAGGCCATGGACCCGATCCTTGACGTCGCTGCGGGCGGTCAGCATCAGCACCGGCAGGTTCTTGCCCCGGGCCCGCAAGCGCGCCAGCACTTCGAAGCCATCCATGCGCGGCAGGCCGACATCGAGGATCGCCACGGCGTATTCCTCGCTGCTCAAGGCCAGATCGGCTGCCACACCGTCGTGCAGCACATCCACGGTCAAGCCGGTGCTCTTGAGCGCCTGGGCGACACTTTCGGCAAGCTGCAGGTGGTCTTCGACGAGCAGAACACGCATGGATCTTTACCTCATTCAGGGATGGTCGACGCCATTCTTTGGCGCGGAGTTTACAGCCGCATCCGTCGCTGTGAAGCCCGAAAACAGGGAAAGTCAGCTGAAAGGTTAGCGAAAGGTTGGCCGGTTAGAGTCCAGCCACGGACAGTTTCGACTGCCGTCGCTGTACGAAAAACGCCTCGAAGCGTTTTCGCCAATAAGAACAATAAACGGAGTACGTCACCATGCTGTCCATGCAGCTTCAGGCTCGTCCGCCTGCTCGTTTTTCCCGTCTCAGCCATACCGCCCTTGCCAGTGCCGCCGCCCTCGCCGGCTTTTCGCCGTTGAGCCAGGCTGCCTTCTTCGAAGACAGTACGGCAACCTTCGAAACCCGCAACATGTATTTCAACCGCGACTTTCGCGATGGCACCAGCGCCCAGCAATCCAAGCGGGACGAATGGGCTCAGGGGTTCATGCTCAATCTGCAATCGGGTTACACCGACGGCACCGTGGGGTTCGGTGTCGATGCGCTGGGCATGCTGGGGGTAAAACTCGATTCAAGTCCGGATCGCACCGGCACCGGCCTGTTGCCGACCCATGACGACGGTCGCGCGGCTGACGAGTATTCCAAGCTCGGCCTGACCGGCAAAGTGAAAATCTCCGCCACTGAACTGAAAATCGGCAGCCTGATTCCGGAACTGCCGATCCTCAAACCCAACGACGGGCGCATTCTGCCGCAGACCTTTGAAGGCGGCCTGCTGACCTCCAAAGAGATCAAGAACCTGACCTTCACCGGCGGGCGTCTGGAGAAAGCCAAGGACCGCGACAGCACCGACTTCGAGGACATCGCCCTCAACAACAAGAACAGCCGTTTCGCCGGTACCGTGGCCGGCAAGCACTTTGACTTTGGCGGCGTGGACTACAAGTTCACCGACAAGATCACCGGCAGCTACCACTTCGCTCAGCTCGATGAAGTCTACAACCAGCACTTCCTCGGCGTTGTCGCGTCGCAACCGTTCGGCCCCGGTACGTTCGGCACCGATCTGCGATTGGCCATCAGTGACGACGAGGGCGCGGCCCGGGGCGGCAAGATCGACAACAAATCCCTGAACGGTCTGGTGAGCTACGCCTTGAACGGGCATAAACTCAGCGCCGGCTATCAGCACATGTCCGGCGACAGTGCCTTCCCCTACGTCGATGGCAGCGATCCGTACCTGGTCAACTTCGTGCAGATCAACGACTTTGCCGGCGCCGAAGAACGCTCCTGGCAAGCGCGTTACGACTATGACTTCTCCAAACTCGGTATTCCGGGCCTGAGCTTCATGAGCCGTTACCTGAGCGGTGACAACATCAAGCTCAAAAACGGTGATGAAGGCAAAGAGTGGGAACGCAACACCGAGATCAAATACGTCGTACAAAGTGGCGCCCTGAAAGATGTCGCCGTACGCCTGCGCAATGCCACCTACCGTTCCAACTACTCCGCTCGCGATGCCGATGAAGTGCGTCTGCTGGTGAGCTATAGCGTTGCACTTTGGTAATTCAGTACGTCCATAACAAAAATCCCAAGGAGACTTGAATGAACCTGTCATTGCGTAAAGTTGCTCTCGCCGCCAGCGTCGTGCTGTTCGCCGGCCAATTGATGGCCGAACCGAAACGCCCGGAATGCATCGCCCCGGCGTCGCCAGGCGGCGGTTTCGACCTGACCTGCAAACTGGCGCAAAGCGCGCTGGTGAACGAAAAACTGCTGACCAAACCGATGCGCGTGACCTACATGCCCGGCGGTGTCGGCGCGGTGGCGTACAACGCGGTGGTCGCTCAGCGTCCAGCCGACGCCGGCACGCTGGTGGCGTGGTCCAGCGGTTCGTTGCTGAACCTGGCGCAAGGCAAGTTCGGTCGTTTCGATGAAACCAACGTCCGCTGGCTGGCCGCCGTCGGCACAAGCTATGGCGCCATCGCGGTGAAAAGCGATTCGCCTTACAAGACCCTGGACGACCTGGTCCAGGCGCTGAAGAAAGATCCGAGCAAAGTGGTGATCGGCTCCGGCGGCACCGTCGGCAGCCAGGACTGGATGCAAACCGCTCTGATCGCCAAGGCGGCCGGAATCAACCCGCGCGACCTGCGTTACGTCGCCCTCGAAGGCGGTGGTGAAATCGCCACCGCCCTGCTGGGTGGCCACATCCAGGTCGGCAGCACCGACATCTCCGACTCCATGCCACACATCCAGAGCGGCGACATGCGTCTACTCGCTGTGTTCTCCGAGAAGCGTCTGGACGAGCCGGAAATGAAAGACATTCCGACGGCTAAAGAGCAAGGCTATGACATCGTCTGGCCGGTGGTTCGCGGTTTCTATCTCGGGCCAAAAGTCAGCGACGAAGACTACGCCTGGTGGAAAGACGCCTTCGACAAACTGCTGGCCTCCGAGGACTTCGCCAAGCTGCGCGATCAGCGTGAACTGTTCCCGTTCGCCATGACCGGCCCGGAGCTGGACACCTACGTGAAGAAGCAGGTCGCGGACTACAAAGTGCTGGCCAAAGAGTTCGGCCTGATCCAGTGATCGCCTCTGTCTAGCGGCCACGACCCCGGTTCTCGGGGTCGTGGCCCAGGAGTTCCTCATGCTCATACAACGCATTTTCGCTTCGGTGCTGTTGCTGGCCTGTATCGGCCTGGCCCTGATGGCGTGGCCGTATCAAGCGGCTTTTTCCTACGAACCGGTCGGGCCTCGGGCCTTCCCTCTGTTGATGCTCGGCCTGATGGGCCTGGCTTTGCTGTACATGGTGTTTCGACCGGCGCCGATCGTGCACAGCGACGATGACCCGAAACTGGACCGCGAAACCCTGATCAAAATCGGTATTTGCGTGCTGCTGTTGCTGGTGTTCGCCGGGACCTTCGAACCTCTTGGTTTCATCGTCGCCAGCATTCTGATCGGTGTCCCGATGGCACGCCTGTATGGCGGCCGCTGGCTGCCCAGTGCGGTGATCATCAGCCTGATGGCCATCGGTCTTTATCTGCTGTTCGACAAGTTGATGGACGTGCCACTGCCGCTGGGCGTGCTCGACGTTCTGGAGAACTGATATGGATACTCTAGGCTATTTGGGTCAGGGCTTCGGCGTCGCGCTGACCCCATACAATCTCGTGACCGCGCTGTGCGGCACCCTGATCGGTACCGTCGTCGGTCTGTTGCCAGGGCTGGGCCCGATCAACGGCGTGGCGTTGCTGATTCCGATCGCATTCGCCCTCGGCCTGCCACCGGAGTCGGCGTTGATCCTGTTGGCGGCGGTGTACCTGGGTTGCGAGTATGGCGGCCGGATCAGCTCGATCCTGCTGAACATTCCGGGCGAAGCCTCCACCGTGATGACCACCCTCGACGGTTATCCGATGGCCCGCAAAGGCCTGGCCGGTGTAGCGCTGTCGCTGTCGGCGTGGAGCTCGTTCATCGGTGCATTCATTGCGACGTGCGGCATGGTGCTGTTCGCCCCGCTGCTGGCGAAATGGGCGATTGCCTTCGGACCGGCGGAGTATTTCGTGCTGATGGTGTTTGCGATTGTCTGTCTCGGCGGCATGGCTGGCGACCGACCGCTCAAGACCTTCATTGCAGCGCTGATCGGTCTGTTTCTGTCCAGCGTCGGGATCGACGCCAACAGCGGCGTATACCGTTTCACCGGGGATAACATTCACCTGACGGACGGCATTCAGTTTGTCGTGCTGGTATTGGGCCTGTTCTCCATCAGCGAAATCCTCCTGCTGCTGGAAAAAACCCACCGCGGCCAGGAAGCGGTGAAAGCCACCGGGCGCATGATGTTCAACTTCAAGGAAGCCTCGGCGGTGTTCGTGGTGAACATCCGTTGCGGTTTGCTGGGCTTCATCATGGGCGTGTTGCCGGGTGCCGGCGCGACATTGGCCAGCGCTGTGGCCTACATGACCGAGAAACGTATTGCCGGCGCCAAGGGCACGTTCGGACAAGGCGATATGCGCGGTCTCGCGGCTCCGGAAACCGCCATCGGCGGCGCCGCCTGCGGTGCACTGGTGCCGATGCTGACCCTCGGCGTTCCGGGTTCGGGCACCACGGCGGTGATGATCGGCGCGCTGTCGCTGTACAACATCACCCCTGGCCCGCTGTTGTTCCAGCAGCAACCGGACATCGTCTGGGGGCTGATCGCGTCGTTGTTCGTCGCCAACGTGATGCTGGTGATCCTCAACATTCCGATGATCCGCATCTTTACCCGCATTCTCGCCGTGCCAAACTGGGCGCTGGTGCCGGTGATCGCGATCATCACCGGGATCGGTGTCTACGCGGTGCATGCCACCACGTTCGACCTGTTCCTGATGATCGGCATCGGCATCTTCGGCTACATCCTGCGCAAGCTGGACTTCCCATTGTCGCCGGTACTGCTGGGTTTCATCCTTGGAGGTCTGATGGAGCAAAACCTGCGTCGCGCCCTGTCGATTTCCAACGGTGCGCTGGAAATCCTCTGGTCGAGCCCGATCACATTCGGTTGCTGGGTGTTGACTGCAATCATGTTGCTGATGCCGCTGCTGCGTATCTGGCGCAAACGTTCGGTCTCCCGGCGCGCTATCGCCGATGTCTGATCGCACCCCGTTCAAAAGCTGGTGGGGAACACCGCTGGTCGGTCTGCTGGGCGGTTACCTCGCCAGCCAGATCGGCTGGCCGCTACCGTGGATGGTCGGCTCGTTGCTGGCGATCATCCTGGTGCGCTGCCTGACTCCCTGGCAATTGGCGGAAATCCCTGGCGGGCGCAAGTGCGGCCAGTGGATCGTCGGCATCGGCATCGGCCTGCACTTCACCCCGGTGGTGATGGAGCAGGTGTTGAGCCACTTTGGTCTGATCTTCTTCGGTGCGTTGGTCACCAGCCTGTCCGCGGTGGTCGGGGTCTGGTTGATGCGGCGTACCGGGGAAGATCGCGCCACCGCATTCTTTTCCAGCATGCCCGGTGGCTCCGGCGAAATGGTCAACCTTGGCGCCCGCAACGGCGCGGTGCTCAGCCGTGTCGCGGCGGGGCAAAGTTTGCGGGTGTTGGTGGTGGTGCTGTGTGTGCCGGCGGCGTTCAAGTATCTGTTGGGCGACGGTGCGCCGGTCTTGCATCCAACGACCGTCAATTGGTGGTGGCTGGCCATTCTGTTTCCGGCGGGCGCCCTTGCCGCCTGGGTCTGGGAGCGGCTGCGACAACCCAATCCCTGGCTGTTCGGACCGTTGCTGGTGACTGCGACGGTGAGCATTGCCTGGGACCTGCACATCGGTCTGCCCAATGGCGGCAGTCAGATTGGCCAGTGGCTGATTGGCAGCGGGTTGGGGTGTCACTTCAATCGGCAGTTCTTCCGGCGGGCGCCGTCCTTCATGGGCCGAACCCTGCTGGGCACGGTGTTGACCATGTTGATCGCCACTTTGGCGGCATTGGGTTTGAGTGCGCTGACCCATCTGGATCTGCGCTCACTGACCTTGGGCATGATGCCCGGCGGGATTGCCGAGATGAGTTTGACGGCAGAAACCCTGCAATTGTCGGTGCCGTTGGTAACGGCGATGCAGGTGATGCGGCTGTTGTTTGTATTGTTTCTGGCGGAGCCTTTGTTTCGGTATTGGAACCGGGAGCCGGATTCTCCCTGACATGAGTCCTGTGGCGAGGGGGCTTGCCCCCGTTCGGCTGCGAAGCAGTCGTAAAATTTGAGAAATGCAGTGTGGCTGGTTTTGGGGCCGCTGCGCGACCCAACGGGGGCAAGCCCCCTCGCCACAATCTTCAGACCGACGGCAACCGCCACTCGATCGGCGTCTCGCCGTTCTGCTCCAGAAACTTGTTCGCCCGGCTGAAGTGTCCGCAACCGAGGAAGCCGCGATAGGCGGACAGCGGCGACGGGTGAACCGAGGTCAGCACCAGGTGTTTGGTGGCGTCGATGAGTTTCTGCTTGCTCTGGGCATGTGCGCCCCACAGCAGGAATACCAGATGTGGCTGGTGCTCGCTGACCACTTCGATAATCCGGTCGGTAAAATATTGCCAGCCCTTGCCCGCATGGGCGTTGGCATTCGCGCGTTCCACGGTCATGGTGGTGTTGAGCATCAACACGCCCTGCTCTGCCCAACTCTGCAGGTAGCCGTGATTGGGTATGTCGATGTTCAGGTCGCGCTTCAACTCTTTATAGATGTTCACCAGCGATGGCGGTGCCGGAACACCCGGTTGTACCGAGAAGCACAACCCATGGGCCTGACCCGGGCCGTGGTAAGGGTCTTGACCTAGAATGACCACTTTGACCTTGTCCAGCGGCGTGGAATTGAGCGCGTTGAAGATCATTGGTCCGGGAGGATAGATCTCTTTGCCCGCCGCGCGCTCCTGTTGCAGGAATGTGCGCAACTCTGCCATGTAAGGCTGGTCGAATTCGGCACGCAGTGCCTCCTTCCAGCTCGGTTCGAGTTTGATACGGTCGTCAGCAGTCATGGTTACATCCGGCAAAAACAATGGGGCGAACCCTAGGAAACCCTATCTCCCTTGTCAATTGATCTGATACAGATCCGGCACTTTCCTATAGAGCGATCATACTAAACGCTCAATTTACCGATCGAGGTCATGATGAATCTGCACTTCGAAGAACTCACCGGCACCGACGGCGCACGCATCGGCATCGCCAGCCTGGATGCCGAAAAGTCCCTCAACGCCCTCTCCTTGCCGATGATCAACGCCCTGCGCGATCAACTGGACGCCTGGGCCAAGGAGCCACAGATCGTTTGCGTGCTGCTGCGCGGCAATGGCGGCAAGGCTTTTTGCGCCGGCGGGGAAGTACGCAGCCTGGTGGAGGCGTGTCGCGCCCTTCCCGGAGAAGTGCCGCCCTTGGCTGCACACTTCTTTGCGGCAGAATATCGCCTCGACTTCAACCTGCACACCTACCCGAAACCGCTGATCTGCTGGGGGCATGGTTACGTGCTGGGCGGTGGCATGGGGCTGCTGCAAGGGGCGAGCATTCGGATCGTCACGCCAAGCAGCCGGCTGGCGATGCCGGAGATCGGCATCGGCTTGTACCCGGACGTCGGCGCCAGCTGGTTTCTGTCGCGGTTGCCCGGCAAGCTCGGATTGTTTCTCGGCCTGACCGGCGCCCAGATGAACGGTCGCGATGCGATCGATCTGGACCTCGCCGACCGCTTCCTGCGCGATGATCAACAGCATGAGCTGATCGAAGGTTTGCTGCAATTGAACTGGCAGGAACAGACAGCCATGCAGCTCAACAGCCTGCTCAAGGCCTTGCAGCAGGAAGCGATCGCGCAGATGCCGCAAGCGCAGTGGTTGCCTCGACGCGAGCTGATCGACGAACTGTTGGATGTCAGCGACGTTCGTTGCGCCTGGAAGGCCATCAGTGCGCTGCGCGATCATTCCGACCCGCTGCTCGGTCGTGCCGCCAAAACCATGGCTGAAGGCTCGCCCCTGACCGCTCATCTGGTGTGGGAACAGATCGTTCGCGCCCGGCACCTGTCACTGGCTCAAGTCTTTCAGATGGAATACACCATAAGCCTCAACTGCTGCCGTCATCCGGAGTTCAGCGAGGGCGTACGAGCGCGGTTGATCGACAAGGACCAGAAACCTCACTGGCACTGGCCGGACATCAACAATGTGCCGGAAGCGGCGGTGGAGGCGCATTTTCGCAAGGTATGGGAAGGTCGGCACCCTCTGGCCGATCTGTCTGAGTACTGAAATCCAGGCACAAAAAAAACGGCGCTTCATGCGCCGTTTTTAATTGAATGGTTAACGGTGGCCGTCTCGGCCATCGTGATCGCCGCGACCGCGGTGATCGCCTCTTCCATCACGGTGATCCCTGTGGCCTCGATAGCCATCGCCCCGGCCGCCTCGGTTCCGGCCATCCCAATCGCCCCGGTTACGACCGTCCCAACCACCGCGGTCATGACGGTCCCATCCGCGATTCTGGTAGCCGCGGTAGTCGTAATAGCGCGGTGCCGGTTGATAAACCCGCGGCTGGGAGTAATAACGCGGCGATGGCTGATAATACCGTGCAGGCGGTGAGTAATACCTGCGCGGGGCCGAGTAGTAACCACCATCAGAGTAGTAAGACCCGCCACCGGAGTAATACGGCGCTGGGGACGTGTAAACCTCGGAACGGTAGTAGCTGTCTCCTCCGTCGGAATAGGGCACGCACGCACCAAGAAACAATCCCGATAGAGCAATCAGCAGAATTTGGTGGAGCTTTTTTTGACAGAGCATGGCGGCCTCCTGGACCGCGAGTGAGCCACACCAGCGACGCTGGCAGGCGACAGTCAATTGTTCACAACTGTCGAAAGATCAGACAGTGAATTCGGAATCTGGTGCGTTCCTGTAACACGTTGAAACAAGTAGCCGATGAAAGGTTCTTCATCTTTCACACAAGAAAAACGGCGCATCCGGGAACCCGGACGCGCCGCTGCATTCATGAGCTGATCAGCGGTGCCCGCGATAGTGTCCGCCGCGATGGTAATGACGGGGACCACTGAAATAATAGTAACGATAGCCGCCGTAAAAACGCGGGCCGCCGTAGTAGTAAGGTGAGTAGTAATAGCCGGGATAGTAATAGGGTGTCGGATAAATATCACCGCCACCTGCATAGTAGTAACAGCCGGACAGGCCCAAACCAAAAAACACGCTGAGAAACATTTGGCGGAGCTTTTTTTGACAGAACATGGAGGCCTCCTGAAAGACCTGCAACAGCAGTCGACTCACACCTGTTTTGACTTTCAAACCTGCACCGAGTGCCAAACGGTATCGGCCTTCAGATCAGCGGCCAGCCCGTCCATCTACGGTGCACGGTTGCGCGCCAGCGCACCATGACAAGGCAAGGCGCACGCCCCCTTTATCCGCCCTCTTCCCTGCATGCCCCCACCCAGAGGGTTCAAGCCGAGTTGGCACGGCTCTCGCTTAACCAAAGGCGTGCAGGAGTCATCACAGGTTCGCGGCACCACAATTTGCAATGGCTGACTAGGGTTCCGGCTCGCTTAGGCGAGTGGCTGGTCCGAGAGTTGGCGACCTCCAGTTGAGGTTACACGGCGGGACAAAAGCCCGGGAGACAAGCCACCGTTCGCGGTGCCGCTGCCTTCCTGTCCGCCCTTGATCAACTGGAGAACCACACCATGTCCCGACTTCGTTTACCCACCCTGCTCGCCGCTGCTTTTGCAGCCCTCGTGAGCGTCTCGTCCCAAGCCGCACAGAAAGACCATTTCAGCGTCTGCTGGACTATTTATGCCGGCTGGATGCCCTGGGAATATGCCGGCAGCCAAGGCATCGTCGACAAATGGGCGAAAAAGTACGGCATCAAAATCGATGTGGTGCAGCTCAACGATTACGTCGAATCCATCAACCAATACACCGCCGGCCAGTTCGACGGCTGCACCATGACCAACATGGACGCGCTGACCATTCCGGCGGCCGGTGGCGTCGACAGCACAGCGCTGATCGTCAGCGACTTCTCCAACGGCAACGACGGCATCGTGCTCAAAGGTGAAGGCAAGAAAGTCGCCGACCTCAAGGGCATGGACGTCAATCTGGTTGAGCTCTCGGTGTCCCACTATCTATTGGCCCGGGCACTCGATTCGGTGGACCTCACCGAGAAAGACCTGAAAGTGGTCAACACTTCCGACGCCGACATTTCGGCCGCCTTCAACACCGATCAGGTCAACGCCGTCACCACCTGGAACCCGATGCTTTCGGACATCAAGGCCAAGCCTGGCGTGACTGAAGTCTTCAACTCCAGCCAGGTCCCCGGCGAAATCATGGACATGATGGTGGTCAACAGCGCCACCCTCAAAGACAACCCTGCGCTGGGCAAAGCGCTGACCGGCGCCTGGTTCGAAGTGGTGGAATTGATGAACGCCAAAAACGCCGCCAGCAAAGCTGCCCTCGAACACATGGCCAAAGCCTCGGGCACCGACCTGGCCGGTTTCCAGGCGCAACTCGACACCACCAAGCTGTTCGCCACCCCCCAGGAAGCCTTGGCGTTTTCCACCAGCAAGCAATTGCCCGACACCATGCGCAAGGTCGCCGAGTTCTCCTTTCAGCACGGCTTGCTGGGTGAAGGCGCCAAGGACACCAGTGCCATCGGCATGGCCTTCGCCAATGGCGTGACCAGCGGCGACAAGGCCAACCTCAAGCTGCGCTTCGACCCGAGCTATGTGCAGATGGCTGCCGACTCCACGTTGTAACAACGGAGGACTAGGCCATGCGCCTGATCAATCGCCACCCGGATCGCCCGAGTCGCCTGCTGTTGGTGATCCTGCCGTTCGCCCTGGTGTTGTTCGCCTACTTCATGGGCTCGGCCGATCGGCTGATGGACAACCCCAACGACAAACTGCTGCCCAGTGCCGTGCAGATGACCGACGCGGTGAAACGCCTGGCCTTCACCGCCGACACCCGCACCGGTGAATACCTGCTCTGGCAAGACAGCGCCGCCAGCCTGCGACGGCTGGCCATCGGCCTCGGCATCAGTGCATTGGCCGGGCTGTGCCTGGGCATCGCCGCCGGGACCCTGCCGCTGTTTGGCGCACCGTTGTCGCCGGTACTTACCGTGCTGTCGATGGTGCCGCCGCTGGCGATCCTGCCGATTCTGTTCATCGTGTTCGGGCTGGGGGAGTTGTCGAAAGTGATGCTGATCGTGATCGGTATCACCCCGTGCCTGGCCCGGGATCTGGAACAGCGCGCCCGGGAAATTCCCGTCGAGTTGCTGATCAAGGCACAGACGCTTGGCGCTTCGACCTGGACCTTGATGCTGCGCGTGGTGCTGCCGCAATTACTGCCGCGTCTGCTGATCTCGCTGCGACTGATGCTGGGCTCGGCGTGGTTGTTCCTGATCGCTGCCGAAGCCATCGCCTCTACCGATGGTCTCGGCTATCGGATTTTCCTGGTGCGCCGCTACCTGGCGATGGACGTGATTTTGCCCTACGTGGTGTGGATCACCCTGCTCGCCTGGCTGATGGACTGGGGCCTGAAACGCCTGACTCTGCGTGCTTTTCCTTGGTATGAAGGAGCGCGCGCATGAGCTTCATCACGGTGAAAAACGTCTGGCAGCAATATGCCGATCAGGTGGTACTCGAGGGATTGAACCTGAACGTCGACGAGGGTGAGTTCTGCACCTTGGTGGGTGCTTCAGGTTGCGGTAAATCGACTTTCCTGCGGCTACTGCTGGGCCAGGAACGGGCCAGTCGCGGCGAAATTTTGCTCGACGGCCAGGCCCTGGCCAGCGAACCGGATGCCAGCCGTGGCGTGGTGTTCCAGCGCTATTCGGTGTTCCCGCATTTAACGGTGCTGGACAACGTCGCCCTGGGCCTCGAACTGCCGCGCTCGCCCTTGCTGGGGCGGTTGTTCGGCAGCGCCAAACGCGAGGCGCGGGAACAGGCTTCGGTGTTGCTGCACAAAGTCGGCCTCGGTCACTCGCTGGACAAATACCCGGCGCAGCTCTCCGGCGGTATGCAGCAACGGCTGGCGATTGCCCAGGCGCTGATCATGAAGCCGCGTGTGTTGCTGCTCGACGAACCCTTCGGCGCGCTCGATCCGGGGATCCGCAAAGACATGCACGGCTTGCTGCTGGAACTGTGGCGCGAGACCCAGCTAACGGTGTTCATGGTCACCCATGACCTGTCCGAAGGTTTCAGCCTCGGCACCCGTTTGCTGGTGTTCGACAAGGTCCGCATCGATCCGCATGCCCCCGGCGCCTATGGCGCACGCATCACCTACGACATCCCTTTGAACAGCGACCGCCGCGCCAATCGCGCCGCCGTCGACGCCCTGCCGGCTCCGTTGGCAGGTTCGCTTCGCATCGCTTAGAGGAATTTACACATGACTGATTCGACCCAACTATTTGCGCCCTTCGCCGAAGAAATGCTCCCCGGCGGCGGCCATCGTTCCTTCGTTCTGAAACGTGGCCAATTACTGCGCCTGACCGACCTGCGCGGCGGTGCCAACGTCAGCCTGACGCTGCTCAATGCGCATGAAAAAACCGAACGCCTGAATCTGCCCGACAGCCTCAAATGCCAACACACCGCCAAGCTCACCACTGGCCATTGCCTGTACTCGGACATGGGTCGCGTATTGGCGGCAATCACTGCCGACACGTGCGGCTGGAGCGACAGCCTCGGCGGCGTGCTGTGCGCTGAAGAGGTCGCGCAAAAGTACGGTGCGGGCCGCTATCAGGAACTGCGCAACGGCTTCTTCCGCAACGGCACCGACAACCTGTTGGTGGAACTGGGCAAATGGGGGTTGCGCCTGTCCGACCTGCTGATGACCCTCAACCTGTTCAGCCGCGTGAACGTCGATGAGGCCGGACATTTCCACTTCGTCGAAGGCCATTCCAAGGCCGGTGACTACATCGAGTTGTATGCACCGATGGACACCCTGGTGGTGCTCACCGCGCTGCAACATCCGATGGATCCATCCCCCGAATACGCGCCGAAACCGCTGAAGCTCAGCTGGATGAACGCCGATGCGAGTGTCGCCGAACACTGCCGCACCTCGCGCCCGGAAAACGAGCGCGGCTTCATCAACACCGACCGTCTGTTCGCCTGAGGATCGCTGCCATGTCACTCGCAATCGCTACTGCTCACCAGCAACCAGAAACTGCGATCTACCGCGCGACCATCCCGGCCGGCGAACCGTGGCTGATGGAGGTCAAGGCCGGCCAGACCTTGCGCATCCTCGACCTGGAAGGCAATCAGGCCGTCGACACTCTGTTCTACAGCCTCGCCAATCCCAAGGAGCGCTATGACGTACAGCGCACGTTGCGTCGGCAGAACAGCGTCTACCTGAGCACCGGCAGCGTGCTCTATTCCAACCTCGGTAAACCGATGCTGACCATCGTCGCCGACACTTGCGGGCGTCACGACACCCTCGGCGGTGCTTGCGCC
Organism: Pseudomonas sp. TE12508; assembly: GCF_056279485.1. Lineage (NCBI taxonomy): Bacteria > Pseudomonadati > Pseudomonadota > Gammaproteobacteria > Pseudomonadales > Pseudomonadaceae > Pseudomonas > Pseudomonas sp. TE12508. Next base: position 229,035 of record NZ_JBWCCN010000003.1, on the reverse strand, counting down.
CAAGAGAGCAACACCGTGCGTTATGCGTTGGAGAAACGCTACATGCACAGCTGCCGCGACAATTACCTGCGCGCCTGTGTCCACGATGGTCGGCTGGGCAAGGGAGACATCGGGCCGAACATCAACTTCTTCATGAACGTGCCGGTGACGGCCGACGGCGGGCTGACGTTCGAAGACGGGATTTCGGCGCCGGGCAAATACGTCGACCTGCGGGCCGAGATGGACGTGATCGTGCTGATCTCCAACTGCCCGCAACTGAACAACCCATGCAACGCCTACAACCCGACGCCTGCGGAGCTATTGGTATGGAACTGAAATTTTCGCGTTTGCGGCGGTGGTTGTTTGTCTTGTGTCAGGCCCGTTCAGGCCAGTGCATCAAAAAGTAAGAACACCACTAAACCCTGTGGGAGCTGGCTTGTGTGGCGAGGGGGCTTGCCCCCGTTGGGGCGCGAAGCGGCCCCCGACGCCCGTCCAGACAGACCAAGTTGTCTGGATTTACGACTGCTTCGCAGCCGAACGGGGGCAAGCCCTCTCGCCACACAAGCCCGCTCCCACAGGGGGTCAGTGGTGTTTTGAAGAAAGTTGATTCTGCCGCCGGGGACGACCTCGGCGCCTATCGAAAAACTGCGGGACGGCCCGCATCCCAGGTCGAGGCTGATGCGTTATCGCCTCCGGGGGTTATGCCATGTTCGAAAAAGTCCTCATTGCCAACCGCGGCGCCATTGCCTGCCGCATCCTGCGTACCCTGCAAGAGTTGCAGGTCAAGGGCGTCGCGGTTTACTCCGAAGCCGACGCCGCCAGCCTGCATATCCTGCAAGCCAATGAAGCCCACAGCCTGGGCGAAGGCGCTGCCGCTGGCACTTATCTGGCGGTCGACAAAATCCTCGCCATCGCTAAATCCAGCGGCGCCACGGCGATTCATCCCGGTTACGGTTTTCTCTCGGAAAACGCCGCATTCGCCCAAGCCTGCGAAGAGGCCGACATCGCCTTCATCGGCCCCACACCGGAGCACCTGCGGGTGTTTGGCCTCAAGCACACCGCCCGTGCGCTGGCCAAGCAACACGGCGTGCCAATGCTCGAAGGTACCGAGCTGCTCGATAGCCTCGATGCAGCGTTGATAGCGGGCGAACAGGTCGGTTATCCGGTGATGCTCAAAAGCACCGCCGGCGGTGGCGGTATCGGTATGCGCGTGTGCCGCAGCGCCTGCGAATTGAGCGAATCATTCGAAGCCGTCAAACGCCTTGGTCAGAACAATTTCAGCGACGCCGGCGTGTTCATCGAGAAGTACATCCAGCGTGCCCGGCATCTGGAAGTGCAGGTGTTCGGCGATGGCCGGGGTGAGGTGATTGCCCTCGGCGTACGCGACTGCTCAGTGCAGCGACGCAACCAGAAAGTCCTCGAAGAAACCCCGGCGCCGAACCTGCCCGAGGGCATGGCCGAGGAACTCTGTGCAGCGGCCATCAAACTGGCCAAAGCGGTGAATTACCGCAGCGCGGGCACTGTTGAGTTCGTCTTCGACAGCGATGCCCAGCGTTTCTATTTTCTTGAAGTGAATACCCGTTTGCAGGTGGAGCACGGCGTCACCGAACAAGTGTGGGGCGTGGATCTGGTGCGCTGGATGGTGGAACTGACGGCCGGTGATTTGCCGCCGCTGCGCGAGTTGAGCCAGGGATTGAAAGCCAACGGTCATGCGATTCAGGCACGACTCTATGCCGAAGATCCGGGTAGGGATTTCCAGCCGAGTCCCGGTTTGCTCACTGCCGTCAATTTCCCGGTTACCGATGGCAAACACCTGCGCATCGACACTTGGGTCGAGGCAGGTTGCGAGATCCCGCCGTACTTCGATCCGATGATCGCCAAGGTCATCAGCTGGGCACCGACTCGCGAAGCAGCGCGCGCCGATCTGCATCAGGCTCTGGGCGACAGTCTGTTGTACGGGGTGGAAACCAACCGCGATTACTTGCGGCAGATTCTGCTCGATACACCCTTTGCCAGCGGCCAGCCGTGGACCCGTTGCCTGGAAGGCCTGGTCTATCAAGCCAACACCTTTGAAGTGCTCAGCGCCGGCACGCAGACCAGCGTTCAGGACTATCCGGGACGCCTCGGTTACTGGGCGGTGGGTGTGCCGCCGTCGGGGCCGATGGACAGCCGGGCGCTGCGTCTGGGCAATCGCTTGCTGGGTAATGATGAAGGTGCAGCAGCGCTGGAAATCACCATGAGCGGGCCGCTGCTGCGTTTCAATTGTGAGGCGGTGGTGGCCGTTATGGGTGCGGTGATTGCGTTGATACTGAACGGTGAGGCGGTGCCGATGAATACCGCACTGTTGATTCCCGCCGGTGCCACTTTGAGCTTCGGCACCATTGGCGGTGCAGGCGCGCGCAGCTATCTGTGCCTGCGCGGCGGCGTGCAAGTGCCGGATTATCTGGGTAGCAAAAGTACCTTCACCCTCGGCCAGTTTGGTGGCCATGCCGGTCGTGCATTGCGCACTGGCGACGTATTGCATATTCCGGCCTTGAGCGACCACAGCGCCGGGCAAGACCTGGCGATCCAGCACATTACCGAGTTGCCCGCCGTGCGGCAGATTCGGGTGATTTACGGCCCCCACGGCGCCCCGGAATATTTCACCGAAAACTACATCGGCACCTTCTTCGCCACGCAGTGGGAAGTGCACTTCAACTCCAGCCGCACTGGTGTGCGGCTGATCGGACCGAAGCCTGAGTGGGTGCGGGCCGACGGTGGTGAAGCGGGATTGCATCCGTCGAATATTCATGACAATCCGTACGCGATTGGCGCAGTGGATTTCACCGGTGACATGCCGGTGATTCTGGGACCGGATGGCCCGAGCTTGGGCGGGTTTGTCTGCCCGGTGACGGTGATCGAGGCGGACCTTTGGCAGCTGGGGCAGCTCAAGGCTGGGGACAAGGTGCAGTTCGTCCCGGTCGATCTCAAGACCGCGCGCAATCTCGCCTTGAAATGGGATCAATGTGGGAGTGGGCTTGCTCACGAAGAAGTTGATGTGGTGCCTGATCTGGCCCCTTCGCGAGCAAGCCCGCTCCCACAGGGGATTGTGTCGCCTGTAGTGTTGGATATTGGTCAGGGGAATACGCGGCTGGTGGCAAGGCTGTCGGGCGACACTCATCTGTTATTGGAAATCGGTGCCCCCGAGCTGGACCTGGTCCTGCGCTTTCGCGCCCACGCATTAATGCAGGCATTGGAAAGCAAAAACCTGCACGGCGTGATCGACCTGACGCCGGGCATTCGCTCACTGCAGGTGCATTACCAACCGGAGCAATTGCCGCTGGCCGATCTGCTGGGGATTGTCGCCGGCGAATGGGATGCCGTGTGTGCCGCCAAGGACCTGCAGGTGCCCTCGCGCATCGTCCATCTGCCACTGTCCTGGGATGACCCGGCCTGCCAATTGGCGATCGAGAAATACATGACCACCGTACGCAAGGACGCGCCCTGGTGCCCGAGCAATCTGGAGTTCATCCGCCGCATCAACGACCTGCCGAACCTCGACGAAGTGCAACGCACAGTGTTCGACGCCAGTTATCTGGTGATGGGCCTGGGCGACGTCTACCTCGGCGCACCGGTCGCCACCCCGCTCGATCCGCGGCATCGCCTGGTGACTACCAAGTACAACCCGGCCCGCACCTGGACCGCGGAAAACTCAGTAGGCATCGGCGGCGCCTACATGTGCGTGTACGGCATGGAAGGCCCCGGTGGTTATCAGTTCGTCGGCCGCACCTTGCAGATGTGGAACCGCTACCGTGAGGTTGCAGCGTTCGACGGCAAGCCGTGGCTGCTGCGCTTCTTCGATCAGATCCGCTTCTACCCGGTGAGCGCCGATGAACTGCTGCGTATTCGTCGGGATTTCCCGCTTGGGCGTTTTGATCTGAACATCGAACACAGTCAGCTGAATCTGGCGGATTACCAGGCGTTTTTGGCGAAAGAAGCTCAGAACATCGCGGCATTTCGGGATCAGCAAAAAAGCGCGTTCAACGCCGAGCGCGAACGCTGGATAGCCAGCGGCCAGGCGCATTTCGACAGCGAAGAGCTGGCCCCGGAAGTGACCGAAGATGCACCGCTGGCCGACGGTCAGCAGAGCATCGACAGCCACATCGCCGGCAACCTCTGGCAGGTTCAGGTGCAGGCTGGCAGCCGGGTCGCGGCGGGGGATGTGCTGGTGATTCTGGAGTCGATGAAGATGGAAATCCCGCTGCTCGCGCCCATGGCGGGCGTGGTGCGCGAGATTCGCGTGCAACCGGGTTCGGCGGTGCGCGCCGGGCAGCGTGTGGTGGTGCTGGAACTCGACTCAAGCCATTGAAAAAGGATTAACGCCATGAACATCAATCTGCAACTCGACGCCCTGCGCAACGCTTACCGTGACGGCAGCACTACGCCTCGGCAACTGCTGTTGAACCTGCGGGAAAAAGCCGCGGCACTGAACCCGGACTATCACCTGTTCATCCATTTGCTCAGTGTCGAGGAACTGGAACCGTACCTCGCCGCACTCGACGGTCGTGACCCAGACAGCCTGCCGCTGTACGGCGTGCCGTTCGCGATCAAGGACAACATCGACCTGGCGGGCATTCCCACCACGGCAGCGTGCCCGGCGTTTGCCTATGTGCCGGAGCGCTCGGCAACCGTCGTCGAGCAACTGCTGGCGCTGGGTGCGATTCCGTTGGGCAAGACCAATCTCGACCAGTTCGCCACTGGCCTCAATGGCAGCCGCTCGCCGTATGGCGCTTGCCCGAACAGCGTGTTGCCTGAGTATCCGTCGGGCGGTTCCAGCGCCGGATCTTCATTGGCGGTGGCACTCGGCGTGGCGAGTTTTTCCCTGGGCACGGACACGGCAGGCTCCGGTCGGGTGCCGGCGGCATTGAATAATCTGGTCGGTTTGAAAGCCAGCAAAGGGCTGATCTCCACGGCTGGTGTGGTTCCAGCCTGTCGAACGCTCGATTGCGTCACGACCTTCACAGCCACCGCCCGGGAAGCCAGTCAGTTGCTGGCGCTCACCGCTCATCTCGATCCACGGGACGAATACAGCCGCAGTAATCCACTGTGGAATGACGGCTCGGCCTTCGGCACACCGCGTCCATTGCGTTTCGGCGTACCCCGTGCGCAGGATCTGGCGTTCTTCGGCTGCCCTGAAGGCCCATTGCTCTTCGGTGACGCCATCGACCAGCTCAAAGCCTTGGGCGGCGAAGCGGTCGAACTGGATTTGTCGCCGTTTCTCGAAGCGGCGCGGTTGCTCTACGAAGGGCCGTGGGTGGCGGAGCGTTACAGCGTGGCCGGCGAGTTGATGGAGCAACATCCTCAAGCCGTGCTGCCGGTGATTCGCGCCGTATTGGCCAAGGCTCCAGCGGTGACTGGCGTGCAAACCTTCCGCGCCCAATACCGTCTGCAGGCCTTGAAAGCGCTGTGCGACAAAGCCCTGGAAGGCCTCGACTGCGTGGTCACGCCAACCATCGGCCGCCCGGTGACACTGGCGGAGCTTACGGCCGAACCGGTGCTGCGTAACTCGGAACTGGGCTACTACACCAACTTCATGAACCTGCTCGATTACGCCGCCGTCGCCGTGCCCAGCGGATTCATGGGCAATGGTTTGCCATGGGGCGTGACGTTGTTCGGCCGGGCGTTTACCGATCAGTATCTGTTGAGCGTGGCGGATGCCTTGCAACGTCAGCAAGGCTTGGCCGCGCCTGCGCCGACGAACATTGCACGCAATGATCGCGCACGGCTGGTGGTCTGCGGAGCACATCTGGATGGGCTGGCGCTGAACTGGCAACTCCAGCTGCGTGGAGCCCGTTTGCTCGAAGCCACTCACAGTTCCCCCGACTATCGGCTGTATGCCCTGGCCGGCGGCCCACCCTATCGCCCGGGCATGGTCCGAGTGAAGGAAGGTGGCGCAGCGATTGCGGTGGAAGTGTGGGAGTTGCCGAGCAGTGAGTTGGGCTCGTTCCTGACCGCTATTCCGGCACCGCTGGGGTTGGGCAAGGTACAACTGGCGGATGGGCGGTGGGAGAGCGGGTTTATCTGTGAGCCCTATGGCTTGGAGGGGGCGGTGGATATCAGTCATTTGGGCGGGTGGCGTGCGTATCTGAACGATCGGCGTTGATTTCCAGGATCGCCGGCTTGCGCAGGAGTGCTTGCCGGCCGATCATGCGCGGTCTCGGGCCAGGCAAACCGGCCGTAATCGAATGCCCCTTCATGAATAAACCTGACCTCTGCCCAGCCTGCGGCGCCTCCAACGACTGCAGCCTGGCTGACCCGCGAACCGTCGATCGTGCCTGCTGGTGCTACGGCGTCAGCATCGATCCGGCGGTACTTCAGGCGCTGCCCACCGAATTGCGCGACAAGTCCTGCCTGTGCCCGTCCTGCGCCCAGGTCGAGATGCAGTTGCAAGCAGCCGCCGAGCCGATCACGTAAGATGCGCGGCGCTCTCCCACCGAATCCCCCCACCGAACCCTAGCCATGCGCGTTGACCGCTTCCTCAGCAACCTGCCCCGCTTCAACCGTAAGCAGGTACGCCTGTTGCTGGTGGAAAAGCGCGTCAGGGTCGACGGAGAAGTCGTCAGCGACCCCCACGCCGAGGTGCTCGAGTTCAGCCGCGTAGAGGTCGACGACGAGGTGCTGCAAGTTGGCAAGCCGGCCCGCTACTTCATGCTGCACAAACCACCCGGTTGCGTCAGTGCGACCCGCGACCCGCAACACCCGACCGTGCTCGACCTGATCGGCGAACCGGACAAGGAAGACCTGCACATCGCCGGTCGCCTGGACTTCAACACCACCGGCCTGATGCTGATCACCAACGATGGCAGCTGGTCGCGACGCCTGACCCAACCGCAGACCAAACTGCCCAAGGCCTACTACGTCGAGACCGAGCAGGACATCACTGCCGAATACGCGATCACCTTCGCCAAAGGCCTGTATTTCGCCTTCGAAGACCTCACCACACAACCGGCCGAACTGGTCGTACTCGGGCCAAAATCTGCGCGCCTGAGCATCGTCGAGGGCCGCTATCATCAGGTCAAACGGATGTTCGGCCACTTCGACAACAAGGTGTTGCGCCTGCACCGCGAATGCATGGGTCCGCTGGTGCTCGACGACACGTTGAAGCCCGGCGAATACCGGTCGTTGAGCAGCGATGAGATCCGAATGATCTAAGCAGGCGACCGCTCAGCAGAAGCCGCTGAAAATTTTACGAAAGATACTTGCGCGATGACGTGACCCCTGCTTGAATCAGGACGTCGGCGCGAAATGTGACCGGCGAGTCACCAAAACTACTCTAAGAAACTTTTTGCCGGCAGAGAACCCTCAGGTTCCGCCTTCCCCCGGCAAACTGCCCGCTTATAACAATACCCGTCGACCGGCTTTCAATGGATCGACATGGGCCTTCAAAATTCCAGGCGTATGCCTACCTGTCACAAAGCTCGTGCAATCTGATTTGCGCGCATACCCGCTTGCCAGGAGTCTTATGTCATGAGGCCAGAAATCGCTGTGCTGGATATACAGGGTCAGTATCGGGTTTACACGGAGTTCTATCGCGCAGACGCCGCAGAGAAGACCATTATTCTGGTCAACGGCTCGATGTCCACGACTGCGTCGTTTGCACAGACCGTGAAAAACCTTTACCCAGAGTTCAATGTGGTGTGCTACGACCAGCCCTACGCGGGCAAGTCAAAAGCCCACAACCTGCATGAGAAAATGCTGACCAAGGAAATCGAAGGGCAGATCCTCCTTGAGCTGATCGACCACTTCGCCGCCGAACACGTGCTGTCGTTTTCCTTTGGTGGCGCCGCCACGCTCGTCGCCTTGGCCCAACAGCCACGGCGCATCGAAAAGGCCGTGATCAGCTCGTTCTCGCCGGTGGTCAACGCGCACATGCTCGACTACCTTGAGCGCGGTGTCGATTATCTCGGCAGCCGGGACGGGAACCGGGTCGGTGACCTGGTGAACAGCACCATCGGCAAACACCTGCCCTCGCTGTTCAAGCGCTTCAACTACCGTCACGTCAGTTCGTTGGCCGAACATGAATACGGGCAGATGCATTTTCACATCAGCGACGTGCTCAACAGCGACCGCCAGTGCTACCTGAACGCGGCGAAGAAAATCAACGTGCCGGTGCTGTTCATGAACGGCGAATGGGACGAGTACACCGCCGCCGCCGATGCAAAGCTGTTCGCCGGTCACGTGCAGCACAGCACCTTCAGCACCCTGCAGGCCACCGGCCACTTTCTCGACATGGAGCACAAAGCCGCCTGCCGAGACAGTCGCAACGCACTGCTGGGCTTTCTGAAACCGACGCAACACGAAAGCCGACCGCGTTACCACTACGTCCAGGACCACCATGCATTGGCAATCTGAAACAGAGTCATCGCGAGCAAGCTCAGCCCTGCAGCGTTAAGCGCATTCCTGCAGGAGCGAGGCTTGCCCGCGAATGACCGCTACGCGGTCGATGCTTTCGTTTCACCCGTGCTAAAGCCATCGCGCGCAAAGAAAAACTTCATTTTCACGCGCACATCTGGTACAAAGTCAGCCGCTCTGAGCGGGTGTCGTATAATGGCATTACTCCAGCTTCCCAAGCTGATAACGAGGGTTCGATTCCCTTCACCCGCTCCAATCGAATTTTTGTCTCACGTCAGTTTTTGACGGGGGATGCAGGTAAAGAAAAACCGGCCTTGATGGCCGGTTTTTTTGTGTCTGGGGTTTGGTGACCCTCCGGACCTTGACGCCTCCCGCCCCGCAAACTAGCGAATGCTATACTTCCTACGAATTGCATCAAGTGTGCAGCGTTCCCCACGTGCACAGACATCGACTGCAAATCTCAGTTAACGGCTGCAGGACAAAGGAGGTCTACAGCCAACACGAGATGGGAGGTGTGGCATGAATCGGCACTATTACATCAGTGACAATCTCGACGATCTCGAGGCCGTTGAAAATGAACTGGAAGCCAACGGCATCAATACCGAACAAATTCATGTGCTCAGTGAACAAGTGGCTGATGTTGAAGAACATCACCTCCACGAGGTTAACTCGTTGATGAAACAGGATGTTGTTCACTCTGGCGAGATTGGTGCATTGGTCGGCGTGCCCCTCGCGGCGCTGGTCCTTGGCGGCGCCTATTGGATGGGCTGGACCGAATCCGCCGCAGGCTGGGTGCCTTTTATCTTCCTGGCCATCGTTATATTTGGCTTCTGCATCTGGGAAGGCGGTTTTTTTGGCATCCAGGTGCCGAATGCTCACTTCCGCAATTTCAAACAGATGGTAGAAGAAGGAAAACATATCTTCTTTGTGGATGTTGAACCGAATCAGGAACCGATATTGGACCGGGTAATCGAACATCATCCAACGCTGACGATCGCCGGCACGGGAACGGCAGCCCCCCACTGGACAGTGGCCTGGCAGCACAAATGGCATCAGTTCAAGCGAGTGATATCGGGTTAGCCCTGAAGACTCATGGCCATCCGGAAGCTGCTTACTGGCCGAAGGAAATGACCCGGCTGAGGAAAACATAGTCCGCCTCGGTGGCCATCAGTCCGACGAGCACCAATAAACATAACGGTGGCACCAATATGGCGTAGACCATGGCCAACCGTTCCCAGGCCATATGCATGAAGATGGAGACAATCAAACCTGCCTTCAACAACATGAAAGTGATAATCAGGGACCACCGAAGGTAGCCATGGAAGTGGAAGTAGTCGACAAGGTACGACAGCGTGCTGAGGACGAATAACAGCCCCCAGATTTTAAGGTACAAGCTGATTGGATGTTGCTGACCCTGAGCATGTGCCATCACCCGTGCTCCTCTACCATAAATAGAAGAAAGCAAAAATAAACACCCACACCAAATCCACGAAGTGCCAGTAAAGCCCGGCTATCTCGACGTTCTGATAGTTTCCGGAACGCTCATAATCTCCCCGCAGTACTTTCAACGCCACAATGCTGAGGTAGATGGCGCCGATTGACACATGCAGTCCGTGGAAACCGGTAATCATGAAAAAGCTGGCACCAAATTGCGCCGCCCCCATGGGGTTCCCCCAGGGACGCACCCCTTCTGCGATAAGTTTGCTCCATTCAAATGCCTGCATGCCGACGAAGGTCACACCCAAGGCAGCGGTCGCCAGCATCAGCGCAGTGGTTTTGGCGCGATCACGGCGATAGGCGAAATTAACGGCCATGGCCATGGTGCCGCTGCTACTGATCAGCACAAAGGTCATGATGGCGATCAGAATAAGCGGGATTTCTTTACCGCCGATCGTCAATGCGAACACTTCGCTGGGGTTCGGCCAGGCGGTGGTGATGGTCATGCGTACCGACATATAGCCGGTTAAAAAACAGGTGAATATAAACGTATCGCTGAGCAGGAATATCCACATCATCGCCTTGCCCCAAGGGACCTGCTTGAAGGCCTCTCTATCCGAGGACCAGTCGCTGGCGATGCCCTGCCATCCCGGTGCAGGCGGTGAGTCTGGTGGATTGGATGAACTGGATTCGACTGGGGCAAGTGGGGGCGATGCCATGGCTTTTCACCTCAGGCCGCAGAATCTGGCGATCGCTTCATAGGTTTGCGGCGTGCTGGCCAGCAAAGCGAACAGCACGAACCAAAGACCCAGTAAGTAGTGCCAATAGGTGGTACAGAGTTCTACGCTGACGCGCAGTTGCGGCAACGGCACGCGACGCAGGAATTTAGCGACGATTATGCTCCAGGCTATCAGCCCGCCCAGCAGGTGGAGCCCATGCAGGCCGGTCAACAGGTAGAAGAAACTGTTGGCCGGATTGCTGGCGACAAAGTAGCCCCAGGCGACAAACTGCTGCCAGACCCAGAGTTGCCCCACTAGAAAGGCAATGGCAAATACGCCCCCCAATGCAAAACCAATGATTGTTGCGTCCAGTCGAGCCTGCCGGGCGGCCATACGCGACCACTGCAGTGCGATGCAACTGAATACCAGAAAAGCCGAATTCAGCCATAGCTGCCAGAGATTGGCTAACGGCGCCAAGGGGTCTGTCAGGGGGAGCCAGTCGGCCATTTGTGAACGGGCAATAAAGGCGAAAAGGAAGAGAAAGAATAACGAACTCACCACGACCAGGAACAAGCGCAGGCCCACTCTTGCGATTTGGCCTCTATCGGCACCCTCCGGGGCCTGGATACCTCCTGGGTCGCGACTCCAACTGCCGCCGGGGTCAGCGCCGTCGGCGTTTCTCAATAGCAGCCTTTTCATGTTTTAACGTCCGCTATCTTGGTTCCGGCACTCAGTTGCCGCATCTGCTCCAGCTCCTCGGCGGAGACCGTTTGCGGAACGAAATCCTGCTCTATCCCCGGCACACTGTAGTCATAGGCCCAGCGATGCACGACCGGTAGCTTCGCTCCCCAGTTACCGTGTATCGGCGGGGTGTTCGGCGTTTGCCATTCCAGACTGGCCGCGCCCCAGGGATTACTGCCTGCAGGCTTGCCCTTGAATGCACTCCAGGCCAGGTTGAACAGAAACAGCAACTGGGAAACGCCGACGGTCAATGCGATCACCGTAATGAAGGCATTCAACTCTTGCGCTGACTGCGGGATGAACGCGTAGTTTTCATAGGCGTAGTAGCGGCGAGGCATGCCCTGAAAACCGAGGTAGTGCATGGGGAAGAAGATGGCGTAGGTACCCAGAAAGGTAATCCAGAAATGCAGCTTGCCCAGGGTGTCGTTCAACATGCGCCCGGTGACTTTCGGGAACCAATGATAAATACCGCCGAACACCACCAGTACCGGCGCGACCCCCATGACCATATGAAAATGGGCGACGACGAAATAGGTGTCCGAGAGCGGAATATCCACGATCACATTGCCGAGAAACAACCCGGTCAGACCGCCGACCAGGAAGGTGATGATAAAGGCCAGGGCAAACAGCATCGGCACGGTCAGATGAATATCGCCGCGCCACAGGGTCAGCACCCAGTTGTAGACTTTCAATGCGGTCGGCACCGCGATGATCAAGGTAGTGACGGCGAAGAAAAAGCCAAAGTACGGGTTCATTCCGCTGACATACATATGGTGCGCCCAGACCACAAAGCTGAGTACGCCAATCGCAATAATGGCCCACACCATCATTCGGTAGCCGAAGATATTTTTACGCGCATGCGTGCTGATCAAGTCGGAGACCAGACCAAACGCAGGGAGAGCAACGATGTAGACCTCCGGGTGGCCGAAGAACCAGAACAGGTGCTGAAATAATATCGGGCTGCCACCCTGGTGATCGAGCTGCTGCCCCAGCGAGATCATCGCCGGCATAAAGAAGCTGGTGCCCAATAGCTTGTCAAACAGCATCATGACCGCGCTGACGAACAACGCAGGGAAAGCCAGCAAGGCCATAATCGAGGCCATGAAGATTCCCCATACGGAGAGCGGCATGCGAAACAATGTCATGCCGTGCGTGCGCGCCTGCAACACCGTGGTGACGTAGTTCAACCCGCCCATGGTGGCCGCGACAATAAAAATCGCCAGTGAGACGAGCATCAGGACGATGCCCCACTCGACCCCCGGTGTCCCCTGAGAAATGGACTGCGGCGGATAGAGCGTCCAGCCCGAACCGGTGGGACCGCCAGGAACAAAGAAACTGGAGAGCAACACCACTACCGCTACCAGGTAGAACCAGTAACTCAGCATGTTGACATAGGGGAAGACCATGTCGCGGGCGCCCACCATCAGCGGGATCAGATAATTACCAAAACCACCCAGAAACAAGGCCGTCAGCAAGTAAATGACCATGATCATGCCGTGCATGGTCATGGCCTGGTAGTAAGCACTGGCGTCCATGAACTCCAAAGCGCCGGGGAAGCCAATCTGTATGCGCATCAAGCCGGACAACACCACGGCGATAACGCCCACGAATATAGCCGTCACGGAATATTGAATGGCTATGACCTTGTGGTCCTGACTCCAGATATATTTGGTCAGGAAGCTTTTGGGCTCGTGTAGTGCTTCTGTTTCGGCTTGCTCCGCATAGGCCATCACGTCATCCTCCTGTTCGAAGTTTCGGTGCATTCCTGGCAGCTTTACGGCTACTTCCCTGGCTCCGCCTTGCTCGCATCAGCGTCGGCATTCGCTTTGGATTTGATAAAAGCGATCAGTGCGTTCAACTCCTGATCACTCGGGGTAAAGGCCGGCATGACGGCTGCATAGCCTTTGACGATTTTGGCGCCGGGATTAAGAATCGAATCCTTTATATAGCCCTCATCGGCCTTGATACTCGTGCCGTCGGCAAGGGTTACGGTCTCGCCATACAGACCCTGCCAGCTAGGGCCGACGCCCTTGCTGCCATCGACACTGTGGCAGGCCAGACAGCCGAGCGACTCGGCCAGCCGCTGCCCCTGCGTCGCCAAGTCGTCACCTCTGTCCAGTTTTTCGCTGGCAGAAGGTTCTTGCTGCGCGGCACCCAGTGATTTGATCAGGGCGACGACAGCACCCAGTTCATCTTCAGTGAGAGTATAGGCCACCATGACTGGCGGGTAGCCCTGTACCAGGCGGGCCTTCGGATCGAGGATCGACTCTTTCAGGTAAGCCTCATCGACCAGCGCACGGGTGCCATCGGCAAACTGTTCAGTGCGGCCGTACAGCCCCTTCCATCCCGGGCCGAGACTGCTACTGCCATCCTGGCTATGGCAGGCACCGCAGCCGTATTTTTCGACCAACAAGCGACCTTTTTCCAGCACGCTGTCCTGACTGGGTTTGGCAGCTGTCGTTAATGTCTGCGCAAAAGTCGGTTGGCTGTTCAGCCATTGATCGAAGGCGCCCTGCTCTTCCACGATCATCTGGCCGCGCATGTTGTAATGACCGACGCCACAATACTCAGCGCAAAGAATTTCATACTTCCCGGTTTTAGTCGGCGTAAACCAAAAGTACGACACCATCCCCGGCACCATGTCCATCTTGCTGCGAATTTGCGGGATATAAAAATTGTGCAGCACATCTTTAGAGCGCAGTAAAACTTTCACAGGCTGATCGAGCGGAAGGCGAACTTCATTGCTCTTTATAAGCACATCGTCCTGTCCGACAGGATCCTTGGGATCAAGGCCGAGAGGATTGGTGAAATCAACAAACTTGATATCCGATTTACCCAGCTTCCCGTCCTGGCCGGCAAAACGAAAGGCCCACTGCCACTGCTGGGCGACCACTTCAAGTTCATAAGCATTTTTCGGCACATTGATGAAATCACTGTAAACAACCAGACCTGGCGCCAACATCGCGGCAATCCCTATCGAGGTCACGATAATTAACCATGTTTCCAGTTTTTTACTTTCTGGCTGGTAGTGCGCCCTGGAACCCTCCTTGTGACGATAACGCATCACGGCTACCGCCATAAATACCGTGATGGCAATGAAAAATATTCCGCTAATGATCAGGGTGATGAACAGGGTGGTGTCTATGGACCCCCAGTTGGAGGCTGCCGGTGTCGCATGCCAAGGCGCTAGTACATGGAACAACACTGATGCAATAACGATTAGTATCAAGATAATTGCTATTGCCATTTTCTGTTCATCCTATTCCTGTTGTTCACTGGTTATGCAAACGCATCGCCACTGACGTCCAAGCAGGGCAGACAAATACCATCCATTCCGACGGTAAAGTCAGCAGGAAGTATAGTGCATGGACGGATCAAGCGCGTTTTGTGAAAAAGCCCTGGCGCCCGGATATTCCAATTCGAACATTAAGTTAATCGCTTAAAGCTATTCGCTACATATAACTATGGATATCAGCATTACGTACTAAATGGCGTAGAGAACTGATGCGGGTACAGCAAGCGAGGTCCGGTTGCCAGCTATACTCAATCCTGATGACGGGATGGCAGAACTGGCCAGAAGCGGATGGCTTGAGAAGACACAAGAGCTACAGAGTCCAGCAGTCCACGACGGAGGTTTCGTCATGAGTAACCTGACGATCGAAGGCTGGTGCAAACCCAGCGGCGCCCCAAAGTCCACCCCGGTGGGTGAGATCAGCTTTGATGTCGATGGCCCCCTCCATCTGCGTCTGGAGGAAGCTGAAGAACGCCTACAGAAAACCCATGAGCCTGAAGCCATGGTTGATGTCGACATGAGCTCAATGGATTTGGTCTTGCCAGAGGGATACGACCCCTTGTCCGACTGCCAAATGCGCGTCTACTTGCAGCACGGTCGCGGTCAGTTCCATTTGGTCGGGCATCGAGCGAGCGATGGAAGCTTGATCTATACCAACGCGGTTTTGATTGATCAGCTGATTTAGAAGCTACTGCGTGATTCTCGGGGAACACAAAAACCGGTCCGACGTGGCCGGTTTTTTTATACCTGAAATTTGAGCGCCTCTTGCTCTTCAGCACCGTGGCAAAACCCTGCAATACAGAAAGCCGATCCTCCCCAAGCCATCGCCAATTGCCCTCCTAGACTCATTTCATGTCGCTAACACATCGGTGCTCAGGAAGCATTGGTGGTTATAGTGTTGACTAGTGGATTTCAGTAGGTATAGTAACCACAAGCACACCACAGGGAGGTGATGTGAATAGCCGGTTTTTGATAAGCCAAATCGTTGCAGATGGCTGGTATCTGGTACGAATCAAGGGGAGCCATCACCATTTCAAGCACCCGACCAAGCCGGGACTGGTAACGGTTCCTCATCCGAAAAAGGATCTGCTCAAAAAAACGGCTATCAGTATTTTGTAACAGGCGCTGCTATGACAGCGCCTTAGGAGAATGACGAACATGCTTTACCCAATTGCAATCTCCATGGGCGATGATGAACACGCCTGGGGTGTTGAAGTACCGGATATTCCGGGTTGTTTCTCCGCTGGGGAGGATCTGGATGACGCCATGGCCATGGCGCGCGAAGCCATCGAAGGCCATTTCGAAATACTGGCCGAAGACGGATCACCGATTCCACCCGCCAACAAAGTAACCCTGCATGCGGCCAATCCGCAGTACGCAGGGTGTACGTGGGCCGTGGTGGACATCGATGTCACCAAATACCTGGGCAAGGCCCAGAAACTCAACATCACCTTGCCCGGCTACTTGCTCAACCGTATCGACGAATACGTACTGCATCATCCGGAAGAGAAAAGTCGCTCCGGGTTTCTGGCCTCGGCGGCGCTCAAGGTGTTGCAGCAGGGCTGATGGTTCGAAGGTTGGTCAACCAAAGGGACAAACGACCAGGCATGTCCCTTTGTACGTCAGCGCGTCGCCACCATGAACAACCGTGGAAACGGCAACAGCACAGAACCATCGCTCAGCGCCGGATAGGCCTTCTCGATTGCCGTCAGATACTGCTCGAGATACTGCACCCGCTCCGCTTCATTCAGCGGCTCAAGAAAAGGCCGCAAACCGCTGCCCTTGAACCACTCGACCACACCCGATGCGCCGTCCGCGAGGGGATGATAGTAAGTGGTGCGCCATACATCGACGCGGGTGCAGTGGGCACGCAGCATCGAGTAGTAACCACCCGCATCCTCCATTTCCGTTCGCAGGCCTGCGGCCCTTGCCAGTTTGTCAGCCCAAGGGCCGTTCGCTGCGACCTCGCGCATCAACCTGTGCGACGGTTCGTTGAGGTTGTCGGGCATCTGAATCGCCAGGCTACCGCCGGGCGCAAGCCTGGCCACCAATGACGGCAGCAACCGGGTGTGATCGGGCAGCCACTGCAATACCGCGTTGGCGAAAATCACGTCGAACGGGCCGGCATCGTTCCAGACATCGATGTCTGCGGTGTCGAATTGCACCTGAGGCAAGCGCTGGCGGGCGGCCTCGATCATATCGGGCGAACTGTCCACCCCTCGCACCGCGGCATTGGGAAAGCGCCGCACCAGCAACTCGGTGGAATTACCCGGGCCGCAACCGATGTCGATTGCCGATTGGACGTCCATTGTGGGGATGGCTGCCAGCAAGTCACGCGCCGGGCGCGTTCGCTCATCTTCAAACGCTACGTATTGTTTGGCGGACCAACTCATATCGTTCTCCTGTCGGTGCAGGTTGTAGCCAGAGGCAGACAACCGGTTCGCTACGATACATCGACCGATGTGCTCTGCCCTATCCCGACTTTTGGAGGGCGTAGGATCTGAGTGAGCCTTTTCTTATCGCAAAATCATCGAAAGTCATAACCAAAAGGACCGTTCGTCGACCGAAGGGCGAAGCGATTTTGACAGTATAAAAATGACATCTATAGTCCTACTCGCGGCCTGTTGGAAGGAACCCAACCCGTCATTTCAAGGCAAGGAGCAAGGCCAGCTCGTACCCCGTGATCGAGTGGGTTCCCCAGTAGTGTGTTCGCAACGGCCGCAAGGCAAACAAGCGTTGTCGTGCCTGGCAGGTAGCCAGGTAATCACTATGTTCAAAGGAGCTTTACTATGTCTCGAGTCACGGATGTACTTGTTTCGATCGACACCGAAACCATTCTGAAAAACTACCCGAACATCAGCAAAAACCCTGCTGCACCGACGATGATCGACGTCAATCATGTATACATGGTGACCAATCAGAACAACGTGGTGAGTGGCCAGGCCGGTGGCGAACTCAACTTGAAAGCTCAGGTAGGCGATCTGATTCGCTGGCGTGAAACCAGCCTGTCGCTGGGCTTCGAGCAAGCAGTGATTTTCTACAAGTTCGTCGGTAACGCAGGCAACGAGTTGATCTCTACGCCCACACCACGCAAGGCTACCGCCTCCTTTGCAGTCCCTAACACCAGCAATCCGTCGGTGCCCAGCTGCCAGAAAGTCGATAACCATTACTGGTCTTCGGAAACCCTTGCTTGCGGCAGTGTGACCTATCACTTCCAGTTTCTGATCGTGAATCGCGACTGCCAGATCATCGGCTGCTGCACGTGGGATCCGTTCATCACCATCCATAACTGATGCTGGACCGGGCCCCTTGGCAACGAGGGGCCTACCAGGCTCGTTGCCGCCTCGGCTGGAACAGGATGTCTCGCTTGAACCGAAGCGGTTACCGTTTTGCGTCAACATCATGAAAGGATCCATGATGACTTCCGAACCGATTAGCTCCCCTTCGGCGGGCGCCGTGATAGCCAGTAGTGTGCTTCTGATTGTCGATGCCGAATCGTTGCTTTCACGCTATCCGCAACCCAGTCTTGAATCGCAGAACCCGACGGTGATTGAAGATGGTTTCATCTTCCCCGTGACTAGTAGCACGACGACACAAAGTGCTGAAAATGACAGCAAAATAACGCTGACCGCCAGCAACGGAAAGGTCTTCCATATTCGCGGCAGAACCGTCAGCCTGCTGACCGAACATACGGTGGTGTTTCACGACCTGACGGTGGACGACGCCGGGGTTCTTTCGCCGCCCAAACTGATCGTTCACAGCGACCAGACAGTCCCCGCGCCCGACCCCGCCAACCCGACCCAGCCTGGCAGCCACAGCGCCGATGATCATTATTGGGAGTGTTCGCAACTGAGCACGGGCGTGACAGCCTGCGAACTGAACTTCATGCTGATCAACCAGCGCTGTGAAGCGGTGGGGTACTTCAGCTGGAAGACTGAGGTGACGCTGTCGGCGTGAATAGATATGCACAAAAAAACCGGCATCAAGGGCCTAATGCCGGCCAGTTAAGTGAAGTCTCGTCAGACATAAGACCTGTGGCGAGGGGGCTTGCCCCCGTTGGACTGCGAAGCAGTCCTAAAACCTGCACTCTCGTTCTGCCAGGCACATCGCATGCATCGGGTTTGCGACTGCTTCGCAGCCGAACGGGGGCAAGCCCCCTCGCCACAGGTTCTCCACTGGCATGTCCTTTTCTTAACTGACTGGCATTAGCCTCAAGGGGCCGGTTCTTTGTATGCTGTTTAGGTCAGTCGTAGTATCCAACTGTCTTCTTCAAGTGATCCGAATAATCGTAAATCTCATCAACCGAGCCAATCGGATGCCGCGTTTCATTTTTTTCTTCGTCAAAAATCCCAATGTACTTTTGTGAACGATTGAAATGAAGGCGACAAATCGGCTTGCGATTGTTGTCATCGAGCAAGATCCCAAAATAGCTTTGCGTATCGCGCTGCACTATCCGTTTAGCGTCCACAACCGAACGAACCACCGCACGGACAATGTGATAACCCTCCAATTCTTCCAGGGTCGTCAGCACTTTATCCTCTGATTCGTCACGCTGATCTGTCGGATCACCGCCGCCGGCAGGAACCGATCTCGATGCCAGCGCAGGCTGAATGGCACCACTCATAGCTGATTTGAGTCGGTCATTGATCTGATCATTGAGAAACTGCACGACTGCTTTTCTCGTCAGCTCGTGGAACTGCTCACGGACTTTCTGAGTTATGACCCCGTCGTACACTCGGGAGGCGAAGACTTTTACAAAGTCGTCATCAGGTTTGATGACCTGCGAGGCGATGACCTTTTTGATCTGACTGACGTATTTCAGCTCACCTGCCGCATTGATGATCGAATCCACGTCGAATGCGGACTTGGTGAGCTTGATCAATTCGGGAACGGAGTACTCATCGATATCCAGAAGATCGAGTTCAAGAAACGGTTTCTCATCCATCTTGTTGGGCGCATCCAGATCGGTGAAGAACTTATAGACCTGGCCGTTGGTGAGGATAGAGATTCGAGCGCTGGTGACATGGAAATAGCGAAATAGCTGGGAGGCGTGATTGATGTGCAGCGATTCGCCTATTTTTTTGCACTCGATGAGGATCTGTACCTCTCCTTCCTTCATGATTGCGTAGTCAATTTTTTCTCCTTTTTTCGTTCCGATATCGCAAACGAATTCTGGAGTCACCTCACTCGGATCAAATACATCGTAGCCCAGCACCGTACTGATGAAGGGCATGACGAAAGCATTCTTGGTCGCCTCCTCCGTCTGAATTGCAGCGCTTTGCAAACGAACCTTGGCGGCTAGGCTTGCTAACTTCTCAAAGAATTCCATGAGTGACCTCTTACTTGGTTTCGATCCGTGTGTTTGCATGCTGGCAAATTGACTGCCATTTGATACTAGACACAAACCGGCACAAAGAAAGATTCCAACCAAAGATTCCAGATGCAGCAAGGCATTGGCCACATTCCAATGAAGAGCGCGAGCGATCAACTCGCAGGCCAGTCATTTACTGCTTATCCGCCCCCTTCTCCTGCATCTGCACCGATGACTTGGTGCCATCGCCTCTGACAGAGGGTTCACACATCCATGCGCAGGCACTATTCAGCAGAATTTTCGTTATGCCCGTGCTGTCTGAAAATCAGGCGCATCCCTATAAGGAGCACGGCAATGAAATTCGCAAAAATTGCACAGAAACTCTCCCTGTGGGCCGGCCTGCCCCGGACATTTCTGGGGGCGATCGTTCTGATTATCCTGTGGGGTTTGAGCGGGCCGATTTTTCATTTCAACGATACCTGGCAATTGATCATCAACACCTCGACCACCATCATCACTTTCCTGATGGTGTTCCTGATCCAGAACACCCAGAACCGCGACACGGACATTTTGCACTTGAAGATCGATGAGTTATTGCGAGTAACGAAAGAAGCGCAGAACGCGATGCTGGGGCTCGAATCACTGGATCTCAAACAGCTGGAAGAATTGAGAAAGAAATATCGCAACCTCGGCGAGGGCGAAACGATTCCTCTGGACGGCACTGTCGTCCCGAAAACAAAGAAACAGGATTGAATGAATGTTGATCCATGCCCCGCGGGTGACCGGCGACGTCACCCGCGCCCGTGGTGCTAGCGACTGGCTTGCAGGGCCCTGGCCATCTGCAGGTGGTTTTGCAGTTTGGGCAAGGTTTCTTCGGCGAACGCTTTGATTTGCGGTACGTCCGTGGTCTGCGCTTGTTGTTGAAGCTGCTCGATGGATTCTTGTGTGGTTTTCACCTGGTTAGCGGCGTATGCCTGATCGAAGGAGGCGTCGTCCTTCACCTCCGGGATCAACGTTTTGGCCTTGTCCATCACCTCTTCGCGTGGCGCGACCGGTAAATCAAGTTGCTTGGCAATTTTCGCCAGATGCTGGTTGGCGGTGGTGAGGTCGTTGATCACCACGATGGTGTAATCCTTGACCTCTTTGGATTCGGTTTTCTGGTGCGCCAGGCGACTGGCTTCGATGTCGGCCATGCCTTTGGCCGACGCTTCGTTGATGAATTCGGCGGCGGACTGGGCAAAGGCACTGTTGGCAAACAGCCCCAGTAACGTGACAAAACTGGCATTGCGTAAACGGGTGGCCATCCGGCTCATGGTCGCGCCCTCCTTCTTTGAAAATTCCAACGGGGGCTTTCGCCCCCGTCTTTTAATAAAACCACCTTCACTATTACCGGGATTTCTGACCACCTTTGCGGCCCATGCCGCCTTTCGCGGAATCTTTATCAACGGTCGTCGTGGTGGTTTTCCCACCTTTGCGACCGGCTTCAGACGCCTTCGTTCGATCATGGGCACTACCCGGACTCGGATTTTTTGAAGTAGGCATGGTTTTCATCCTCTTGATGATGAGAGCAGCGAGCAGCCGCCCGCATAGAATAAGAATTTCCATAGTCAAAAAGGTTTAGAAAAACTGGCAACGCTGCGACGAACGGTGACGGGCTTTCAGGCCCCGAGACGCAGGTGATGCTGGCGCTTGGCGCTGTACATCGCCTCGTCGGCATGCCTGAACAACTGATTTTCTTCGGTCCCGTGTTCGGGGTAGCGCGCAACGCCAATGCTCGGCTGGATGCTCAGGTTATGCCCGTCCAGGCGCAGGGGCTGAACCAGTACCTGGCGGATTTTTCCCGCCACACGCTCGGCATCCTCCGCGGCACGGATGCTGTGCAACAACACCACAAATTCATCACCGCCGATGCGCGCCACGGTATCGGTTTCACGCACGCAGCCCTTGAGCCGATTGGCGACCGCTTGCAGCAGCATGTCGCCAACCGTATGACCGTGGGTGTCGTTGACATGCTTGAAGCGGTCGAGGTCGACGTAGAGCAAAGCCATTCGACCGGAGTCTGTTCGGGCCAGCTCCAGCGAGGCTTTGAGGCGTTCGCGCAGCAACTCGCGATTGGGCAACTGAGTCAGTTGGTCGTATTGAGCCATGCGCTGGAGCCGGGCATGCAATTGCTTGCGCTCGATAGCGGTCGCGACCTGCGCGCAAACATACTGCAGCAGTTCCTTGTCTTGCTCGGTATAACGCTCGCCGCCCGGTACGCTTTTAACGATCAACGCGCCAATGGTGCCGTTCTTCGAACTCAATGGCACGCCCAGCCAGCAGGGCGAATCCTGGCCCGCGACCAGTGCCGCAAACCCCGCGGGCGGATTGTCCTGATCCGGAGTCAGCAGGATCGGCAAGCCGCTGCGAATCACTTCACTGCAAAGACGCCCGGTCACAGTCCCGGGCTCTTCGGGTTGCGGTTCACGGTCGTCGACGTGATAGGGGAAATTCAGCTGCGCACAGTGCTCGTCATGCAGCGCCACGGAGAAATTCAATGCCGGAAGCCATTCACCGATGATCGAATGAATGCGTTTGAACAACGCCAGCAGATCTTCCGCCGCGTGGGCCGCTTCGGAGATTGCATACAGCGCCGCTTGCCGGGACTCGGCCTGCTTGCGCTCGGTGATGTCGCGCGCCACGGCAATGCGCAACTGATCGACCTCCGACCAGCGCGCCGACCAGAGAATGTGCACCACCCGGCCGTCCTTGCGCAGGTAACGATTTTCAAAATTGAGCTTGGGCTCGCCGCCCATGATCTCCCGTGCGGCGTCGAGGGTACGCTGTCGGTCGGCGGGATGTACCAGGTCGATCATCGGCTGGCCGATCAGCTCGTCGGGGGTGTAACCGAAAATGCGCTCGCAGGCCGCGCTGACAAATACGAAGCGACCTTGTTTATCCACCGCACAGACGGCGTCCAGCAAGAGGTCAATGTAGCTCGCCAGTGGGGCGGAATTACTGGTTTCCATAATGCCGAGAGCGTGTCCGGACAATGCAACATTGAACAACCCTCCCTGACCGGTCATACGCCCGAGCGTTGACTGTACGCTGACGCTTCCCTGCGATCAGCCTCAAGCCTTGTTCGTCACCAGCCCAGGCAGCGCATGCACCAAGGCATTGATGGCAAAACCGATGAACATTACCCCGCACAACCGGGTGATCGCCAGTTCATGACGCTGATACAACGTGCGCACCTGACGCGCCCCGACGATGCCTATGAGAATAGCGTAGGCCAAAAGGCCACCAACGAAGCTCAGGATGATCAACCAGGGCAACATCGACCAATGCAGCAATTCTGCACGGCTGGACAACAGCGCAGTAAAGGTCGCCACTGCCACCGGATAAGCCTTGGGGTTGGTCAGACCGAACAGGATGCCGTGCCAGAATGGCTGCCGCGCCGGCCCCTGAGGCGCCTCGGCACTGCCGCGACGAGCCCGCACCGCGCGCAGGCCCAGCCAGAACAGGTAGAGCCCACTGAGTACGCCCAACACATCGAACGCAGTGCTGCCGATTTCCCGCGCACCGACAATCGCGATCAGCGCCGTGCTGCACCAGACCACGTCGCCCAGCAAATGCCCGCACAGAAACCCCGCTCCAGCCCGCCGCCCGCGCGCCGCGCCGATGCCGAACACCGCCAGCACACCCGGGCCCGGCGTGATGCCATAAATGAAGCCCGAGGCGAGAACGGCCATTAGCAGCGATGGAGTCATGGGAATTCCTGTTGAAACGCCGGATGAATGGACGCAAGTCTATCCCAGGACCCTGAGCATCGACTCACTGATCGTCGAAGAACTTCATCCCCGCATACGGCCGTTGCCGACAAGCCGTCAGCCGCGACGCCAGATCCCCGACATGCGCCTCAAGCTTGTGCCCGTCCGGGTCAAGAAAATAGAACGACGCGCCTTCGCTACGGTTGTCCCGCCACTCCTGCACGTTGGCGGATCGCAGGTGTTCGACGAACAACGGGAAGTGCGCAGAATCGATACTGAAGGCGTAATGGGTGTAGTCAGCAGCGGGCGCGGATTCGCGTAGCGGATCGAGAGAAAGGCACAGCCACAGACCGGGTAATGAAAGATAGGCGCCGGTGTCCCACGTGGCTTCAAGCTGAAGTTGCAGCAGATCGCGATAGAACGCCACGCTGCGGTTCAGGTCGGTGACGGCGAGGGTCAGGTGGTTGAGGCCGGTTAGCATGGGTTTCGTAACCTTGAGTGCTCTGGGTGGTTGCGAATGGAGCGTACAACTTAAACGGCCTTGAGCGTATAGCCGCTGGGGGTTTGTTGGCTGTGAGTCAGTCATCGCGAGCAGGCTCGCTCCCACAGGGGTTATCGTCGTTCACAGATTCCGAGTACGACACACATCTACTGTGGGAGCGAGCCTGCTCGCGATGGCGTCCGGTCCAACACCGCAATCTCAGAACTTATCTAGCGTGCGCAGCTTCTGCGGCAATCCCCATAGCAGCAACTTCACAAGGGAGTCCCGATTGTTTTTGTTGTCTGGCTGAGGTGTTCAGTGAACGCGCTTTTTTGTAGGGGTTCGTGGTGGGTTCAGGAAGGCGTGGGGTGCAGGTCGCAATTGCGCCCGGCCTTGGCGAGTTGTCCGGGTACCTCGTGGCCCAACAACGCGGGCAATCCTCGGGACAACCTCAGCAACAACGGCAGATCGATGCCGGTGTGAATACCGATTTCATCGCACAGGTTGACCAGATCTTCAGTGCAGATATTGCCCGAGGCACCCGGCGCAAACGGGCAACCGCCAAGGCCGCCGAGGCGGCGAATCAGGCTTTCTGCAACATGGGAGGGCTCGATGATTTCGGTTCGACTGAGTCGGCAGGATAGCCCGGTTTCGTTTCGTCTCCGCCATCCAATTGCCCCATGAACCAGACATGTCCCTCTGGAACTCGTCGCGTTGCAGGAAGAACTTCAGGTTAATATCCGCCTCTTTGTCAGTCTCAAACGAACCGAACAATACAGCCAGGGCATCGGCTGCTGAAAAACTCAGGGAAGATCCAATGAAGAGCAGCACCACCCTCCTCATCACCTGCTGCACGGTTTTTCTCGCTCAATTGGGCATGAGCATTTATCTGTCGGCGCTGCCGGAAATTGCCCGGGATCTAACCGCCGATGCCTCGCAGGTTTCATGGGGGCTAGCGGTGTATCTGATCGGCATGGCGCTACCGATGCTGTTCTGGGGCAGCCTCGGTCAACGTATTGGTCGTAAACCGGTATTGCTCGCGGCGCTCGGTATCTATGGGGTGGGTAACCTGGCCCTGCCCTTGGGCCAGACGCTGGAGTCGTTCCTGTTTTTTCGACTGATTCAGGGGGTAGGCGCCAGCGGAATTTCGGTCATGGCCCGGGTGCTGATCCGCGACAGTTTTCGCGGCGACCTGCTGGCCAAGGCATTGTCCTGGATATCGATTTCCTTTGTGGTGGCGCTGGGTATCGGCCAATACCTGGGGTCGATTATCCAAGTGGCGCTGGGTTGGCCGATGATCTTCTACTTGTTGGGCGGCGTAAGCCTGTTGATGGCGGTGGTGGTGGCCCGACTCACGTTCCCGGTGCTGGCAGCAGAGAACACACTGTCATCCGCCTGGACGAGCTACTGGCACATTCTGGGTCATCGGGCCTTCCTGTTGCCGGCCCTTGTCGGCGGCCTGGGTTACGGGGTGATCGTCGCATTCAACACCGCCGCGCCGTTGATTCTGCAAGGCCCCTTCAACTGGTCGGCAGTGGAATACGGATTGTTGGGTTGGCCGATCAGCGCGGCCTATTTTCTCGGGGCTGTGGCGGTCAATCGCTTTGTGCTGCGTACCGGTCAGCGCCAGCTGATGACGGCGGGCGTTGGGCTGGTACTGACCGGCAGCGCGGTCATGTTGCTCAGTAGCATCGCCGGTACGTCAATAGCGCTGCTGTTCTGGCTACCCTATTGTTTTGCGGTGTTTGGCCAGTCGTTGAATTACCCGATCAGCCTGTCCCTGGCCAACGAAGGTTCGCCGGTCGGCGGTGCTTATGCGATGGCATTGAGCGGTTTCATTCACCAACTGATGGCCGCCATTATCGGCGGTATCGCCAGCCTGATAGCGAGCCAGCAGGCATGGCCATTGTCGCTGCTATGCACCTTGCTGGCCGTGGGCGCGCTGCTTTGCGTAGTGCTCGCGCCCGGCCGTCGAACCACTTAAAACGCGCTGCGGAAAATCTCCTCGATCTGCCGCTGATCCGCCGCCCGTGGATTGGTCAGTCCACAGGCGTCTTTCAAGGCGTTGCTGGCCAGCACCGGGATGTCGTTGAGCTTGGCACCGAGCTCGCGTAAACCGGCGGGGATTTCCACGTCCCTGGCCAGGTTGCGAATGGCCGCGATCGCTGCCTGAGCGCCCTCTTCAGGGCTGAATCCGTGAATGTCGGCGCCCATCGCGCGGGCGACATCGGTCAGGCGGTCGGCGCAGACCAGCGCGTTGAAACTCTGCACGTGCGGTAGCAGCACCGCATTGCACACACCGTGGGGCAAGTCATAGAAACCGCCCAACTGGTGAGCCATCGCGTGAACGTAGCCGAGGGACGCATTGTTGAATGCCATACCGGCCAGGAACTGTGCGTAAGCCATGTTTTCCCGCGCGATCATGTCACTGCCGTCGCGTACGGCCAGGCGCAGGTTATTGCTAATCAAGGTGATGGCTTTGAGCGCACAGGCATCGGTAATCGGGTTGGCCGCCGTGGAGACGTACGCTTCGATGGCGTGGGTCAGCGCGTCCATGCCGGTGGCGGCAGTCAGCCCCTTGGGCATGGCGATCATCAGCGCCGGGTCGTTGACCGACAGCAGCGGCGTGACGTTGCGATCGACGATGGCCATTTTCACGTGACGGGATTCGTCGGTGATGATGCAAAAACGGGTCATCTCGCTGGCAGTGCCGGCGGTGGTGTTGATGGCGATCAGCGGCAACTGCGGTTTGGTTGACTGATCGACGCCTTCGTAGTCACGAATCGTCCCACCGTTTGTGGCGCACAAGGCGATGCCCTTGGCGCAGTCGTGAGGCGAACCGCCGCCCAGCGACACCACGAAATCACAACGACTTTCCTTGAGCAGGCCCAGACCAAGCTCGACGTTGGCGATGCTCGGATTCGGCTTGGCGCCGTCGAAGATCACCGAGTCGATATCCTGGATCGCCAGTTTCTCGGCAATCATCGTCGCCACGCCAGCCTTGGCCAACCCGGTATCGGTGACGATCAGTGCCTTGCGAAAACCATACTTGCGAATGGCGTCCATGGCTTCGTCGAGGCAACCGGTGCCCATGATGTTCACAGCGGGGATGAAAAACGTACTGCTCATGCGCGAGTCTCCTGGCTGAAGCCGAATCAACAGCACCGATCCGGCGGGTGTGCACAGGATCGACCCATTAGTCGTGCGGTAACTTGATCTGGCTCAAGTCCGGGTCGTGATAAAGTCGCCGTCCATCAGACCTTTTGCTTTGAGACAACGAACGCAATGACCGATTTCCAGGATGTCGATGCCCAACTTGAAGACTGGAACGCCTTGCGCACCACCGCCTCTTTCGGCGGCCTGCTGGTGGGTAACGGTGCCAGTCGTGCGGTATGGGACGACTTCGGCTACGACTCGCTGTTCGAAAACGCCCGCACCGTCGAAGAGAAGCCTCTGAGCCAATCCGAATTGAGCGTGTTCGAGGCGATGCAGACGCGCAGTTTCGAACAGGTGCTTGGGGCGCTGAAAACCACCAGCCGGGTCAACAAGGCCTTGGCCGTCAGCTCAGCGGCACCGCGCAATCGTTATTACGCGATCAAGGAAGCGCTGATCAATACCGTGCATGCGGTGCACATCCCTTGGCGGTTGGTGGTGCCCTCGACGCTGGCGACGATCAATCAGGAGTTGGGCAGCTATCGAACGGTGTTCACCACCAATTACGACTTGCTCAACTACTGGGCGATCCAGCACCGGCCTGAGGCTATTACCGATCTGTTCCAGGGCACCGAGCCGCGTTTTGACCTGAGCCTCACCACGACCGACAAAACCCGGCTGCTGTACCTGCACGGCGGCCTGCATCTGGTGCGCAATCAGGACGGCACGGCGCGTAAATTGATGTCGACCGAAGGTACGTTGCTGGGCAGTTTCGCCATCAACAATACGATCAAGACCCTCGACGACGTACCACTGTTCGTCAACGAAGGCCCGACCCAGGACAAGCTCAAAACCATTCGCAGCTCCGATTACCTGTCGTTTTGCTACGACCAGTTACTGGGCCATGGCGATGGGCTGTGCATCTTCGGGCATGCCCTTGGCGAGCAGGACAGTCACATCATTCATGCATTGCGTCAGGCGAAGCCGAAGACAGCGGCGATCTCGATTTACCCGCGCAGCAAGGCGTTCATCCAGCACCAGAAGCGGCATTACACGAAGGTGTTTGAAGGGACGGGGGTGGAGCTGCGGTTTTTTGATTCGAAGACGCATGCGCTTGGTAGTCCGAAGCTGACTGTACCGGTCGAAGTTTAGCGGCGCCGCGGCCAGCCTCTTCGCGGGCAAGCCCGCTCCCACAGGGATTTGTTAACGCTGCCAAACCTATGTGGGAGCGGGCTTGCTCGCGAAGGGGGCTGAACATTCAACGAAGATGCTGAATGTCAGACCGCTTTCGCGAGCAAACCCGCTCCCACACTGGATGTGTATTGGACTTATCAAGCGGTGTGTTTAGAGCACCGGCAAGGTCTTGTCCTTGATCACCGTAGTCGGGCCGTTGGCCTTGACGCTGGCGATGCCTTTATCCCGCGCGGCATCCGATGAGTAGGATTCGCTGCTGCCGATGATCTGATGGTTGGCAGCCTTGAGGTTGAAGTAAGGATGACCATCCTTGGTGGTTTTTTTCTCGTAGCGTTCGTCCAGCGGACTGTTGGCCTGAACCGAGGCGATACCGCTGTCGGCCGCGCCGCGCGAGGTGTACAGCTCACTGGTCAGAATGGTTTCGGCGTTGGCCGCTTTCAATACAAACTTGAACTGACCGTTGCTGGTTTTGCTCACTTCGTACCATCCAGACATGCTTTTTCTCCTTGGCGATTGAGAGGTTTGCGCTTCAGAGTAAAGACCAAGTCAGGATTTCTGTCGCCTGTACCGACCCCTTCGCGAGCAAGCCCGCTCCCACAGGAGAACGCATTTCAATGTGGGAGCGGGCTTGCTCGCGAAGGCCTCGGCACAGTCCCCTCAAAATCTTGCTACTTCACCACCGCACGCACTACCGATAACTCGGGTGCCTGCACCCGGCGCTGGCTCAGATACCGCATACAACTCACTCGCAAGAACGAGGCGAAATTCACCACTTCGCCGCGGTAGTCCATCACCTCTTCATAGAGCTTGGCGATCAACTGATTGGTGGTCATGCCGTCGACCTCGGCGATTTCGCTGAGGATGTCCCAGAACTGATTCTCCAGCCGCAGGGTGGTGACCACCCCGCAGATGCGCAGCGAGCGGGAGCGCGACTCGTAGAGAATCGGATCGGCCTTGACGTAGAGCTCGCACATGGACAGGTCCCTCGTTACAGCGTGATTTTGGTGCCCAGCAACCCAAGGAAACCGGCCAGCCAGCTCGGGTGCGCCGGCCAGGCTGGTGCAGTGGCCAGATTGCCTTGAACGTGACCTTCCGTCACCGGGATATCGATGAACGTGCCGCCAGCCAGGCGTACTTCCGGAGCGCACGCCGGGTAGGCGCTGCACTCGCGACCTTCGAGAATCCCTGCGGCGGCCAACAGTTGCGCACCGTGACACACGGCGGCGATCGGTTTGCCAGCTTTGTCGAACGCTCGCACCAGGTCCAGGACTTTTTCGTTCAGGCGCAGGTACTCCGGCGCACGACCGCCCGGCACCAGCAGCGCGTCGTAGTCCGCTGCATCTACCTTGGCGAAATCGAAGTTCAGGGCAAACAGGTGACCGGGTTTTTCGCTGTAGGTCTGGTCGCCTTCGAAGTCATGGATTGCCGTGCGCACGGTCTGGCCGGCGGTTTTGTCCGGGCAAACGGCATGCACCGTGTGGCCGACCATCAGCAGCGCCTGGAACGGCACCATCACTTCGTAGTCTTCGACGTAATCGCCGACCAGCATCAGAATTTTTTTAGCCGCCATGGGGAGGACTCCTCTGGAAAATGCGTGGGCATGCAGGAGTATTCAAGGTAGTCCTTATCCGGCGGGGTGGGTAATAACCAGCTACTACCTGATGGACCGCGTAATCGTTCATCGCGGGCAAGCCCGACTCCCACAGACACTGTGTTGTTCTTGAGGGCGATGCAAAACCTGTGGGAGCGTGGCTTGCCCGCGATGGCGGCCTCAAACTGTACGGATAACTCTGCACCTATCTGTAACAGAGCAACGCCTGCGGTTTATGGCTAGATAAAGAAACTTCCCGCCATCCTGAATTCTGGTCTCCCATCATGTCCTCGCGCGAAAACACCGGTATGGCCCTCGGCCTGCTCGGCGTTGTTATCTTCAGCCTGACCCTGCCCTTCACCCGGATCGTCGTGCAGGAACTCCATCCGCTGCTCAACGGCCTCGGCCGTGCGCTGTTTGCGGCAATTCCGGCAGCGCTGCTGTTGCTGTGGCAACGTGAAAAGTGGCCCACGTGGAAACAGGTCAAAGGCCTGACGCTGGTGATCGCGGGGGTCATCCTTGGTTTCCCGGTGCTGTCGGCCTGGGCCATGCAGACGTTGCCCGCCTCCCACGGCGCACTGGTCAACGGCTTGCAACCTCTGTGCGTGGCGCTGTATGCCGCGTGGCTGTCCCATGAACGTCCGTCGAAAGCCTTCTGGGCCTGCGCCGCGTTGGGCAGTGCGCTGGTGCTCGGTTATGCGCTGATCAGCGGTGCCGGCAGTATTCAGGCCGGTGATTTACTGATGCTCGGCGCGATTGCCGTAGGTGGGTTGGGTTATGCCGAAGGCGGCCGGTTGGCCAGGGAGATGGGTGGCTGGCAGGTGATCTGCTGGGCGCTGGTGCTGTCGACACCGCTGCTGATCGGTCCGGTGGTGTATCTGGCGCTGCAACACCAAGGCGATATTTCGGCCAAAACCTGGTGGGCCTTCGGTTACGTCTCGCTGTTTTCACAGTTCATCGGGTTCTTTGCCTGGTACGCGGGGCTGGCCATGGGCGGCATTGCCCGGGTCAGCCAGATCCAGTTGCTGCAGATCTTCTTCACGATCGCGTTTTCGGCACTGTTCTTCGGTGAGCACGTCGAGCCGATTACCTGGCTGTTTGCCGCCGGGGTGATCGTGACGGTGATGTTGGGGCGCAAGACGGCAGTCAAATCAGATGTGGGAGCGGGCTTGCTCGCGAAGGGGGTTTAATATTCAACGAAGATGTTGAATGTCAAACCGCTTTCGCGAGCAAGCCCGCTCCCACAGGATCAGAGGTAGCCATCAGCCCGCAGCAATGTTTCCAGGCAATGTTCGCTGATGTGGTAGAAATCCTTCAGTTCCTGGATCTTCACCAACAGTTGAGCCGGGTCCACCGGCTCGGCGCGTTTGACCGCCAGGATCATCTTGTTCTTGTTGGTGTGGTCCAGTGAGATGAACTCAAAAACCTTGGTCTCGTAACCACAAGCTTCCAGAAACAACGCACGCAAACTGTCGGTGACCATTTCCGCCTGCTGGCCCAGGTGCAGGCCGTATTGCAACATCGGCTTGAGCAGCGCCGGGCTCTGGATCTGCAGGCGGATCTGTTTGTGGCAGCACGGCGAGCACATGATGATCGAAGCGCCGGAACGAATGCCGGTGTGAATCGCATAGTCGGTGGCGATGTCGCAGGCATGCAACGCGATCATCACGTCCAGCTCGCTCGGCGCGACGCTGCGCACGTCACCGCATTTGAATACCAGCCCCGGATGCTCCAGCTTCGCGGCGGCGGTGTTGCACAGGCTGACCATGTCTTCGCGCAGCTCGACGCCGGTCACCTCGCCCTCGGCCTTCAGGGTGTTGCGCAAGTAGTCGTGGATCGCGAACGTCAGGTAGCCCTTGCCCGAGCCGAAATCCGCCACCCGCACGGGTTTGTCCAGCGCCAGTGGCGACGAAGTCAGCGCATGGCTGAAGACTTCGATGAACTTGTTGATCTGCTTCCACTTGCGCGACATCGCCGGGATCAGCTCATGTTGCGCGTTGGTCACGCCGAGGTCTTTGAGGAACGGCCGGCTCAGGTCGAGGAAACGGTTCTTCTCGCGGTTGTGCTCGGCGGACGGCACTTCGCGCAATTGCTGAGGTTTGCTCTTGAACAGCGAAGATTTACCCTTTTTGCTGTATTCGAGCTGGGCTTCGTCGGTCAATGACAGTAAATGCGCATTTTTGAACGATGCGGGCAACAGCGCGGCAATGGTCGCCAAGCCTTCCGTAATCGGCAGGTTCTTGGTGATGTCGCGGGTTTTGTAGCGGTAGACGAAGGACAGGCACGGCTGATCCTTGACCGTCAGTTGCTTGATGATCAGCCGCTGCAAGTCCGCTTCGCCACCGACGTACTTGGCCAGCACCAGTTTGATGAAGGCGTTCTGATCGAGGCTGGTTTGCAGCAAGTCGATGAACTGGGCGTGATGATCCGGCGCGAGGCTGGCGGGAGTGGCGGTGACAGACATGGGAAAAAACGGCCTCGGGCGGTGCGGATCGGGGAATGGTGGGTATTTTAGGGGGGATGGCCGTTCGGGACACGCAGTTATTTGCTGAACGGTGCGAATCCTGAGGCCAGTGAGCTCTTTGTGGCGAGGGGGCTTGCCCCCGTTGGGCTGCGAAGCGGCCCCCATGTGTCTTCAGTCGCACCGAGTTCTCTGGTTTGACGACTGCTTCGCAGCCGAACGGGGGCAAGCCCCCTCGCCACAAAAGCAGGTAGGAGCTGCCGAAGGTTCGGGCCGCGTTCGGACGATCTTTTGGTTTAGCTCAACACCACCAACCGATTCGGCAACTCATTGCGCACATGGGTCACCGGCACATGCACCTTGAGCAACTCGCCGCATGCCTCGATGCACGTCACAAACCCCTGCAAGGTTTGCCCCTGTTTCACCTGCTGCGTAAACGCCGCCACAATCGCGTCCCAGTTCTTGTTGTCCAGTCGCTTGGAAATGCCTTCATCCACCAGAATCTCCACATAGCGCTCGGCCTCGGAGACAAAAATCAGCATGCCGGTGCTACCCACGGTGTGGTGCAGGTTTTGCTCCAGGAACTGCCGGCGCGCCAGGTTCGACGCCCGCCAGTGACGGACCGAGCGCGGGATCAGGCGCGTGGTGACTTTCGGAATACGGAACACCAGGCACAACACGATGAAGCTGAGCCATTGCACCAGCAACAGGCTGTGCATGGTCAGCCAGCCCGTCAGGTAATGCACGATACCCGGCACCACCAGCGCCAGCAGGCTGGCCCAGAGCAGCGGGATATACGCGTAATCGTCGGCGCGGGCCGCAAGCACCGTCACCAGTTCGGCGTCGGTATCGCGCTCGACCCGGGCAATCGCCTCGGCGACTTTGCGTTGTTCGTGTTCAGTCAGTAATGCCATGTTTATGAATGCCTGCTCGCTATTGTTGTTTTTACCTGCAGTATCACCAGCCGCCCGACGAACCACCACCCCCGAAACTGCCCCCGCCGCCGCTGAAGCCCCCGCCGCCGCCACCGCCAAAACCTCCGCCGCCCAAGCCCCCTCCCGAGCCGCCACGGCCTCCTCCGCTTGGCAGAATACCGAACATCTGGCCGATGAAGATCGTCAGGATAAACAGCAACACCAGGAACACGAATAACCCCGGATGCCGCCCAACGAAATCACTCTCCTGATCACCGCGCGATTCATACACTGTCGACGGCTCGTCCAGCGGATTGCCGCCCAGCACCACCAGCATCGCCGCGACGCCATCGCTGATGCCTTTGCTGAAGTTGCCAGCCTTGAACGCGGGCGTGATCACCTGATGGATGATCACCGAACTCTGCGCATCGGTCAGGCGCCCTTCCAGGCCATAACCGACTTCGATCCGCAGCTTGCGCTCGTCTCGCGCAACGATCAGCAGCGCGCCGTTGTTCTTGTCCTTCTGGCCGATCCCCCAGTAGCGCCCCAATTGATAACCGAAATCCGCGATGTCGGTGCCCTGCAAGTCCGGCAACGTCACCACCACCAACTGCTCGCCGGTGGTTTTTTCGTGGGCGTTGAGCTGTTGCGTCAGTTGCTCGCGCACCGCAGGCTCGATCATCTGGGCGTTGTCCACCACCCGCCCGGTCAATTCCGGGAACTTCAACTCGGCCTGGGCCGTCAGGGCAAACACCCAGAACAGCAGCACCAGGCCCACTTTCAACACGCGCATTGGCAACCTCATCCTTGGTGACGCTTCTAGCCCGTTCCGGCGCTTACTGGAACTTCACTTCAGGCGCTTTCTCGGCACCGGGGCTGGTGGCCTCGAAGGTTTCGCGGATTGGCAGATCGCTATACATCACGGTGTGCCACAGGCGACCGGGAAAGGTGCGGATCTCGGTATTGTATTTCTGCACCGCCAGGATGAAGTCGCGACGCGCCACGGCGATGCGGTTCTCGGTGCCTTCAAGTTGCGATTGCAGCGCCAGGAAGTTCTGGTTGGCCTTGAGGTCCGGGTAGCGTTCGGACACCACCATCAACCGACTCAGGGCGCCAGTCAGCTGATTCTGCGCCTGCTCGTACTGTTTGAGTTTTTCCGGATTATCCAGCGTGCTGGCATCCACCTGAATCGAAGTCGCCTTGGCGCGGGCTTCGATCACCGCGGTCAGGGTTTCTTGCTCATGCTGGGCATAACCCTTGACGGTTTCCACCAGGTTGGGAATCAGGTCGGCGCGACGCTGGTACTGGTTCTGCACCTGGCCCCAAGCGCCCTTGGCCTGTTCGTCGAGGGTCGGGATATTGTTGATGCCGCAGCCGGTCAGCAGTGTTGTCAGCCACATCAAGGCTGCAACCTGCAGGCTCGACCGATAGTGAAGTCGTACATTCATCTGGTTGATGCTCCCTTGCACATTCCGTTGATGAAACAACCTGCGAACTTTGAACCCGGCTCTTGGGGCATAATCTGCGCCGCTACTGGATTGCAACGAGCCAATGGGCTAAAAGATGCCCCGGCGCTAACACATAAGTGTGCTGCATTCACCTGAACAACAATAGTCGCTCCCAAAATTTTGGCTGACCGGCGTGTATTCACTGCCGTTTAGGCTTTTGAGAAAACCATTCATGAAGAAGCTGTGTTTGCTGGGCCTGTTCGTCAGCCTGGCCAGTCATACCGTATTGGCCGCCACGACGCCCGCACCTATAGAGAACAAGGACGCTTTCATCAGCCACCTGATGAAGCAAATGACCCTCGATGAAAAGATCGGCCAGTTGCGCCTGATCAGCATCGGCCCGGAAATGCCGCGGGAGATGATCCGCAAAGAGATCGCTGCCGGCAATATCGGCGGCACGTTCAACTCGATCACCCGCGCAGAAAACCGCCCGATGCAGGACGCGGCCATGCGCAGCCGGTTGAAGATCCCGATGTTCTTCGCCTATGACGTGATCCACGGCCATCGCACCATTTTCCCGATTCCGCTGGCCCTGGCCTCGAGCTGGGACATGGACGCCATTGGTCGCTCCGGGCGCATCGCCGCCCAGGAAGCGGCGGCTGACAGCCTCGACATCACCTTCGCGCCGATGGTCGACATCTCCCGCGACCCACGCTGGGGCCGCACGTCCGAAGGCTTCGGCGAAGACACCTACCTGGTTTCGCGGATCGCCGGCGTAATGGTCAAAGCCTTCCAGGGCACCGGTGCGAACGCGGCCGACAGCATCATGGCCAGCGTCAAGCATTTTGCCTTGTACGGCGCGGTCGAGGGCGGTCGCGACTACAACGTCGTCGACATGAGCCCGGTCAAGATGTACCAGGACTACCTGCCACCGTACCGCGCGGCGATTGACGCCGGTGCCGGCGGGGTGATGGTTGCGCTGAACTCGATCAACGGCGTGCCGGCCACCGCCAACACCTGGTTGATGAACGACCTGCTGCGCAAGGAATGGGGCTTCAAGGGCCTGGCGGTCAGCGACCACGGGGCGATTTTCGAGCTGATCAAGCACGGCGTCGCCGCTGACGGTCGCGAAGCCGCGAAGCTGGCGATCAAGGCCGGCATCGACATGAGCATGAACGACACCCTCTATGGCAAGGAATTGCCAGGGCTGTTGAAGGCCGGTGAGATCGAACAGAAAGACATCGACAACGCCGTACGTGAAGTGCTCGCCGCCAAGTACGACATGGGCCTGTTCAAAGACCCGTACCTGCGCATCGGCAAGGCCGAGGATGACCCGGCCGACACCTACGCCGAAAGCCGCCTGCACCGTGCCGAGGCCCGTGATGTGGCGCGCCGCAGCCTGGTGCTGCTGAAGAACCAGGGCGACACCCTGCCGCTGAAGAAAACCGCAAAAATCGCGCTGGTCGGTCCACTGGCCAAGGCACCGATCGACATGATGGGCAGTTGGGCCGCTGCTGGCCGTCCCGAGCAATCGGTGACTTTGTTCGACGGCATGACCAATGCGCTTGGCGCGCAGTCGACGCTGATCTACGCCCGTGGCGCGAATATCACCAGCGACAAGAAGATCCTCGATTACCTGAACTTCCTCAACTTCGATGCGCCGGAAGTGGTGGACGATCCGCGCCCGGCCAACGTGTTGATCGATGAAGCGGTGAAAGCTGCCAAGGATGCCGATGTCGTGGTTGCCGCGGTTGGCGAGTCCCGAGGCATGTCCCACGAATCGTCGAGCCGTACCGACCTGAACATTCCGGCCAACCAGCGCGAGTTGATCAGGGCTTTGAAAGCCACCGGCAAACCGCTGGTATTGGTGTTGATGAACGGCCGGCCGCTGTCGATTCTCGAAGAGAACGAGCAAGCTGACGCGATTCTGGAAACCTGGTTCAGCGGCACCGAAGGCGGCAACGCCATTGCTGACGTGCTGTTCGGCGACTACAACCCGTCGGGCAAACTGCCGATCAGTGTTCCGCGCTCGGTGGGTCAGATTCCGACCTACTACAACCACCTGAGCATTGGCCGGCCGTTCACTCCGGGCAAACCGGGCAACTACACCTCGCAGTATTTCGAAGACACCACCGGGCCGCTGTTCCCGTTCGGCTTCGGCCTGAGCTACACCCAATTCAGCCTGACCGACATGGCCCTGTCTTCAACCACACTGAACAAGACCGGCAAGCTCGACGCCAGCGTCGTAGTGAAGAACACCGGCAAGCGTGACGGCGAAACCGTGGTGCAGCTGTACATCCAGGACGTGACCGGTTCGATGATCCGCCCGGTCAAGGAGCTGAAGAACTTCCAGAAAGTATTGGTCAAGTCCGGCGAACAGAAAGTCGTGCACTTCACCATCACCGAGGATGACCTGAAGTTCTACAACGCCCAGCTCAAGTACGCCGCGGAACCGGGCAAGTTCAACGTGCAGATCGGCCTGGACTCCCAGGACGTGACGCAGCAGAGCTTTGAGTTGCTGTA
Organism: Pseudomonas sp. TE12508; assembly: GCF_056279485.1. Taxonomy (NCBI): domain Bacteria; kingdom Pseudomonadati; phylum Pseudomonadota; class Gammaproteobacteria; order Pseudomonadales; family Pseudomonadaceae; genus Pseudomonas; species Pseudomonas sp. TE12508. The sequence continues at coordinate 191,651 of NZ_JBWCCN010000003.1, read as the reverse complement.
ATTAGTCATACGCCACAAAACCTGTGGGAGCGGGCTTGCCCGCGATGAGGCCATAACATTCAGCATCTCTATTGATCGTTCCCACGCTCTGCGTGGGAATGCCTCTAGGGACGCTCCGCGTCCAGTGACGCGGAGCGTCACGGGCTGCATTCCCACGCAGAGCGTGGGAACGATCTGATGTAAGGCCGCCATCGCGGGCAAGCCCGCTCCCACATTAGGTTTAGGGTGTTGCGAAAATTGGGCTCAACCCCGCCGATCCAGCAGATTCACCACCAGCCGATCCACCCATCCCCATACCCTTTGCTTGACCCGCCGCCACAACGGTCGGCGCTTCCATGCTTCGAGGCTGACTTCCTGGCTCAGGGCAAAATCATTCTCGAAACTCGCCGCCACCGCCCGGGTCAGCCCGGGGTCCAGGGCTTCGAGGTTGGCTTCCAGATTGAAACGCAGATTCCAGTGATCGAAGTTGCAGGAGCCGATACTCACCCAGTCATCGATCAACACCATCTTCAGGTGCAGGAAACACGGCTGGTATTCGAAGATCTTCACCCCGGCCCTGAGCAATCGCGGGTAGTAGCGATGCCCGGCGTAGCGCACCGACGGGTGATCGGTGCGTGGTCCGGTCAGCAACAAACGCACATCGACGCCACGAGCCGCCGCCCGACGCAGTGAGCGGCGGACTTTCCAGGTCGGCAGGAAATACGGCGTGGCCAGCCAGATTCGGCGCTGGCCGCTGTTCAGCGCACGAACCAGCGATTGCAGAATGTCGCGGTGTTGACGGGCATCGGCATAGGCGACCCGGCCCATGCCCTCGCCCATGGCCGGCACTCGCGGCAGACGCGGCAAACCGAAGTGCGCAGTGGGTTTCCAGGCACGCCGATGACGGTTGGCGATCCATTGGCGGTCGAACAGCAACTGCCAGTCGATGACCAAGGGACCGGTGATTTCCACCATCACTTCGTGCCATTCGCTGGTGTCTTCGCCCGGGGTCCAGAACTCATCGGTGACCCCGGTGCCGCCGACCACCGCCAGGCATTGATCCACCAGCAGCAACTTGCGGTGGTCGCGATAGAAATTGCCTACCCAACGGCGCCAACTCAGGCGGTTGTAGAAACGCAACTCGACACCGGCGGCCATCAGGCGCTGACGCAAGGTCAGGGTGAATGCCAGGCTGCCATAGTCATCGAACAGGCAGCGCACCCGCACACCGCGTTCGGCAGCCTGAACCAGTGCCTGAACCATGGCCTCGGCGCAGGCTCCCGCCTCCACCAGGTACAGTTCCAGTTCGACTTGTTCTTCGGCGCGGGCAATCGCCACCAGCATTCGCGGAAAAAACTGCGGGCCGTCGATCAGCAGTTCAAAGCGATTGCCTTCGCGCCACGGGAAAATTGCGCCGCGCATCTCAGCGCGCCGTGAAAATCAGCACCGCACCCACCGGCACCGACAGACTGATGGCCGACAAACCGGCAACCTTGCGCAGGCTTTCCAGGCCCGGGGCCAGGTCGAAGTCTTCAGCGTTGATCACCAACGGTTCAAGGGTCACCACTTGAAAGCGCCGGTCATCGAGACGGGTCGCCAGCAGTTCGGCGTTGTATTGGTGTTGTTTGCCATGCAGGTTGACGGTCAGCGGCAAGCGCAACTCCAGTTGCGCACCGGGCGCCAGGTCGTTGATCGGCCGTAGATCGATTTGCGTGCTGATCAGCGCTTCAGGGAACGTCTGGATATCGAACAGTTCCTTGCGCATGCGTTCGTCACGCAACGGAATGCCGCTGTTGACCGACTCCAGCTCAACCTCTACCTCGGCCAACCCTTTGGGATCGACCTTGCCGTGCAGCACCAGAAAGCGTTGCACTTCGGAAATATTGGCGTTTTTAGTGCTGATGAACGACAGCCGCGAGGACTCGCCATCCAGGTACCAATTGGCCTGGGCCGACACGGTGACACCGGCCAGCAGCAGGGAGGCGAGGGTTTTAGAGAAGGACCGCTTGAACATAGAAACTCGGGGGCAGATAAACTTGCACGAACCTTAACTGGCCTGAGGCAGGTTGCAAACTCTAATGCCCCGGATCTTGAATCAAAGACATTCCCCTGTGGCGAGGGGGCTTGCCCCCGTTCGGTTGCGCAGCAGCCGCAAAACCTGTGTATGTGGACTGATTTTGGGAGTGCTTCGCCCTCCAACGGGGGCAAGCCCCCTCGCCACAAAAGCTCCCTCGCCACAAAAAAACTGACCGCTGTCAGGGCTGCAACCGACAGCCCTGCCGTTCACCAACCCAAACAGCGCTGTTGCTGCGCCCCATACCACCAACCGTCACGCGCTTGTTCGCGGCGTCATCGACGAACCCGCTGGTGGGCAAATACTGCTTCACATAGCCCTGGCAATACTCGGCCGGATTGTTCATCACATAACGGCACGAGCAGTATTCCTTGGCGGTGTAGGCGCTGATGATGTCCGGGAAGGCCCACAGCGCCACCCGCTCCTGCCAGCCCCAGCCAAGCAAGGCGATCAGCAGCACCAGCAACAGCGTGCAGAACGGCCGACGGCGAATAAAACTGCGGCGGCTCATGGCTGCACCTTCATGGCAAAGGCCTTGAGCGCGAGTTTGAGCAAATCGTTGTGCCGATAACTTCCATCGCGATCATCGCCGTAGCGCACGATCACCAGGTTTTCGCTGGGAATCACGTACATCGCCTGACCCCAATGGCCCAACGCGGCGAAGGTATCGGCGGGGGCGGCGGGCCAGGGTTGTGTCGCGCCATCCACTGCGCGATTGAGCCACCAATGCCCGCCGGGCACGGCTTCATCCTGGTTGGCCTGATAGCGGGCGAAAGGCTCACGACTGAAGTCGACCCAATCCTTGGGCAGCAATTGCCGCTCACGCCAACGACCGTCGCACGCCATCAACAGGCCGACCCGCGCCAGGTCCCTGGCAGTGAGATAGGCGTAGGACGATGCGACAAACGTGCCCGTGGCATCCGCTTCCCACACCGCACTGCGAATCCCCAAGGGTTCGAACAGCGCAGTCCATGGATAATCCGGATAACGGGCCGGGCCGACGATGGTTTTCAGCGCGGCGGACAGCAGGTTGCTGTCGCCACTGGAGTAGCGGAATGCCTGACCGGGTTTGGCGTATTCGTCGTGGTCGGCAGTGAACGCGGCCATGTCGCGGTGTCCACGGGTGTAGAGCATGGCCACCACCGAGGACTTCAACGGTGCGTATTCATAATCTTCCTGCCAGTCCAGTCCCGAGGCCCAGTGCAGCAGGTCGGCCATGGTCATGGCCGAGTGTTTTTCCAGCGGTGGATAGAACTTCTGCACCGGATCCTGGAGTTTGAAAAGCCCTTCGCCATAGGCCACCCCGAGCACCGCGGCCATGAGGCTTTTGCTGATCGACCAGGTCAGGTGCGGCGTTTGCGCAGTGGTCGGGCCGGCGTAGCGTTCGTAGATCAGTTGGCCGTCGCGGATTACCAGCAAGGCATCGGTGCGAATGCCTTGGTGAGTGGCATCGTCGCGGGGTGGGAATGCGTAGTTCTCTAAAGCTTGAAGTGTCGGGCCAGTGACCTTCGGGCCGGGCGACCATTGCTCGGCCGGCCAGTTTTCGGCCTGGGCCGTGAGGCTGAGCAGCAACATGAAAATCAGGGACAAGCCTTTGAACATGAGGGGCGCTCGGAGGGATTAACCTGCAGAGCCTAGTCGAGCTAGATGACAGTTTTGGAATTTGCGTCGTCCAAGAGATCGCCTTCGCGAGCAAGCCCGCTCCCACATGATCTGCGTCGTACACAATATTTTGCACATCAGAGATCCTTGTGGGAGCGGGCTTGCTCGCGAAGGGTCCCTTCAGCCTTACAACAATCCCGCCAACGCCTTGGCCAACCGCTTGCCCCGCGCCCCTGCCGCCAAATCCATCACGGTCTGATCGCGCTGCCACATCGCCGCCCATTGTGGCGGGCCATCGGCCAGGGCCTGATTCACTTCAGCCTTGAGCCCGTCGAACTGCGCAAACAACCCGCCCAGCAACACATGCCCGGCCGGATTGTTCGGCGCCTGGCGGCTGACTTCCGCGCACCCGGCCAGCAGCGCCAGCAAGCGCAGTTGCAAGGTTTGCGGCCAGTCGCTGTCTTGGCCAACGCCAAACAGCCACGCAATCATGGCGCTCAGCACATAGATGTCTTCCAGGGTGCGGAACGGTTTGACGTAAGCATCCCAGCCATCCCCCGCCAGCAATTCACATAGCGCGTTGTCGAGAAACAACCGGCCGTGGCCTATGTCCGGCATCAGTGGCATGGGCGCGAGCTTTTCCAGACGCACACCCGGTTCGCCGGGGTAAACCACCGCAAGGTTCAAGCGCGGCACTTCGCCGGGCTTTTCACTGCGAGCAGCGACCAATAGCCAGTCGGCGGCATCGCCGGCGGTGACGAAATCCTTGCGCCCGTTCAGGCGCAGATCGCGCAGCCGGGTCTGCATGTCCGCCACCCGCAAACTGCGCTGTTCGGTCGCGCACAACGCGCCGAGGCTCAGCGGCGCGCTCGGCCAGAGCATGCGCAACGCCGCCTGATAACCCACCAGAAACGCCAGCCCCGGCGTCGCCATCAGCCGTCCGCCGGCCACCGCCAATTCGAACGGCGACACCGCGCCCAAGTGTTGCAACAAGGTGGCAAAGCCTTCACCCAGGTCAGGGTCGGCGGGCAGGCGATCGCGGCGTTTCAACAGGGTTTGCCAGGGCATAAGAGGCTCCTTGTGGGCTGTCATATAAGCATCACCAAAGCTTCATGGCGATGACACCGGGGCTACATAGCCTGACTTTGCACAACACGGCTGCATAAAGAAAGTCGATCGGCTGCAACCCAAGACGGGTGGCCAGCCCGCACGGAGACTCACAATGACTCAGATCGCCCGCATCAGCGACACCGGCAATGAACGCCGCCTGCAAGCCGAACGCCTGGTGGGCGCCGAGGCGTTGCAGGAAGCCCAGGCCTTGCGTTTCAACGTGTTCAGCGGCGAATTCAACGCCAAGCTGAAAGGCGCGGAGCTGGGTCTGGACATGGATGACTATGATGTTCACTGCGCCCACATCGGGGTGCGTGACTTGAACACCGGGCGCCTGGTGGCGACCACCCGTTTGCTAGACCACACGGCCGCCAGCAGCCTGGGCAAGTTCTACAGCGAAGAAGAATTCAGCCTGCATGGCCTGGTCCATCTCAAAGGCCCGATCCTGGAAATCGGTCGTACCTGCGTCGACCCGGCCTACCGCAACGGCGGCACTATCGCTGTGCTCTGGGGTGAACTGGCCGAAGTGCTGAACCAGGGCGGCTACAGCTATTTGATGGGTTGCGCGAGCATTCCGATGCAGGACGGCGGCATTCAAGCCCACGCGATCATGCAGCGCCTGCGCGAACGCTACCTGTGCACCGAACACCTGCGGGCCGAGCCGAAGAAGCCATTGCCGACGCTCGATATTCCGTCCAACGTCATCGCCGAAATGCCGCCGCTGCTCAAGGCCTACATGCGCCTGGGCGCGAAAATCTGCGGCGAGCCGTGCTGGGACGAAGACTTCCAGGTGGCCGACGTGTTCATCCTGCTCAAGCGCGACGAGCTTTGCCCGCGCTACGCCAAGCACTTCAAGGCGGCTGTGTAATGAGCCGCTTGCGGGTGTACGCGCGAATTGCGCGAGTGCTTTTGGTGGTGACGCTGGGCTTGAGCATGGCCAGTGTGTTCGGGTTGTTCGAGCGACTGGGGATTGCCCATTCGATGGTCCGTCGCCAGCGCTGGTCGCGGTTTTTCATGGCGCGGCTGAGCAATGCCCTGCCCTTTCGCGTCACCGTCCATGGTGAATTACCAAAGGCGCCAATGCTCTGGGTCAGCAATCATGTGTCCTGGACTGACATTCCGCTGCTGGGCATGCTCACGCCGCTGTCGTTCCTGTCCAAGGCCGAAGTGCGCACCTGGCCAGTAGCGGGCTGGTTGGCGGCCAAGGCCGGCAGCCTGTTCATTCGCCGTGGTTCAGGCGACAGTCAGTTGATCCGCAAACAGATGACCCGTCATCTGGAGCAGGAACATCCACTGCTGATGTTCCCGGAAGGCACCACCACCGATGGCCGCTCGCTGCGTACGTTTCATGGCCGTTTGCTGTCCGCGGCGATCGATTCCGAAGTGGCGCTGCAACCGGTGGCGATTCGTTATCTGCGCGACGGCGAGCTCGATACCCTGGCACCGTTCATTGGCGATGATGATTTGCTCTCGCACCTGATGCGCTTGTTCGCCAATGATCGGGGTGAGGTGGAGATTCATCTGCTCAAACCGATCGAATGCCAGGACCGGGAACGTGCGGCGCTGGCGTTCGAAGCGCAGCAGGCGGTGCAGAGGGCGTTGTTCGGGGCGATTGCGCAGACACAACAGGAGCCGCTACGCCCTGCGATCGCGGCCTGACACAAATCCCCTGTGGGAGCGGGCTTGCTCGCGAAAGCGGTTTGACAGTCAGCACATGTGTTGAATGTGAAGCAGCCTTCGCGAGCAAGCCCGCTCCCACATTAGATTCGCGGTGTCGCAGCGAATGCCTGCAACTCGGGATAGAACAACCGGAAATCCTCGCTCAACGGTTCATACAACCGCCGCAATTCCTGCATCGCCCCCGCCAACTCCTCCGGCCGGGTCAACCTGCGCGAAATCCCCCGTAATACCTGCTCAAGCACTTCGAATTCCTGATATGAACCCAGCCAATCATTGGCCACCATATGCGGTGCAATCCGCGCCAGGCGCTCCGGCAGCTGCGGTTCGGCGGACAGCACCCGATAAACGTGCGCGGTGAACTGCTCAAGCGGTTGATCTGCGTAAAGCGTCCAGTCCCGCGCCAGGCAGTGGTCGAAAAACACATCAAGCACGATCCCGGCGTAACGCCGGCGCGTGAGGGAAAACCGCGACAAGGCGATGTCCACCAGCGGATGGCGGTCGGTAAACACGTCGATGCTGCGATGCAACTGGATGGCCGCTTCGATCTCCGGATCGAACTGCCCTTGCAGCCTTCCTTTGACGAAATCGCCATACAGACTGCCGAGCATTTGACCGGGACGCTGGCCACCGAGGTGCAGATGTGCGAGATAGTTCATGCGCGCAGCTTAACACTGCGCCATCCATATCGTTATAACCCGATATACCGATTCACGCGGTCATCAGACCAAAATCATATTGGTATATCGCGAAATACCGATTTAAAGTTCGCCTCATCGCGATATAGCGTTTTACTCATCACGAGCCCAAACCATGACCATCGACCTCGACGAAATAATAAAAGCGCTGGCACACCCAGTACGCCGAGACATCCTCATCTGGCTGAAAGACCCCAAGGTCCAGTTCCCGGAACAGCTCCACAACCACGAGTACGGCATTTGCGCCGGACAGATCGATCAACGCTGCGGCCTGTCGCAGTCGACCGTGTCCGCCCATTTGGCGACCTTGCAACGGGCAGGACTGATCAGCAGCCAGAAAGCCGGTCAATGGCACTTCTTCAAACGCAACGAGGACGTGATTCAGGCGTTCCTCGACGCCATCGACAAGGAGCTCCGCGCTCCGACAAGGAACTGACAATGCCCCTCTCGCTACTCATTCTGGCCCTTAGCGCCTTCGCCATCGGCACCACCGAGTTCGTCATCATGGGCCTGTTGCCCGAGGTGGCGGCCGATCTCGGTGTGTCGATTCCCGGCGCCGGCTGGCTGGTGACCGGTTACGCCCTGGGCGTGGCCATCGGCGCACCGTTCATGGCACTGGCCACCGCCAGGCTGCCGCGCAAGGCCGCTTTGGTAGCGTTGATGGGCATCTTCATCATTGGCAACCTGCTCTGCGCCCTCGCCAGTGACTACAACGTCTTGATGTTTGCCCGTGTGGTCACCGCGCTGTGTCACGGCGCCTTCTTCGGCATCGGTTCGGTGGTGGCGGCAGGTCTGGTGCCGGCCAACAAACGTGCATCGGCCGTGGCCCTGATGTTCACCGGCCTGACTCTGGCCAACGTTCTCGGCGTGCCGCTGGGCACCGCGCTCGGTCAGGAAGCCGGCTGGCGTTCGACCTTCTGGGCGGTGACCGTGATCGGTGTGATTGCACTGATCGGCCTGATCCGCTTCCTGCCGGCCAAGCGCGACGAAGAGAAACTCGACATGCGCGCCGAACTGCGCGCCCTCAAAGGCGCCGGCATCTGGTTGTCGTTGAGCATGACTGCATTGTTCGCCGCCTCGGTCTTCACCTTGTTCACCTATGTCGCCCCGCTGTTGGGCGAGGTCACCGGAGTCTCGCCACGCGGCGTGACCTGGACCTTGATGCTCATCGGCTTGGGCTTGACGGTCGGCAACATCATCGGCGGCAAGCTGGCGGACAAAAGCCTGGCTGCGACGCTGATCGGTGTGTTCATCACCATGGCGGTCGTCTCCACCGTGCTGACCTGGACCAGCATTGCCGTAATCCCGACCGAAATCACCCTGTTCCTGTGGGCCACCGCGTGCTTCGCCGCCGTACCCGCGCTGCAAGTGAATGTTGTGACCTACGGCAAGGCAGCACCGAATCTGGTGTCGACCCTGAACATCGGCGCTTTCAACGTCGGCAACGCACTCGGTGCCTGGGTCGGCGGCAGCGTCATCGCCCACGGCTTCGGTCTCACCCGCGTGCCGCTCGCGGCAGCCGCGCTGGCGGTACTCGCGCTGCTGGTGACCCTGATTACTTTCCGTCAGAGCGGCAATGCCGAACTGGCCCCTGTTACTAACTGATCTTTAACGAGGGTTGTATTAAATGACGACTATTTTCGATCCGATCAAACTGGGCGACCTCGAGTTGTCCAACCGCATCATCATGGCGCCGCTGACCCGCTGCCGCGCCGACGAAGGCCGTGTGCCGAATGCGCTGATGGCCGAGTACTACGTACAGCGCGCCTCTGCCGGTCTGATCCTCAGCGAAGCCACGTCGGTCACGCCGATAGGCGTGGGCTACCCAGACACCCCCGGTATCTGGTCCAACGACCAGGTGCGCGGCTGGAGCAACGTGACCAAAGCAATCCACGGCGCGGGCGGCAAAATCTTCCTGCAACTGTGGCACGTGGGCCGGATTTCCCACCCCTTGTACCTGAACGGCGAAGCACCGGTCGCGCCGAGTGCCATCCAGCCTAAGGGTCATGTCAGCCTGGTGCGTCCATTGGCCGACTTCCCGACCCCGCGCGCCCTGGAAACCGCGGAAATCGCCGACATCATCGACGCTTACCGCGTGGGTGCCGAGAACGCCAAGGCTGCCGGTTTCGACGGTGTGGAAATCCACGGCGCCAACGGTTACCTGCTCGACCAGTTCCTGCAAAGCAGCACCAACCAGCGCACCGACAACTATGGCGGCTCCCTGGAAAACCGTGCGCGTCTGTTGCTGGAAGTGACCGATGCCGCCATCGAAATCTGGGGCGCGGGCCGCGTGGGTGTGCACCTGTCACCGCGTGCCGACCTCCATGACATGGGCGACGACAACCTGTCCGAGACCTTCACCTATGTCGCTCGCGAACTGGGCAAGCGTGGCATCGCCTTCATTTGCTCGCGCGAGAAAGAAGCTGGCGACAGCCTCGGCCCACAACTGAAGGAAGCCTTCGGCGGCCCGTACATCGCCAACGAACGCTTCACCAAGGACAGCGCCAACGAATGGCTGGCCAATGGCAAGGCTGACGCAGTGGCATTCGGGGTACCGTTCATTGCCAACCCGGACCTGCCGGCACGCTTGAAGGCCGATGCGCCGTTGAACGAGGTGCGTCCTGAATTGTTCTACGCCAAAGGCCCGGTGGGTTATATCGATTACCCGACGCTGTAAACGTCCGCCGTTGAAATGCAAAAGCCCCGACTCGAAAGAGCCGGGGCTTTTGCATTTCATAGGATCAAAAGATCGCAGCCTTCGGCAGCTCCAGGGTGAACGCCATTCGAATGTAGGAGTTTGTCAGCGCTTGCGCTGTCCCCAGGCGACCGCAAGACCGCTGAGGCAAATCACCGTGATCCCGATCACGCCGAAGCTGTCCGGGGTATGGTCGAAGATCAAATACCCGTATATCCCGGCAAACAGAATCTGCCCGTAACTGAAGGGTGCCAGCATCGCCGGCGCTGCATGGCGGAAGGCCTGGGTCAACAACATGTGACCGAGCATGCCACAAGTGCCCAGCCCGATCATGAACAGGCCGTGCAGCAACGTTGGCGTACTCCAGAAAAACGGCAACAACACAGTCATGATCAGGCTGTTGAGAATACCGGTCAGAAAGTTACTGGTGGTCGGGCTGTCGATACCGCTGAGCAGGCGGGTGAGCAATTGATAGAAGCCAAAACACAGCGCCGAACACAGCGGCAGCAGAATCGCCGGGGTGAACAGCGCACCACCGGGCCGCACGACGATCAACACGCCGACAAATCCACCCAGCACCGCCAGCCACTGATTGCGGGTTACCCGCTCATGCAGCAACGGTACGGACAACGCAGTCACCAATAAAGGCGCAAGAAAAGTGACGGCTGTGGCTTCAGCCAAGGGGATGTAACGCAGACCGGTAGTGAAAAACAGGCTGGTGCCGATCAGGCACAGGGCGCGTAATAACTGCAAACCCGGACGCTTGGTGCGCACTACCACCGAGAAACCACTGCGTGGCACGAAAATCACCAGCATCAACAAGGTGTGCACCACGTAGCGTGCCCAAACCACCATCACGATCGGATAGAACCCGGACAGGTACTTGGACAAAGTGTCGTGACTGGCGAACAACAAAACCGCCAGGCAGATCAGCGCGATACCTTTTATCGGCTGCTCGGCGCCCTTGTAGCCCGGGTGGTTAACATTCATTCACACACTCGACACAAAATCCCTACAAAATACGTAGCTCGCTACCTATCAACCTGGCAAACGTACGTATATAAAAGCACCCCATTACAGAAAGGCGAGCGAAGCAGGGACATTCCCCCGCTTCAAGTCTTGACACAAACGGATCCAATTACGCATTTTGTTTCAATTGCGCAGGCTTGGACTCAAGCGCAGCATATCCAACCCTGTATCGACACAGCGCTCGGCTTCGGTGTGCAGTTGAAAGCTGTCGGGAGCCAACAGCCACTGATACAGAATGCCATCGACGTACGCATGCAGACTGATGGCCGCGCGAGCAGTGTCGAGGTTTTCCGGCAACTGCCCGCGATTCACCGCATTACTCAGAGCCAGAGCGATTCGCACATTGCAATCGAGACTGGCCGTTCGGCGCTGCTGGCGCAGATCGCACATTTCATCGGTGAATTCGCACTTATGAAACAGAATCTCATTGATGCGTCGGGTTTTCGGGTCCAGGGCAACTTGATGAAACAAATGAATCAGCAGCTTGCGCATGCAGCCCAGCGGATCGAGTTCATCTTCGCTTTCACTGGCCTTGGCCATTTCATCCAGCGGCTCATGCAAGGTATCGAGCATCGCCTGCACCAGATCCGCCTTATTACTGAAATGCCAGTAGATGGCCCCGCGAGTCACGCCGGCCAGGGTCGCGATATCGGCCAGCGTCGTGCGGGCCACGCCCCGCTCGTAAAAGGCTTTTTCTGCCGCTTCGAGTATCTGGCTTCGGGTTTCTTGAGCTTCCTCTTTGGTACGACGGACCATGGCAGTAAAACCTCAATCAGGGGTGCTTCAGCGATGTCTGAATATCAGCTGAAGAAAAGTGGGGCGAGCGCTCTCGGGCTTCGTCTGCGGCCTACAATTCAAACCTTTGGATGGCTTTTGTAACCGTGTGGATACATCGCCAAGGCCTTTACAAACAACCATGAACGTAAGTATATTCATTAGCAAGCTACTTATCCACCCGGCAAAAATTTTTTAACCTTCCACATTTCTTGTGCGCAATTGCGCGCCTGACCCGAGGATCTTCATGCAATTCAAGCCAGCTGTTACCGCTCTGGTTACTGCCGTCGCCCTGGCATCGCTGCTCAGCGGATGTAAAAAGGAAGAGGCGGCACCTGCCGCACCAGCCCCTCAGGTCGGCGTCGTAACCCTGCAACCTCAAGCCTTCACCCTGACGTCCGAACTTCCGGGGCGCACCAGTGCGTTCCGCATCGCCGAAGTTCGCCCACAGGTCAACGGCATCATTCTCAAGCGACTGTTCAAGGAAGGCGGCGACGTCAAGGCCGGTCAGCAGCTTTATCAGATCGACCCATCGGTCTATGACGCGACCCTGAAAAGCGCCGAAGCCAACCTGCGTTCGACCAAGTCGATCTCCGACCGCTACAAGCAACTGGTCGACGAACAGGCTGTCAGCCGTCAGGAATACGACACCGCGCAGGCCAACCGCCTGCAATCGGAAGCGTCCCTGCAAAGCGCCCAGATCAACGTGCGCTACACCAAGGTTTACGCACCGATCTCCGGTCGCATCGGCCGTTCGTCGGTGACTGAAGGCGCGCTGGTCAGCAATGGCCAAACCGACGCCATGGCCGTCATTCAGCAACTGGACCCGATCTACGTCGACGTCACCCAGTCTTCGGTGGAGCTGCTTGAGCTGCGTCGTGAACTGGAAAGCGGTCGTCTGCAAAAGGCTGGCGATAATGCCGCCGCGGTCAAACTGACGCTCGAAGACGGCAGCCAGTACAAGCTGGACGGCAAGCTCGAGTTCTCCGAAGTTTCGGTTGACCAGACCACCGGCTCCGTAACTCTGCGTGCCGTGTTCCCGAACCCTGATCACACCCTGCTGCCGGGCATGTTCGTTCACGCTCAGTTGCAGGCTGGTGTGGACAGCGCGGCGATTCTGGCCCCGCAACAAGGCGTGACCCGCGACCTCAAAGGCTCTCCGACCGCGCTGGTCGTCGGTCCGGACAACAAGGTCGAACTGCGTCAACTCAAGGCCAGCCGCACTGTCGGTAACCAATGGCTGATTGAAGACGGGCTGAAGGCAGGCGATCGCGTGATCACCGAAGGGCTGCAATTCGTCAGACCTGGCGTTGAAGTGAAAGCCACTGAAGCCACTAACGTTGCCGCAAAGAGCCCGGCCACCGCACAGGCAGCTAATACTGCTGCCGGCGGCAAAGGGGAGTAAACCATGTCGAAATTTTTTATCGACCGTCCGATTTTCGCCTGGGTAATTGCCCTGGTGATTATGCTGGTCGGGGCTCTATCGATTCTCAAACTGCCGATCAACCAATACCCGAGCATTGCGCCTCCAGCTATTGCGATCTCGGTGACCTACCCGGGCGCGTCTGCACAAACCGTGCAGGACACCGTGGTGCAAGTGATCGAGCAACAGCTCAACGGTATCGATAACCTGCGTTATGTCTCCTCGGAAAGTAACTCCGACGGCAACATGACCATTACCGCGACCTTCGAGCAGGGCACCAACTCCGATACCGCGCAGGTTCAAGTCCAGAACAAGCTGAACCTGGCCACCCCGCTGCTGCCACAAGAAGTGCAGCAACAGGGCATCCGCGTGACCAAGTCGGTGAAAAACTTCCTGATGGTCATCGGCGTGGTATCGCGCGACGGCAGCATGACCAAGGACGACCTGTCCAACTACATCGTGTCGAACATGCAGGACCCGATTTCGCGCACCGCCGGTGTCGGTGACTTCCAGGTCTTCGGTGCCCAGTACGCGATGCGGATCTGGCTGGACCCGGCCAAGTTGAACAACTACAACCTGACCCCGGTAGACGTGAAAACCGCCATCGCGGCGCAGAACGTCCAGGTCTCGTCCGGTCAACTCGGCGGCTTGCCTGCCCTGCCCGGCCAACAGCTGAACGCGACGATCATCGGCAAGACCCGTCTGCAGACCGCCGAGCAGTTCAAGGCGATCCTGCTGAAGGTCAACAAGGACGGCTCGCAAGTGCGTGTCGGCGACGTTGCGGAAGTCGGTCTGGGTGGCGAAAACTACTCGATCAGCGCCCAGTTCAACGGCGCCCCGGCCTCCGGCCTGGCGGTGAAACTGGCCAACGGCGCCAACGCCCTCGACACCGCAAAAGCCCTGCGCAATACCATCGACACCCTCAAGCCTTTCTTCCCGGAAGGGATGGAAGTGGTGTTCCCGTACGACACCACCCCGGTGGTGACCGAGTCGATCAAGGGCGTGGTTGAAACCCTGGTCGAAGCGATCGTGCTGGTGTTCCTGGTGATGTTCCTGTTCCTGCAAAACTTCCGCGCTACCGTCATCACCACGATGACCGTGCCAGTGGTATTGCTGGGTACGTTCGGGATCCTCGCGGCGTTCGGCTTCAGCATCAACACCCTGACCATGTTCGGTATGGTGTTGGCCATCGGCTTGCTGGTGGACGATGCCATCGTCGTGGTGGAAAACGTCGAACGGGTCATGAGCGAAGAAGGCCTGTCACCCAAGGAGGCCACGAAGAAATCCATGGGGCAGATCCAGGGTGCCCTGGTCGGTATCGCCCTGGTGCTGTCGGCGGTACTGCTGCCGATGGCGTTCTTCAGTGGCTCCACCGGTGTGATTTACAAGCAGTTCTCGATCACCATCGTTTCGGCCATGGCCTTGTCGGTATTGGTGGCATTGATCTTCACCCCGGCGCTCTGCGCGACCATGCTCAAGGCGATTCCGAAAGGTGAGCACGGTACGCCGAAACGCGGCTTCTTCGGCTGGTTCAACCGCAGCTTCGACCGTGGCGTCAAAAGCTACGAGCGCGGCGTGGGCAATATGCTCGCGCACAAGGCTCCGTACCTGCTGGCGTACCTGATCATCGTGGTCGGCATGATCTGGCTGTTCACCCGTATTCCAACGGCGTTCCTGCCGGAAGAAGACCAGGGCGTACTGTTTGCTCAAGTGCAGACACCGGCCGGTTCCAGCTCCCAGCGCACGCAGGTGGTCGTGGACGAAATGCGCGAATTCCTGCTGCGTCCGAGCAAGGAAGGCGGCGAAGGCGATGCAGTTGCCTCGGTGTTTACCGTGACCGGCTTCAACTTCGCCGGCCGTGGCCAGAGTTCGGGTATGGCGTTCATCATGCTCAAACCGTGGGAAGAACGTAACGCCGACAACAGCGTGTTCAAACTCGCGGCCCGTGCCCAACAGCACTTCTTTACCTTCCGCGACGCCATGGTGTTTGCCTTCGCACCACCGGCTGTACTGGAACTGGGTAACGCCACCGGTTTCGACGTGTTCCTCCAGGACCGCGCCGGTATCGGTCACGAGAAACTGATGGAAGCCCGTAACCAGTTCCTCGGCATGGCGGCGCAAAGCAAGGTCCTGTCGCAAGTCCGTCCTAACGGCCTGAACGACGAACCGCAATATCAGCTGGAAATCGACGATGAGAAGGCCAGCGCTCTGGGCGTGACCCTCACCGACATCAACAACACCCTGTCGATTGCACTGGGCAGTAGCTATGTGAACGACTTCATCGACCGCGGTCGAGTGAAGAAGGTTTACATACAAGGCCTGCCTGGCGCTCGCATGAGTCCCGAAGACCTGAAGAAGTGGTACGTGCGCAACAGCGCCGGCACCATGGTTCCGTTCTCGTCGTTCGCCAAGGGTGAGTGGATCTACGGTTCGCCGAAACTGGCCCGTTACAACGGCGTAGAAGCGATGGAAATCCTCGGTGCCCCGGCGCCAGGCCATTCCACTGGTGAAGCGATGGCCGAAGTCGAAGCCCTGGCCAAGAAACTGCCGGCCGGTGTCGGTATTTCCTGGACTGGCCTGTCGTACGAGGAACGTCTGTCCGGCTCGCAAGCGCCCGCGTTGTATGCCTTGTCGCTGCTGATGGTGTTCCTGTGTCTGGCGGCGCTGTATGAAAGCTGGTCGATCCCGATCGCGGTGATGCTGGTGGTACCGCTGGGGATTATCGGTGCGCTGATGGCAACCAGCATGCGTGGCCTGTCCAACGACGTGTACTTCCAGGTGGGGCTGTTAACCACGATCGGCCTGGCAGCGAAAAACGCCATTCTGATCGTCGAGTTCGCCAAGGAACTGCATGAGCAAGGACGTAGCTTGCGCGATGCCGCGATCGAAGCCTGCCGGATGCGTCTGCGACCGATTATCATGACCTCGCTCGCATTCGTGCTCGGTGTGGTTCCGCTGGCCATTTCCACGGGCGCAGGTTCGGGTAGCCAGCATGCGATCGGTACCGGGGTGATTGGCGGTATGATCACAGCCACTGTGCTGGCGATCTTCTGGGTCCCATTGTTCTTTGTCACCGTGTCGTCCATGGGCCAGCGCAAAGTCGCCGACCAGGATGACGCCATTGAACCATCTAAAGAGGCTGGCTAATGAGCAAGTCGCTACTCTCCATCGCAGTCGCCGCCTTCGTGCTGAGCGGCTGCTCGCTGATACCCGATTATCAGCAGCCTGAAGCTCCGGTGGCGGGCCAATACCCGCAAGGCCCGGCCTATTCGCCGGCCCAGGCGCCTAACCAGGCCGCTGCCGAACAAGGCTGGAAGCAGTTTTTCCACGACCCGGCGCTGCAACAGCTGATTCAGACCGCGTTGGAGAACAACCGTGACCTGCGCGTCGCGGCGCTGAACATCGACGCTTATGCGGCTCAATACCGCATTCAGCGTGCCGATCTGTTCCCGGCGGTTTCGGCCACCGGCAGCGGCAGCCGTCAACGAGTCCCGGCACGGGCCTCGCAAACCGGTGAAGCAGCCATCTCCAGTTCCTACTCGGCCACCGTCGGCATCAGCGCTTATGAACTCGACCTGTTCGGTCGGGTTCGCAGCCTGAGCGAAGAAGCCCTGCAGAAATACTTCGCCACTGAAGAAGCACGCCGCAGCACGCAGATCAGCCTGGTGGCCAGTGTGGCCAATGCCTATCTGACCTGGCAGGCTGACAAAGAGCTGCTGAAACTGACCCAGGAAACCCTCGGTGCCTTCGAGGAGAGCTACAAGCTCACCTCGCGCAGCAACGAAGTGGGTGTAGCCTCGGCGCTGGATCTGGCCCAGTCGCGTACCTCGGTGGAAAACGCCCGTGCACAACAGGCCAGATACACCCGTCAGGTTGCCCAGGATGAAAACAGCCTGGTGCTGCTGCTCGGCACCGGTATCCCGGCCAATCTGCAAGCGGCCAAGCCACTGTCGGACGACCTGCTGAGCGAAGTGCCGGCCGGCCTGCCGTCGGACTTGCTGCAACGTCGTCCGGACATCCTTCAGGCCGAGTACAACCTCAAGGCTGCCAACGCCAACATCGGCGCGGCACGGGCTGCGTTCTTCCCGAGCATCAGCCTGACCGCCAATGCCGGCTCCCTGAGCCCGGATCTGTCCGGTCTGTTCAAGGGCGGTTCGGGCACCTGGTTGTTCCAGCCGCAGATCAACTTGCCGATCTTCAACGCCGGCTCCCTGCGCGCCAGCCTGGATTACTCCAAGATCCAGAAAGACATCGGCGTGGCGAACTACGAGAAGTCCATTCAAACGGCCTTCCAGGAAGTCGCCGATGGCCTGGCCGCACGCCAGACCTACACCGAGCAGTTGCAGGCTCAGCGTGATTTCGTCAGCGCCAACCAGGACTACTACCGTCTGGCCGAGCGTCGCTACCGCATCGGTGTCGACAGCAACCTGACCTTCCTCGACGCCCAGCGCCAGTTGTTCAGCGCCCAACAAGCGCTGATCACCGACCGTCTGGCGCAGCTGACCAGCGCGGTCAATCTGTACAAGGCATTGGGTGGTGGCTGGAATGAACAGACGGCGAAGAACGAGCCGTTGAAAGAAGAAGCGCCGAAGATGAAGTTGTTCTGATAGCGCGGTAAAAACACGAAGCCCACCGATTGGTGGGCTTTTTGTTGGCGGCGGGAAAGCCAGATCAAAAGATCGCAGCCTTCGGCAGCTCCTATGCAGGTGCGCGATTTCATGTAGGAGCTGCCGAAGGCTGCGATCTTTTGATCTTTTGCCGTTCGATAATCGCCCAAAACCCGCCCTCGCCGATTGAACCGTTTAGTCCCTTTCCCTCACCATCTGTCGCACAAAACCAATAACAACAGGTTCGACACCATGTCCCCGCGCCCTGCCCTGTCCGGCTGACTTCGTCCTCGCTTTTCTGAATTCGACATCTTATGTCTGCAACCCAAACGTTGCGGCACCACCCTGTTTCACCTCCAAGAATTAGAGAGACCCAAGCCCATGACGCCTTCCACCACGCAGTATTTCTTTCCCAGCCTGATCGCCATCGCACTGGCCGGTGCGGCCCTGCCCGCCATGGCCGAGGAAGCCGGTTTTGTCGAAGGCGCCAAGGTCAACCTGAACCTGCGCAATTTCTACATCAACCGTAACTTCACCAACCCGACCAAAAGCCAGGGCAAGGCTGAAGAGTGGACGCAAAGCTTCATCCTCGACGCCAAGTCCGGGTTCACCCAGGGCACCGTCGGGTTTGGCATGGACGTGCTGGGTTTGTACTCGGTCAAGCTCGACGGTGGCAAAGGCACCGGCGGTACGCAGTTGTTGCCGCTGGATCACGATGGTCGTCCGGCAGACAATTTCGGTCGAACCAACGTGGCGTTCAAGGCCAAGCTGTCCCAGACCGAAGTGAAGGTCGGCGAGTGGATGCCGGTGCTGCCGATCCTGCGTTCGGACGACGGTCGCTCGCTGCCGCAAACCTTCCGTGGCGGCCAGATCACCTCGAAGGAAATCGACGGCCTGACGCTCTACGGCGGCCAGTTCCGCGCCAACAGCCCGCGCGATGACAGCAGCATGAATGACATGTCGATGACCGGCAAAACGGCGTTCACCTCAGACCGCTTCAACTTTCAGGGCGGTGAATATGCCTTCAACGGCAAGCGCACCCAGATCGGCCTGTGGAACGCTGAACTCAAGGACATCTACAGCCAGCAATACGTCAACCTGATCCACACCCAACCGCTGGGCGACTGGACGCTGGGCGCCAATCTGGGGTTCTTCTACGGCAAGGATGACGGCAGCGCCCGGGCCGGCGAGCTGGACAACAAAACCTGGTCGGGCCTGTTCTCGGCCAAATATGGCGGCAACACCTTCTATGTCGGCCTGCAAAAACTCACCGGTGACAGCGCCTGGATGCGGGTCAACGGCACCAGCGGCGGCACCTTGGCCAACGACAGCTACAACGCCAGCTATGACAATGCGAAGGAAAGATCCTGGCAATTGCGCCACGACTACAACTTCGCCGCCCTTGGCGTGCCAGGCCTGACCCTGATGAACCGCTACATCAGCGGCGACAACGTACACACTGCAACCACCAGCGACGGCAAGGAATGGGGCCGCGAAAGCGAACTGGGCTACACCGTGCAGAGCGGTACGCTCAAAGACCTCAACGTCAAATGGCGCAACTCGACCATCCGCCGCGACTTCAGCAACAACGAGTTCGACGAGAACCGGTTGATCGTCAGCTATCCGATCAGCCTGCTGTAAACACAAAAAATGTGGGAGCGGACTTCTGTGGCGAGGGGGCTTGCCCCCGTTCGGCTGCGAAGCAGTCGCAAAGCTTTTGGGGCCGCTTCGCGCCCCAACGGGGGCAAGCCCCCTCGCCACAGAAGCCTGCTCCCACAGGAGTTGTGGTGGACAGTTACTCCCGCGATTCAACCCCCAACTCATCCCACACCGATTCAGCCAGGTGGAAGGTCGCATTGGCCGCAGGGATGCCGCAGTAGATCGCGCTCTGCATGATCACTTCCTTGATCTCGCCGCGGGTCACGCCGTTGTTGGCGGCGGCGCGCAGGTGCAGTTTGAGTTCTTCGTTGCGGTTCATGCCGATCAGCATCGCGATGGTGATCAGGCTACGGGTGTGGCGCGGCAGGCCCGGGCGGGTCCAGATGTCGCCCCAGGCGTGGCGGGTGATCATCTCCTGGAACTCCGAGTTGAACTCGGTCAGCGCATTCAGGCTGCGGTCGACATGGGCGTCGCCAAGTACTGCGCGGCGAACGTTCAGGCCCTCGTCGTAGCGTTGTTTCTCGTCCACAACAATCCCCTCAATGAGCTGACAAAAACGCCAGTACTCGGTCGCTGAATGCAGCGCCGGCCTGGACGTTGGACAGGTGTGCGGCGTAGAACTCGGCGTACTCGGCACCTTGCACATGTTCCTGAATGAAATGCCCGCCGGACGGTGGTGTCACCGCATCTTCGCTGCCGGAAATCACCAGCAACGGCACCTTGATCGAGGACAACTGATCGCGGAAATCGGCATCACGCACCGCCGCGCAATTGGCCGCGTAACCTTCAGGCGAAGTCGCCGCGAGCATGTCGGTAATCCGCTTAACCGCTGCCGGATTGGCCTCGACAAAATCAGCAGTGAACCAGCGCGCAATTGACGCATCACGCAAGGCAACCATCGCCGCCGAGCGGTCACGCAGCACGGTTTCGATCCGTGGATTCCACACCGACGGATCACCGATTTTCGCCGCGGTGTTGCACACGATCAGTTTGTTCAATCGCTGACTGGCATTGATCCCCAGCCATTGGCCGATCAACCCGCCCATGGACAAACCACAGAAATGCGCGCGTTCGATGTGCAGCGCATCCAGCAGTGCCAGCACGTCGCGGCCCAGTTGCTCGATGCTGTACGGCCCCTGCGTCACCAACGATTGGCCGTGACCACGGGTATCGAAACGCAGCACGCGAAAATGCTCGGTGAACGCAGGGATTTGCGCGTCCCACATGTGCAGGTCGGTGCCCAGTGAGTTGGACAGCACCAGCACCGGCGCATCCGCCGGTCCATCGAGTTGCGGCCCTTGAATTTGGTAGTGCAGTTCGCCCTCGGCGAGTTGTACGAATGCCACGGCAGTCTCCTTCAAGCTATCAACGCAAAATGTTCAGCCACCGCTCGCTCGACCCAGGTATGGGCCTGACCGAGGTAATGGGCGGGGTCCAGCAGACGATCGAGTTCAGCGTCCGACAGCTCGGCAGTCACCTGCGGCTCGTCACCGAGCACCGCGCGCAAATGACGTTGCTCGGCCACTGCGCGCTTGCAGCACTGCTCCAACAGATGGTGCGCAGTGTCGCGACCGACCCGTTGTGCCAGCACGATGCTCACGGCTTCGGCCAGTACCAGGCCCTGGGTCAGGTCGAGGTTGCGTGTCATGCGGTCGGCCTCCACTTCCAGTCCGTCGGCCACCAACAGCGCTTGCTGCAGGCTGCCTGACACCAAACAGCAAATCTCTGGCAGGGTTTCCCATTCGGCATGCCACAAGCCCAGGCTGCGTTCGTGCTCCTGCGGCATCGCGCTGAACAAGGTCGAGAGCAAACCCGGCACCCGCGTCGCCGCACCGATCAGCACCGCCGCGCCCACCGGGTTGCGTTTGTGCGGCATGGTCGAAGAGCCGCCCTTGCCCGGCGCCGACGGTTCAAACACTTCGCCGGCCTCGGTCTGCATCAACAGGCTGATGTCACGACCGAGTTTGCCGAGGCTGCCGGCGATCAGTCCGAGCACCGCGCCAAACTCCACCAGACGATCGCGCTGGGTGTGCCAGGGTTGTTCCGGCAAGGTCAGTTGCAGTTCTGCGGCCAAGGCTTCGGCAATCGGCATCGCCTGCTCGCCAAGGGCCGCGAGGGTGCCGGAGGCACCACCGAATTGCAGCACCAACAGGCGCGGTTTGAGTTCCAGCAGACGCTGACGGCTACGCGTCACCGCCCCCAGCCAACCGGCGATTTTCATGCCGAGGGTGACCGGCGTCGCATGCTGCAGCCAAGTGCGTCCGGCCATTGGCGTGGCGACGTAACGCCTGGCCTGGGTCGCGAGGGTTTCCCCCAATTGCGCCAGATCAGCTTCGATCAATTCCAGTGCGCGGCGCAGTTGCAACACCAGGCCGGTGTCCATTACATCCTGGCTGGTCGCGCCCAAATGCACGTAACGCTCGGCTTCGGCATTGTTCTTTGCGATCTGTTTTCCCAACGCCTTGACCAGCGGAATCGCCGAATTGCCCGCCGTGGCAATCGCCTCACCCAGCGCGGCGAAGTCGTAATGCCCGGCCCGACATGCCGCGTCGATAGATGCGACAGCCGTCTGCGGAATCAGCCCAACCCGCGCCTCGGCCCGGGCCAGTGCCGCTTCGAAATCAAGCATGGCCTGAACCCGGCCCTGATCGCAGAACACCTCACGCATGTCGCGTGCCGTGAAGTAGGCATCGAACAATTGATTGCCCGGTCGCTGGTTCATAAACAGTCCTTGCAGGCGTGGGGCCGGTCAGGCCGACGCGTAAAGATCAAAGGTCTTGGTGCAAATGCTTCGCCTGTTCCCCACGGCGTTAAGGCCCAGCGCTATATATTCCGCCGAACCGCCGAAGATTGCATTGGCCACCTCATATGCCAGGCCGATGCCGAGGATGCGCAACGCAATCTCTTGTGGCGAGGGAGCTTGCTCCCGCTGGCTTGCGAAGCAAGCCCAAACCCAACCGTTTTTACGACTGCTTCGCAGCCGAGCGGGAGCAAGCTCCCTCGCCACAAGAGCAACAATCACTCAATAATCGAAGAACACCGTCTCGGCATCCGTCCCCTGCAGAACCACATTCCACTGATAAACACCCGCAGCATCCCGCTTCGCCAGCAAGGTGTTGCGGCGCTCTGCTGGCACGCACTCCAGCAACGGGTCCGCCACGTTGGCCGGTTCGCCATCAAAGTAAATCCGCGTCAGCAAGTGCTTTACCAACCCGCGAGCAAACACCAGTACCACCAAATGAGGCGCCTGGGTCGTGCCCTTCAGGCCTTCCACTGTGCCCGGTTTGATCGTGGTAAATCGAAAGCGCCCTTCTGCATCCACCGGCACCCGTCCAAACCCTTCGAAATTCGGGTCCAGGGGTTTGTCCTGATCGTCTTCGGGATGGTCGTACTTGCCGGCGGCGTTGGCCTGCCAGACTTCGAGCATCGCGTCGTTGACGAAGTCGCCATTACCATCGACGACTTGCCCGGTGATCGCCACGCGCTCGCCGAGGGTCTGTGCAACGGTCAGGTCTTCACGGTTCAGCCAGGTCAGGCCGATGTGGTAATACGGCCCGACGGTGTGGGACGTGGTCGCGTTCAGCGTCATCTTATTTCTCCATCGGCGTGGCTTCGCGGCCGCGCAAGACGATGTCCCAACGATAACCGAGGGCGTAGGAAGGGATGGTTTTTTCCAGGTCGAAACGGGCGATCAGGCGCTCTTTGGCGCTGGTATCGGGCACGCAGTTGTAGATCGGATCGTAGGCCAGCAACGGGTCGCCCGGGAAATACATCTGCGTCACCAGACGCGTGAGAATACTCGGCCCGAACAGTGAGAAATGGATGTGCGCCGGGCGCCAGGCGTTGTGATGGTTACCCCACGGATAGGCGCCAGGCTTGATGGTCTGGAACTGATACCAGCCATCGGCGTCGGTCACGGTGCGGCCGGTGCCGGTGAAGTTCGGGTCCAGCGGCGCGTCGTGCAGGTCACGCGCATGGTTGTAGCGACCGGCGGCGTTGGCCTGCCAGATCTCCACCAGAATACCTGGCACCGGCAGACCGTTTTCATCCAGCACGCGGCCGTAAATTATGATGCGCTCGCCGAGCGGTTCGCCCTCGTGCTGCGCGGTCAGGTCGTTGTCCTGCTCCTGGATGCGCTCGGCGCCGATGGCCGGCCCGGTGATTTCCGACAGCGAATGAGGCAAAAACACCAACGGCTTGGACGGCGAGCGAAGGTTGGTGGATTGATAAGGAGGGTGCAGGTATTCCGGCTGAGTGCCCGCCTGCGGGCAACGGTAACCAGGCTTGTCAGTCATTACGCTTTCCTCAGTTCTTATTAGTCGACGCTTTATTCACAGCCAAGCGTGTCAGACCCGTTCGATCGCCAAGGCCAGACCCTGGCCGACACCGACGCACATGGTCGCCAGACCTTTCTTGCCTCCGGTTTTTTCCAGCTGATGCAACGCGGTCAGTACCAGACGCGCGCCGCTCATGCCCAGCGGATGGCCCAAGGCAATGGCGCCACCGTTCGGGTTGACTTGGGCCGAGTCGTCAGCCAGCCCCAACTCACGCAGCACGGCCAAGCCTTGGCTGGCGAAGGCTTCGTTGAGTTCGATCACGTCGAAATCGCTGACGGCCAGGCCCAGGCGCTCGGTCAACTTACGCACCGCCGGCACCGGGCCGATGCCCATCACCCGCGGTGCAACACCGGCGCTGGACATGCCGAGCACTTTGGCGCGGGCGGTCAGACCGTGCTTTTTAACTGCTTCGGCCGAGGCCAGAATCAACGCCGCTGCACCGTCGTTCACACCGGAGGCATTGCCAGCGGTGACGGTTTTGTCCGGGCCATTGACCGGTTTGAGTTTGGCCAGGGTTTCCAGTGTCGTGTCAGCACGGGGATGCTCATCCTGCGTGACCACGCTTTCACCCTTCTTGTGGGCAATGCGCACTTCGACGATTTCTTCGGCGAAAAATCCGGCGGCTTGCGCGGCGGCCGTGCGCTGCTGACTGCGCAGGGCGAACGCATCCTGATCGGCGCGGGAAATACGGTAATCGTCGGCTACGTTATCGGCAGTCTGCGGCATCGCATCCACACCGTATTGAGCTTTCATCAACGGGTTGATGAAACGCCAGCCGATGGTGGTGTCTTCCAGTTTCATGTTGCGCGAGAACGCCGCATCGGCCTTGCCCATCACGAACGGTGCGCGGGACATCGACTCGACGCCGCCGGCAATCGCCAGCTCCATCTCGCCGCTGGCGATGGCCCGAAACGCCGTACCGATCGCATCCATGCCCGAAGCGCACAGGCGATTGAGGGTGACCCCGGGAATGGTTTCCGGCAGGCCCGCCAACAACAACGCCATGCGTGCCACGTTACGGTTGTCTTCGCCGGCCTGGTTGGCGCAACCGAGGAACACCTCGTCCACCGCGCTCCAGTCCACCGAGGGGTTGCGCGCCATCAATGCCTTGATCGGCACGGCGGCCAGATCATCGGCGCGAACCGTCGACAGGCCGCCGCCGAAGCGGCCGATGGGGGTGCGAATGGCGTCGCAGATATAAACGTCACGCATCAGGCTTCTCCGGGTGCTTGGCCGTGGGCGGCAGCTGTGCGGGCTTCCAGATCGCGCAGCGCCGTCAACTCGACATCGGTTGGCTCGGCGGTGTTTTCCACCTGATCGGCAAAACGAATCGCCCAGCCGGTGGCGGCAATCACTTGCTCGCGAGTCACGCCTGGGTGCAGCGCGGTCACCACGAATTCATGAGTATCCGCTTCGGGTTCCATGATGCACAGGTCGGTAATGATGCCGACAGGACCGGCACCCGGCAGGCCGAGACGCTTGCGTGAATCACCGCCCTCGCCATGGCCGACCGAGGTGATGAAGTCGAGCTTGTCGACAAAGGAGCGCGCCGACTGCTTGAGAATAATCAGTACGCTTTTGGCGGAACCGGCGATCTCCGGCGCGCCACCGGCACCTGGCAGGCGAACTTTCGGCTGATGGTAGTCACCCACCACCGTGGTGTTGATGTTGCCGAAACGGTCGACTTGCGCGGCGCCGAGGAAACCGACGTCGATGCGCCCGCCCTGCAACCAGTAGCGAAAAATCTCACCGGTCGGGACGACAGTGTCGGCGGTTTCCGCCAGTTCACCGTCACCGATCGACAATGGCAGTACGCTCGGCTTGGCACCGATCGGACCCGATTCATAGATCAGGACTACATCTGGCGAGGAAGTCAGACGTGCCAGGTTGGCGGCTTTCGACGGCAGGCCGATGCCGACGAAGCACACGGAACCGTTTTTCAGACGGCGGGCGGCGGCGACGGTCATCATTTCATTGGTGGTGTAAGTCATTACTTGGCCTCCGAAGCAGCGGCCAGCTTGGCCTGGAACTCACTGAAGTCAGCGCAACCGTGGATGTACTCGTTGATCCACGCGGTGAAGGTTTCACGGTCGCGGGCAATCGGGTCCCAGGCTTGATAGAAGCGGTTGTCGCGTTCGGTGTAACCGTGGGCGTAGGACGGATGCGCGCCCCCCGGTACATGGCAGACCGCGCTCAAGGCCCAGGTCGGCAGCACGCAAGCGTTCATCGGTGCGTTGAGGTCGTCGACGATTTCTTCAACAGTGACGATGCAGCGCTTGGCGGCCAGCGCCGCTTCTTTCTGCACGCCGAGAATGCCCCAGAGCAGCACGTTGCCTTTGCGATCGGCTTTCTGCGCGTGAATCACGGTGATGTCCGGACGCACCGACGGCACCGCCGCCAGCACTTCGCCGGTGAACGGGCACGTGACGGTTTTGATCAGCGGGTTGACCTTCGGCAGGTCGGAGCCGGCGTAGGCACGCAGCACCGCGAACGGTAAGCCCGAAGCGCCCGCGACGTAGGCATTGGCCAGGTCGGCATGGCTGTGCTCTTCGATTTCCAGCGCATGCGGCCACTGCCTTTCGACCGCGTCACGCAGACGGTGCAGCGAGCCCACACCTGGGTTACCGCCCCAGGAGAAAATCAGCTTGCGAGCACAACCGGCACCGATCAATTGGTCGTAGATCAAGTCGGGCGTCATCCGCACCAGGGTCAGATCTTTCTTGCCCTGGCGGATGATTTCGTGACCCGCCGCCGTAGGAATCAGGTGAGTAAAGCCTTCGAGCGCGACGGTATCGCCGTCGTTGACGAACTGCTTTACCGCGTCATGCAGCGAAAGGATTTCAGCCATGGGGCAGGCTCCCGTTTTGTTATGAACCGACAGTGGTAGAAAAAGGCGCGAGGTTCGGCGCCGGAATGACTGAAGGTTAAGCCCCTGAAAAACGCTAAACAATCCGATAATCGACTGAGTGTTCGTTTATCGAACATATTGTTGTCTCGCTACCGATCTCCTGCGCCGATCGTTCCCACGCTCCGCGTGGGAATGCAGCCCGGGACGCTCCGCGTCCCAGAAGCGGACGCAGAGCGTCCGTTGAAGCGTTCCCACGCTGAGCGTGGGAACGATCACATACCGTCAGGTCGCATCCGCATGGCTGACCATGCCCTTGATCACCACCGCCGTGGTCGCCAACGCGGCCGGAATCACCAGCGCCGTCAGCACCTGTTCGAAGTTCCAGCCCAGGCCCAGCAACGTTGCGCCCATCCACGCACCGAGGATCGCGCCGAAGCGGCCAATCCCGAGCATCCACGACACACCGGTCGCCCGCCCTTGAGTCGGATAAAACCGCGCCGCCAAAGACGGCATCGCCGATTGCGCGCCGTTGACACACATCCCGGCCACCAGCACCAGGGTCGCCAGCAATGTGATGCTGCCCAGGCTCTGCCCTACCGCGTAGGCAAATACCCCGGCGAATAAGTAGAAAATGCCGATGACCTTGTGCGGATTGAACCGGTCCATCGCCCAGCCCACACCCACTGCGCTCAACACCCCACCGAACTGGAACAGCGCACCAATGAACGCCGCCTGCTCCATGCTCGCGCCGCTGTCACGCATCAGAGTCGGCAACCAACTGGTCAGCAGGTAAACGATCACCAAGCCCATGAAGTACGTCAGCCACAGCAACAACGTGCCGGTGCTGTAGGTGCCGGAGAAGATCACCGCAAACACATTGCGCGCCTTCACGGTTTTCTGTTCCGGCACGCTGAAGCTCGAAGCCTGTGCCACCACCGTCGGGTCGATCGGCGCCAAGGCCTTGCGCACTTTGTCCGTGCCACGATTGCGCACCACCAGGTAACGCGCCGATTCCGGCAACCAGAACAGCAAGACGACAGCGAGGATCAGCGGCAGAACCCCGCCGATCATCAACAGACTGTGCCAGCCGAAGGCCGGAATCAGTTTGGCCGAGATGAACCCGCCACCGGCCATGCCGAGGTTGAAGCCGCAGAACATGCTGGTCACCAGCAGGGATTTTTTGCGCTCCGGGGTGTATTCGGACAGCAGCGTGGTGGCGTTCGGCATGCCGGCGCCCAGGCCCAGGCCGGTGAGGAATCGCAGTACCAGCAGTTGATCAACATTGGTGCTATAGGCCGACGCCAGGCTGAAAGCGCCGAACACCAACACCGCGCCCACCAGTACGACTTTTCGCCCGAAGCGGTCAGCCAATGGGCCGGAACCCAAAGCGCCGAAGACCATCCCGATCAACGCCGCACTCATCACCGGGCCGAGACTGGCGCGATCGATGCCCCAGTCCTGGGACAGTGCCGGCGCGATAAAACCCATGGCCGCTGTGTCGAGGCCATCGAGGAAAACAATCAGGAAACATAGAATCACCACCCGCCATTGGTAGCGCGAAATGGGTTGAGTGTTGATGAAGGACTGCACGTCGAGGCAGTTTCCTACAGCAGACTGAGGCTGGTTCATTATTTTTATTCCACGCAAAGAACGCAGTCGAACAGGTGCCAGCCGGGGCTGACGCTATTACAAGAAAGGAGGTCGGGATCAGGCAATCCGGTTTCGGCAGCTAAACCGATGGGAACAGCGACAGTCGGGAAACGTGCGCATGACGATGCCTCTTCTCATTATTATTGGGGCGTGATCCGGCGACTGACTGAAGACCCGTAGTGCCGGATGACGCTGCCGCGACATTAATGATCCGAGGGAAAGAGCGTCAATTCGATAAACGCGACTCTGTGCGTTTATCGAACAGCTTAGGCAAAGAGCTGCGCGCTCAGGTCACGACTGGCACTTAGCAGGCCGGGCAAGAAACGTTGTTCCAGCTCGTTGCGACTGACCCGGCCGGCGTGGGTGCTGACGTTTAAGGCCGCCACCACTTGGCCAGAAGCGTCGTACACCGGCACGGCAATTGAGCGCAGTCCCTGCTCCAATTCCTGATCAACGATGCACCAGCCTTGCTGCCGTACCTCTTGCAGGCATTCGAGCAACGCCTCGGGGGTATGCAACGTGCGACTGGTCTTGGCTTGCAGCTCTGCATGGTCGAGGTATTCGCGCAGTGACGTGTCGTCCAGCGCGGCGAGAAGAATCCTGCCCATGGACGTGCAATAGGCCGGCAATCGCCCGCCCACCGAAAGGTCGACGGAAATCAGCCGCTGGGTGGTCGCCGAGCGCGCGATGTACAAAATGTCATCGCCCTCCAGCGTGGCCATGTTGCAGGCCTCATGCAATTGCTCGCTCATGCGGTCCAGATACGGCTGGGCAGAAACCGCCAATGGCGTCGACGACAAATAGGCATGGCCCAGGGTCAGTACTTTGGGCAACAGCGAATAGGTGCGTCCGTCGGTGGTGGCGTAGCCGAGCTTGATCAGGGTATGTAGGCAACGTCGCACAGCGGCGCGGGGAATTTCCGTGCGATGGCTGATCTGCGCAATGGTCAAGTGCCGCTTGCGCTCCTGGAACGCTTGCACCACCGCCAATCCACGGGCCAGGGAGGTCATGAAATCCGGGTCACCGGTCAGCGCCTGGATTCGCTTGGCGGGCGAGGCAACGATCGGCGGTGCCACTGAAGCGAAGGAATTGCGCATTTGATCGTTCATATCGGTTGTTTCCCACACGGATCAGCGACTATTACAAGCGGCTCCCGGTCTGATATACAAGCCACCGGCCACCAAGATTGGGCGATTATCGAACCATGGGCCGATAATCGCAATCAGTGGTTGCTTATAGTGAGCCCTACTGCTTTCATCCTCCTGCAATATGTTTGTTATTTTCGGTCACGTTTTAAAGAAGCTCCGGTGTACTAATTCGTTCGGCTTAATGGCGCCAGAAAGTCACCGCTGTAACTGGCATCACGGCACCGTAGTTACCGGTAAAAGTTTGCGAGTAACAAAACAATCACACACCAGGAACTACTTTTAACTCTCAAGAGATAGTGTTCTTCGGATCGACCGCTATAATGCACATCAGTGGCGACCGGTTTTTTACGTGCCGATTTCGCCAACCGGCAGCGCAATATCCATTGCCGCTGTCCGCAGCAAGCGCCTGACGCTCATTTCATATGCTCCGCCAACGCGCTCGCTGAAACAGGAGACTGATGCTACGTCAGCTGTTTTTCTCTGGTGCCGTGGCCGCCTGCAACAAGGACGAATTGATTGCTCCGAGGGAACGATGCCGTGCCAGGCATTGTCCCTTCAATGAGCGTGGTCAATAAATCCATGCAGCGCGTTTCACCAGAATTAATCTCAACTCAATCAGGTAGCACTGTGACGAAAGACGAACTGCGCGCGGAACTTGAGCGCCAGGAACAACGTTACAAGGAAGTTTACGGCGGGGAAGTCACCACCTACGCCGCTCAGCCCGAACCCGAACGCAAACCCTGGCGCAAACGCGCCACCGTTCAGGACCAGGCCTTCTCCCAGGAATTGCAGAAGATGGAAAAGGAACTCAAAGCCGAAGAGCCATGACTGCCTCGGTTTGAATTCTTTCAAGAGCCTGCATCTACACCTGCTAAAAGCGGGTTGTATCGATGATGCTTTTCGCGCCCGCTACAAGCGGGCGGCGGTCCCCTCATCCATTGGATGAGGTAAATGGCTCCTGTCCGACCTTCTTCTCAGATATTTCATACACGCGTTCAAGCCTCTCGCGCTGCCGGGAGAAACCCTTGTGGCTACAGCCTTTGCAAGTAAATTCAATGACTTGTAAAACCCCGAAAAAACCTGAGGCCTGGGGGATTGCCACAAATTAATTCGTTGAAGAATGTAACCGATGAGCAGCTAGTGCATCGATTACCCATCTTTTCTGGCATAATCGCGCCCCCTTACGACCGGGTCAGAAAACCTTCATGATCGATTTATTCAGCGGACTGGATGCTTGGGTGCTTGTGAGCCTCTTGCTCGCCCTGGCCTTTGTCCTCGCCTTCGAGTTCATCAACGGCTTTCATGACACCGCAAACGCGGTGGCCACTGTTATCTACACCAAAGCCATGCCGCCTCATCTGGCGGTGTTCTTTTCCGGTGTGTTCAACTTCCTCGGCGTGCTGCTGGGCGGTGTGGGCGTGGCGTATGCCATCGTCCATTTGCTGCCGGTAGAACTGCTGATCAATGTGAACACCGGTCACGGACTGGCCATGGTGTTCTCGTTGCTCGCCGCCGCCATCACCTGGAACCTGGGCACCTGGTACTTCGGTATCCCCGCCTCCAGCTCTCATACGCTGATCGGTTCGATCCTCGGTGTCGGCCTGGCCAACGCCCTGATCAACGATATTCCGTTGGCTGATGGCGTGAACTGGCAGAAGGCGATCGATATCGGTGCGTCCCTGGTGTTCTCGCCGATGGCTGGTTTCCTGATCGCAGCCCTGGTGCTGATCGGCCTTAAATGGTGGCGTCCGCTGTCCAAGATGCACAAGACACCGGAACAGCGCCGCAAGATCGACGACAAGAAACACCCGCCGTTCTGGAACCGTCTGGTGCTGGTGATTTCGGCGATGGCAGTCAGCTTCGTGCACGGCTCGAACGATGGCCAGAAAGGTATCGGCCTGATCATGCTGGTGCTGATCGGTATCGTGCCGGCGCAGTTCGTTCTCGACCTGAACAGCACCACCTACCAGATCGAACGTACTCGCGATGCGACCCTGCACCTGAGCCAGTTCTACGAGCGCAACCGCGAATCCCTGGGTGAGTTCCTGGCACTGGGCAAAAGCGTGAAAGGCGATCTTCCGGAGAAATTCCGTTGCAACCCGCAACAGACCGAACCGACTATTTCAGCGCTGCTGGGCACCCTTAAAGGTGTAGCCGACTACCATTCGTTGCCGTCGGAAAGCCGCATCGAAGTACGTCGCTACCTGCTCTGCCTGGACGACACCGCGAAGAAAGTCGCCAAGCTGCCAAGCCTCGCTGCCCGTGAAAAGGCTGACCTGGACAAACTACGCAAGGACCTGACCACCACCACCGAGTATGCCCCGTTCTGGGTGATTCTGGCGGTCGCACTGGCCCTCGGCCTGGGTACCATGGTCGGTTGGAAACGCGTGGTCCTGACCATCGGCGAGAAAATCGGCAAGCAAGGCATGACCTATGCCCAAGGCATGTCGGCGCAGATCACCACAGCGTGCATGATCGGCGCGGCGAACATCTTCAGCCTGCCGGTTTCCACCACCCACGTCCTGTCTTCAGGCGTGGCCGGTACGATGGTCGCGAACAAAAGCGGCCTGCAAGGCGGCACCGTCAGAACCATCCTGCTGGCCTGGGTCCTGACCCTTCCCGCCACCGTGGCCCTGTCGGCCGGCCTGTTCTGGCTGGCATCGAAGGCACTGGGTAGCTGATACATAGCGGCACAAAAAAGGCGCGTTCCGTGAGGTTCGCGCCTTTTTTATTGCATTTCGGTATTAGATCGTTCCCACGCTCTGCGTGGGAATGCAGCCCGGGACGCTCCGCGTCCCTTTCGAGAGCTGGAGCGCGGAGCGTCCCTTGAGGCATTCCCACGCAGAGCGTGGGAACGATCGGACAAAAAAAAAGGGCGACCGAAGTCGCCCAAAATGCCTTGCGTGCTCATTGCTCCAGAAAGACCCTACGGTTTTTTCCGCTTATGCGAATCCTTCCAGATAAAAAATCCAAACCCTGCAAAAAACAGAACCATGAGGCCGACAGTCAGCACTCCGGCGATCACCACGTTGTCGAAAAACATGACTGGCCTCCTGCACTTGCCCTGTTGCGATGGGGCTAAGTTAACCAATCGGGCAGGAGAGAAAATTGACCGGGATCAATGCCGCCCGAGACAGGCGTAAAAGGAAGGGAAATAACTGACCTGCATCAACCGATGCAGGGTGTTTCAACGCTTTTTCGGTTTGTTCTTCGGCTTTTTCTTCGCTTTGCCCAACGGCATCGCCTGCTCGAACGCCTGGCGTACTTCGTTCAGGCGCTTTTCATTAAGGTCATGAACCCGCTTGGCGCGTTCGGCGTTGAGGTCGATCAGCTTGTCATCTTGGCTCATGGTGTTCAGTGCATCGCTTGGAAATGAATTCAACTGCCGGTAAAGGCGACAGGATTACGCCAATAATGCGGTCTGGCGCGGGCGCTGACCAGTGATCTGACACTTCAGATCTCGATATCGACCCACAACCCCTGACGTGGCTGATCCTCCATCAACGGCACCACCGGTACGGTGTTGTCGGCATTGAGCTCATTACCGGGAATCGCCAGGTGCTCTTCAGGATCCTCATCGGCCTCACGACGACGGCGCTCGCGCTCCTGTTGCCGACGCTGTTCCTCGCGCAGTTGCAGGCCCGCCTCTTCCGGATCGCGTTTTTGCAGGTCGATGGTGCTTTCGTTGGAGCTTTCCTGCACCGGCACCACGGGCGGAATATCCGGGCGCTGGCGAATCGGATCCTGCTGTGAAGTGATTGGTACGGCGCTCAAGGGGAGCATCGGTGGCAACATATTAATTAGTCTCCTGTCAGCAGGCTGTCGGCTGCGGGGGTGACGACTTGAGCCATCGGTCGCAAACTTGTGCCCCCCTGGCACCGTAGGATCTGGCGCAGCCTGCGATCTTTTGATCTTCATCTCCCGAAAAGTTCGCATCCTCCATCAGCGCGCGCATGTAATCCTTTGGTCCTGAAGGCTCATTCCGTTAAGATAGCCCGCTTTTTCAAGGTGGGAGTCAGGCAGCATGGCGCAGCAGTATCAACCGGGGCAACGCTGGATCAGTGACAGCGAAGCCGAGCTGGGTTTGGGCACCGTTCTGGCACAGGACGGCCGCTTGTTGACCGTGCTCTACCCGGCCACTGGCGACACTCGCCAGTACGCGCTACGGAATGCGCCCCTCACCCGCGTGCGGTTTTCGCCGGGCGACAGCATCACTCACTTCGAAGGCTGGAAACTGACCGTCCAGGAAGTCGACGACGTCGACGGCTTGCTGGTCTACCACGGCCTCAACGCGCAGAACGAAGTGGTCACCCTGCCGGAAACCCAGCTATCGAACTTCATTCAATTCCGTCTGGCCAGCGACCGTCTGTTCGCCGGCCAGATCGATCCGCTGGCCTGGTTCTCCCTGCGTTATCACACTCTGGAACACACCAGCCGCCAGTTGCAGTCCTCCCTTTGGGGCCTGGGCGGCGTGCGTGCGCAACCGATCGCGCACCAGCTGCACATTGCCCGTGAAGTCGCCGACCGCATCGCGCCGCGGGTTCTGCTGGCAGACGAAGTGGGCCTGGGCAAAACCATCGAAGCCGGTCTGGTAATCCATCGCCAACTGCTTTCGGGCCGCGCCAGTCGCGTATTGATCCTGGTGCCGGAAAACCTCCAGCACCAATGGCTGGTAGAGATGCGCCGCCGCTTCAACCTGCAAGTCGCGCTGTTCGACGAAGAACGCTTCATCGAAAGCGATGCCGCCAACCCGTTCGAAGACACCCAGCTCGCACTGGTTGCACTCGAATGGCTGGTAGATGACGAGAAGGCCCAGGACGCGTTGTTCGCGGCCGGCTGGGATTTGCTGGTGGTCGACGAAGCGCACCACCTGGTGTGGCACGAAGATCAGGTCAGCCCTCAGTATTCGCTGGTGGAGCAACTCGCCGAAGTCATTCCCGGCGTCTTGCTGCTGACCGCGACTCCGGAACAACTGGGTCAGGACAGTCACTTCGCGCGTCTGCGCCTGCTCGACCCGAACCGTTTCCATGACCTGCACGCCTTCCGCGCCGAGAGCGAAAACTATCGCCCGGTGGCCGAAGCCGTTCAGGAGCTGCTGGACAAAGGGCGTCTGTCGCCTGAAGCGCACAAGACTATCCACGGTTTCCTCGGCAACGAAGGCGAAGCCCTGCTGACTGCCGTCAATGATGGCGACACCGAAGCCAGCGCCCGTCTGGTCCGCGAACTGCTGGACCGACATGGCACCGGCCGCGTGCTGTTCCGTAATACCCGCGCCGCCGTGCAGGGTTTCCCGGAGCGCAAACTGCACCCGTACCCGCTGCCGTGCCCGGCCGAATACCTCGAACTGCCATTGGGCGATCACGCCGAGCTGTACCCGGAAGTCAGCTTCCAGGCCCAACCGGACGCCAACGAAGAAGAGCGCTGGTGGAAATTTGACCCGCGTGTCGAATGGCTGATCGACACCCTGAAGATGCTCAAGCGCACCAAAGTGTTGGTGATCTGCGCCCACGCCGAAACCGCCATGGACCTGGAAGACGCCTTGCGCGTACGTTCTGGCATTCCGGCCACGGTCTTCCACGAAGGCATGAACATCCTCGAGCGCGACCGCGCCGCCGCCTACTTCGCCGACGAAGAATTTGGTGCTCAGGTACTGATCTGCTCGGAAATCGGCAGTGAAGGTCGCAACTTCCAGTTCTCGCACCATTTGGTGCTGTTCGATCTGCCGTCGCACCCGGACCTGCTGGAGCAGCGTATCGGTCGTCTCGACCGGATCGGTCAGAAGCACATCATCGAGCTGCACGTGCCGTACCTGGAAACCAGCCCGCAAGAGCGGCTGTACCAGTGGTATCACGAAGCGCTGAACGCGTTCCTCAACACCTGCCCGACCGGCAACGCCTTGCAGCATCAGTTCGGCCCGCGCCTGCTGCCGCTGCTGGAAAACGCCGACGATGGCGAGTGGCAGGCGCTGATCGACGAAGCCCGCGCCGAACGTGAGCGTCTGGAAGCCGAACTGCACACCGGTCGCGACCGCTTGCTGGAACTCAACTCCGGCGGTGCTGGCGAAGGTGATGCGCTGGTCGAGGACATCCTCGAACAAGACGATCAGTTCGCCCTGCCGATCTACATGGAAACCCTGTTTGACGCCTTCGGCATCGATAGCGAAGACCATTCGGAAAACGCGCTGATCCTCAAGCCAAGCGAAAAAATGCTCGACGCGAGCTTCCCGTTGGGCGACGACGAAGGCGTGACCATCACCTACGACCGCAACCAGGCGCTGTCTCGCGAAGACATGCAATTCATCACCTGGGAACACCCGATGGTTCAAGGCGGCATGGATCTGGTCCTGTCCGGCTCGATGGGCAACACCGCCGTGGCGCTGATCAAGAACAAGGCGCTGAAACCGGGCACCGTGTTGCTGGAACTGCTCTACGTCAGCGAAGTAGTTGCTCCGCGCTCGCTGCAACTGGGCCGTTACCTGCCGCCGGCCGCCCTGCGCTGCCTGCTCGACGCTAACGGCAACGACCTGTCGACCCGGGTGTCGTTCGAAACCCTGAACGACCAACTGGAAAGCGTACCCCGGGCCAGCGCCAACAAGTTCATCCAGGCCCAGCGCGACCAGCTGACGCCACGGATCAACGCCGGTGAAGAGAAAATCACCCCGCGTCACGCCGAGCGCGTCGCCGAGGCACAACGTCGTCTGGCGGCGGATACCGACGAAGAACTGGCACGCCTGACCGCGTTGCAAGCGGTCAATCCGACCGTACGCGACAGCGAACTGGTTGCCCTGCGCAAGCAACGTGAGCAAGGCTTGGCCATGCTCGACAAAGCGGCGCTGCGACTGGAAGCGATTCGGGTGTTGGTGGCGGGTTAAGCCCCTGCTCCACCGCTGAAACAAGAAGGCCCGCAGCGATGCGGGCCTTTTTTGTCTGCTGATCGTTCCCACGCTCTGCGTGGGAATGCAGCCCGGGACGCTCTGCGTCCCTTTCGAGAGCTGGAACGCGGAGCGTCCCTTGAGGCATTCCCACGCGGGGCGTGGGAACGATCATTACGCCGTGACCGCAGCCCCCGCAGGCTCAACCACAGCCACCAACCCTTCCTTCATCCGCTTGGCATCGCGTACAAAACACCGCGAGGCCAAAAACAGAAACACCATGGTGAAAAACAACGCCACCGGAATCAGGTACATCGCGTCATGCAGGCCGACCGCCTTGAACGCTTCAGTCATCTGCTCGGCGCCGGCCGACAACATGGCCGTTTGCGCAAAGTGATCCGACAATCCGCCCACCACCACCGGCCCCAATCCCCCACCCAGCAAATACAGACCGGCAAAGAACAACGCCATCGCCGTGGCCCGCAAACGCGGTTCGACCACGTCCTGGATCGCCGTGTACACGCAGGTATAGAAGTTATAGGCAAACAACCAACCCAGGCTGAACACCGCGACAAATACCCCGATCTCGATCCGTCCGGCGTGCAACGCCCAAGCCGTGCACAAAGTCGAGATGATCAGGCTGAATGCCGCGAACAGCAGCCGCCCATTGGCCACGCGTTGGTGAATCTTGTCGGCGATCCAGCCGCCGAGCGTCAGGCCGAACAGCCCGGTCACCCCGACGATCACCCCGGTCGCCACTGCGGCCTCCTGCAATGGCATCAGGAAATATCGCTGCAGCATCGGCACCAGAAACGAGTTGCAGGCATAAGTCGCGAAGTTGAAACACAGGCCCGCCATCACCAGCCACAGGAAAGTCGGCACCGCCAGCACTCGACGGATCGGCCGGTCCACGCGTTCCTGAGACACTTGCACGCTTTCCGCCGCGCCGCGTTTTGGCTCTTTGATGAAGAACATGAACACCGCCAGGATCAGCCCCGGCACTGCCGCTATAAAGAACGGCGCGCGCCAGCTGTCGAACGTCTTGACCATCCAGCCGATGGTGAAGAACGCCAGCAGTAACCCCAGCGGAAGACCCAGCATGAAAATGCCCATGGCCCGAGCCCGACGATGAGCCGGGAACAAATCGCCGATCAGCGAGTTGGCGGCCGGCGCGTAACTGGCTTCACCGATGCCGATGCCCATGCGCACGATCAGGAAACTCCAGAAACTGCCCACCAGCCCGTTGACCGCAGTCAGCCCGCTCCATGCTGCCAGGCCCCAGCCCATCAGTTTGCTGCGCGAACCGGTATCGGCCAATCGCCCAAGGGGCAGGCCAGCAATGGCGTAAACGATGGTGAATGCG
Organism: Pseudomonas sp. TE12508; assembly: GCF_056279485.1. Classification (NCBI taxonomy): domain Bacteria; kingdom Pseudomonadati; phylum Pseudomonadota; class Gammaproteobacteria; order Pseudomonadales; family Pseudomonadaceae; genus Pseudomonas; species Pseudomonas sp. TE12508. Next base: position 154,107 of record NZ_JBWCCN010000003.1, on the reverse strand, counting down.
GTGCCGATGATCCCCAATTGAAAGTCGCTGAGGTGCCATTCCATGCGGATCGGCTCGATGATGATGGCCGGGATGGTGCGGTCGAAGAAGTTAAACAGGTTGGCCAGGAACAGCAGGAACAGAATGCGCCAGGCATTCGCCGCTTGGGTCGAGTTCTGCATGGGTCCGTCTCTTTTATTGTTATGAAGGCGTCGCTGCCCCCGGAAACTGCAATCTAGTCAGGCGCGCGCGGCGTGTCTGTCATCATTCGCCAGCCTGATATCAGCCCATGGCAACCGAACCCTCCCAAACGCCACAATACCTTGTGGGAGCGGGCTTGCTCGCGAAGGCGGTGTGCCTGCCTACGATGATGCCGACTGACACGCCGCCTTCGCGAGCAAGCCCGCTCCCACAGGGGAATTGCGGTGTTTTCCATGGCCCGACCGACCATTGAAAAATACCTCTGTGCCCCCCTTCCCAAGCCCAAGGCAAAGCCTAGAATAGCGGCCTTGTCTGCCCACCGTGTCCCCCATCCCTCTTTGACTATCGCCCATGTCCGAAGCCAGTCCGTGTCTGAATTGCGGTGCCTGCTGTTCTCATTTTCGCGTGTCTTTTTTCTGGGGTGAATGCATCTCGGCAGGGGGGACGGTGCCCGATGAACTGGTCGCGCCCATCAGTCCCAGCCGGGTGGCCATGCTCGGCACAGACTGCAAACCGACCCGCTGCGTCGGGCTGGTGGGTGAGGTGGGCAGCACCGTGCAGTGCTCGATATACGATCAGCGCTCCAGCACCTGCCGGGAGTTCGACGCCTCGTGGGCCAATGGTGAGGTGAACGTGGATTGCGACGCGGCCCGGGCCGCGTTCGGGTTGCCAGCCCTGCAACCGGAGTTCGAAATGCCTTATGAACGGAGCGCTTGAGACTTAGCGCCAATCGCTATCACGCTAATACCAAAATTATTGGCGTCACCGTGCCATCACCTCTTGCGCTCCGTGCAAGGCCTCTATACTGCAAGCATTCGCCAGCGCGCATGGCGCAGGCCAGGATGATTCAGAGATGGGGCATGCTATGGAGTGGCTTGGTTTGCATTTCATGACCGGGCTGCCAGAGAGCGGACAGGTCATACTCGATTGCACCCATAACCCTTTTCTGGTGTTGCTGGCCTATCTGGTGGCCTGTGCGGCCGGCTTCGCCACGCTGGACATGACCGAGCGGGTCGGCCATGTGGAAAAATCCGCCTCCCAACGACTCTGGCGCTGGGTCGGTGCCGGGTGTCTGGCGGGCGGTATCTGGGCCATGCATTTCATCAGCATGCTGGCGTTCCAGGCGCCGATCGAAATCCATTACCACTTGCCCACTACCCTGCTCTCGCTGTTGTTCGCCCTGACCGCCTCGTGGCTGGCCATGCACACCCTCAGTCATCCGCAGCTGAATTTCTGGCAATACCTGCGGGCCGCGGTGTGGATCGGCCTGGGCATCGCAACCATGCATTACGTGGGCATGGCCGCCCTGCGATCGAATGCGATGGCCTACTACCAACCCGTCCTGTTCGGGCTTTCCATCGTGATCGCCATCAGTGCCAGCCTGGCCGCCCTGTTGATTTCCAGTCACCTGCGCGATGGCACCGGCGTGTTTCATCAATTGCTCAAATACACCGCCAGCCTGGTGCTCGGAGCCGGCATCGTGAGCATGCATTTCACCGGCATGGCGGCGTTCAGCCTGGTGCTGCCCGTTGGCAGCCTTGAGCCCCTGCCCAGCGACAACAATCACCTGCAACTGGGGCTGACGGTAGCGGTAATGACGCTGCTGATCATCGGCAGCGTCATCAGCGCTGCATGGGCGGACAAGAAACTGCAACACAAAGAGCATGACCTGCAACGGGTCAACGCCCTGCTCAGCCAACTGGATCAGGCACGCATGTCGCTGCAACAGGTGGCGCATTACGACCCCTTGACCAACCTGATCAACCGACGAGGCTTCAACCAGATCTTTGCCGAGAAACTCATCGAGAAAACCAATGAAGGCGGCATGCTGGCGGTGATGTTCCTCGACATCGACCATTTCAAGCGGATCAATGACAGCCTCGGCCATGACGCCGGTGACGAATTGCTCAAAGTCCTGGCCAGCCACATCAAGGCCTCGGTGCGCAGTCATGAAGACGTGGTGGCGCGCTTCGGAGGCGACGAATTCTGCATCCTCATCACCCTGTATGACCGTGAAGAAGCGCGGCAAATGGCCCAGCGCATCATGCTGAAAATGAAGGAACCCATCGAGTTGTCCGGACGGCGCATGGTCATGACCACCAGCATCGGCATCAGCCTGTTTCCCGAAGACGGCAAGACCTGCGAAGAACTGCTGAAAAACGCCGACCTGGCGCTCTACCAGTCCAAGGATTGCGGTCGTAACTCCCTGCATTTTTTCAGTTCAAACTTGAAAACCCGCGCCACCCTGGAGTTGCAACTCGAAGAAGAACTGCGTCATGCCCTGCGCGAAGACACCGGGTTGATGCTGTATTACCAACCGATTTATGACCTGAGAATCGGCCAGGTCACCAAACTTGAAGCGCTGATTCGCTGGCAACATCCGGTTCACGGATTGCTCACGCCGGATCGGTTCATCGCCATTGCCGAAGCCAACGGCCTGATTGCCGATCTGGACCATTGGGTGCTGCGCAAGGCCTGCGAGGACTTGGGCGAGCTGTCCCGACACGATTGCGAAGAACTCAAAATCGCGGTGAATTGCTCACCCCTGAACCTGGCGCGAGAAGAACTGGCCAATGAAATCGAACACGCCCTGCACGCCTTCGGGGTGGCACCACACCGGCTGGAACTGGAAGTGACCGAGAATGCGTTGATGGGCAATATCAGCAACACCCTGGTGTTGCTGCGCCAGATTCGTGCCCTCGGGGTCTCGTTGTCGATTGATGACTTCGGCACCGGCTATTCATCCCTGGCCTACCTCAGGCGCCTGCCATTAAACACGTTGAAGATCGACCGCTCGTTCATTCAGGACATCCCCAAGGCCACCCAGGACATGGAAATCGTCCAGGCCATTATCGTCATGGCTCATACCCTGCATCTGCAGGTCGTCACCGAAGGCGTCGAAACCTTCGAGCAATACGATTTTCTCGAACGCCATGGCTGCGATTTCGTTCAGGGCTACCTGCTCAGCCGCCCGGTGCCGCTGGCCGAGTTGCGTCCAGTACTGGCGGATATCAATCAGCGCAAGCACATGCACACCGTCAATCCTTTGAGTCTGGCTCGCGGTATAACTGCACTAGCGTCGACGGATCCTTTTCCAGGAAGCCCTGCCCCCCATGGAGGCGCATCAGTTGTGCGGCCAATCCGCTGATCGGTGTGGCCGAACCCTGTTCGCGGGAAAATTTCACGGCGGTGTCCAAATCCTTGAGCAGCGTGCGTACGTGCCACTTCACCGGTTCGAAACGGCTGTCGGCCATTTGCGGCGCAAGAATCTGCAGCGGTTTTGAATCGGCGAAGCCACCGGCGAGCGCCTCGGCGATCAAGCGGGCGTCGACCCCGGAACGCTCGGCCAAGGCCACAACTTCGGCAATCACCAAGGCATTGCACGCCACGATCATCTGATTGCAGGCCTTGGTCACCTGCCCCGCACCGACGGCGCCCATGTGGGTCACGCGCTGGCCAAGGGTCAACAACACCGGTCGCACGCGCTCAAGGTCTGCCGCCTCGCCGCCGACCATGATCGCCAGGCTGCCGGCCTCGGCGCCGACCACCCCGCCGGAGACCGGCGCATCGAGCCAACTCATACCGGTTTTACTGGCCAATGAGTTCGCCATTTCCCGCGTCGCGGTGGGCTCCAGGCTGGAAAAATCCACCAGTAGCTGGCCGCTTTTCGCCCCCTCGGCAACGCCTGCCGCGCCAAACACCACCTCACGTACAACAACTGTGTCGGCCAAGCACAACATCACCAGGTCCGCGTGTCGGCACAGTTCGGCCGGTGTCGCCACTTGCCGCGCGCCGGCCTCGACCAGCGCTGCGCACTTGTCAGGGTTACGGTTCCACACCGTCAGCGGATAACCCGCCGCCAACAGGCGTCGGCACATTGGCAAGCCCATCAAACCGATTCCGGCAAACCCCAGCGCTGGCAACGTTGCCATCATTTAGCCTCCCTTTGATTAAAGATCATCGAATATTGGCCGATTCATCATGACTAAGGAAAGGATTCCCCCGAGCGATGCACAGGCCAAGACCCTGACGCTTGGGCCACATTCGCGCTGCAAAAAGACGCGAGATCTCATTCCGTGATGACTCGATGACACTTGTCGCCGAGCCGACCAGTCCAGGTATATGGCGCACAATGACTTCTAAAAATAATCCGGCCACCGCGGTATCCGACCTGACCCTGAGCCCCGCGGCGAACAGCCCCTCATCGTCGAAGCCATTGACCCCGTCGCGTCCGCTGGCGACTCAGCAATACCTGTACTTCACCGAAACCAATACCGACCGCATCCTCGACAACCTCGACGGCCTGCGCGACATGGTGTTCCCGCGCCCGCCCCATCTGGAAGGCGACAACGAACAACACAGCGATCAGGAATTCCCTTCGGTGTGCCTGATCGGCCTGGGCCGCTGTGGTTCGAACATCGCGCTAGACGTCGCGGAACTGGTGTACAACGCCCGCAAGTTCTACCTCAACGAATTCAACAACGAAGACCGTCTGTCGCCGGACAAACGCTACGCCGAAAAGGGCTACAGCCCGGCTCAGTGGATCCGCAACAACCTGCGCCTGGGGACGAACAAGGCCAGCAAACCGGTGTTTCTGGTCGAGCCGCTGGTAATGCTCGGCGACCTGGACAAGGACATCGCCGGTCGCATCCGCTTCTCGCGCAAGGGCGAAAAAAGCGGCTTTTTGCGCGACTACAGCAAAATGAAAATCATGGACTTGTCGGAAGTCCACGCCGGTGGCGCCGGTAACGCGCCGATCCTCGGCCAGTACTTGGCCAAGATTATCCTGAACAAGGACACCCAGCGCTTCTCCAGCCCTGACTGGAAGATGATTCACTCGTACCTGATCGACAGCTGCGGGATCAAGGCCAACCAGTCGCGCCTGTATTTCTCGATCTTCAGTGCCGGCGGCGGTACCGGTTCGGGCATGGCCTCGGAGTTCGGCCTGGCCCAGCAGCACTCGTACATGAACAAAACGTTCGACACCAAGCCGATGGACGAGCACGACGGCAAGAGCGGTCATTCCTTCGTCTTCGAGCCGATCTTCACCAGCGGTATTTGCGTACTGCCAAACATTTCCGATCACCGCAGCGAAATGTCCGAGGCGCTGCACATCAACGCCGGTCGCCTGCTGTGCAAATACCTGTCGGAAGAATGGGACTTCTCCTACAACTTCGCCAACGAAGACAGCAGCGAAGCCAGCGTCATGGGCCGTATCCGCCCATGGAACGCGATGATGCTGATCTCCAACGACATCATGCGTTACGCCGAAGAAAGCGATGACGGCAACATCCAGAACATTGATGTCAATGCCATGGAAAAGCACGCCAACCAATACATCTCACAGCAGATCTTCAACATTCTGACAGCGCAGGCGGTGACCACCGACTACGACCAGAACTATTTCCGTCGCGCCGGCATCGACATTGGCGAAACCATTCGCCTGGACGCCAACGACCTGTTCATGAGCCTGGCCGGCCCCGTGGCGATTGCCTACGCCGAGTCCGTCGTACCGGAAACCCCGCCGCCGAGCAGCGACAAGTTCAAGGTGTTCGAAAAAGAGCCGCAACGCCTGAACATCGACGACCTGTTCTTCCGCTCGATCGACCTGCCGCACTTCAACAAGGTCACGCAGGCAATCGAAGGCATCAGCCTGTTGCCGATCGAGTCCAAGCGCTATCGCGCCTCGCTTGAGCAGTACAAGAACTCGGGCTATGACGCGGCCGCGTTGCACGACCTGCACTTCTTCAAGAACTGCTCGTCGGTGGTATCGATTGTGTCCTTGCCCAAGGACTACAAGCTGTCCTACATGGACCTGAACCGGTTGAAGACCCACCTCAACAGCCTGTTCCCGAACACCACGCTCAAGCGTTATGCGCTGGTAATCGGCGCCTCGGCCAACTTGTCGCTGACCACCCTCATCGCCAAGAGCCCGTGCCTGTCGGACGACTTTTTGACCCTGATCGTGGCCTTCATCAAGCGCTGCTTCGCGAAAAACCCCTACCGCTTCGACGAGACGCTGGACAACTCGATCCTGGACTTCATCATCAATGAAGACTTCGACGAAAACCGGATCGATGAACTGCTCAACGAATTCGAAAACCCGGCGAAAATCCTCGATACCAACTGGTACGCGATCAAACCGATGTACGAGAAAAAGTACCGCGAGCTGATCAACGACAAGGACAAGTTTGTCTCGATCAATGACATTCGTTTGTCCCGGGATTGCGTGAAGAAGGCGATCAAGTATCTGCGCGAGATTTACCGTCACCGGATTGGCAAGACCAAGGTTATTTCGCTGAATAACCATACGGGCAAGACGGCTTAATTCACCTACTGTCGATCGTTCCCACGCTCTGCGTGGGAATGCCTCAATGGACGCTCTGCGTCCGCTTTGGGACGCAGAGCGTCCCGGGCTGCATTCCCACGCGGAGCGTGGGAACGATCACAATTAAGCAGCCAATCGGCTGCTCAATAAACTGTTCCCGTTACGTTTACGTCACCCTCGCCAAGACCCTTCTGTGGCCTTTCTCTACGGCAACATGCCATCACGCTACTCGGCTACACACTTTTAACCGGCAGCGCAGCGCACCAATTAAGTGCAAACGCTCAGCTCGTCGCCCTTTCCTGGATCAGAATCCACGGTGAAACCACCACGGCCCACAGCTCGGGATCGCGCTCGAAAAGATCCAGCGCCCGCGTTTCAGACAGCTTGGCGACCTTGTCGGCGGCCAGCCAGGCAGCGACTTTCTCGCCTTCATCGGTTGCCACCGCTTCTGCCGCAGCGATCAAATCCAGGCCTGGATCGACCCACAATAGGGCACCCCTGGCAAAGAACGGCTCCAACTCTTTCCAGGTAATAGATGCGGTCTCACCAAGCAGCTTGGCATAGAGGGTGCTAGGTTCTTGAGTCATGGGTTTCTGTCCGCAATGAAAAACGACGTGAATGATAACGTCGGTATTGCGCCAGAAAAACCCGGATGCAATTGCGTTACCGATCGAGAAATGCAGGAAAGCCAGGGAATGCTGCTGAATCCAAGTATTAGCCAGCTAACATCCCGCCGTGATTCTGTCTTTTTCTTTCAATAAAGCGACACCCTCAGGTTTTGCCCCCCGGCGCTGCCTTCCCAGGCTAACAATCGGCGCTCTACACTGTACCGGTACAGTTGCCGGGGGCATTTTCCGGAGGATATCAACGATATCTGACCCGGTTCTGCTGCTACGGCGCCAGGACTATAAAAACTACAACAGTAAGAGTGGAGCACTATGACTAAGGCTACTAAGCAGATTTCAAAACTGTTTGCCGCTATGGTTCTGGCCGGGGTTGCCAGCCATTCGTTCGCCGCTGACACCATCAAGATCGGCATCGCCGGCCCTAAAACCGGCCCTGTAGCCCAATACGGCGACATGCAGTTCAGTGGCTCGAAAATGGCCATCGAACAAATCAACGCCAAGGGCGGCGTCGACGGCAAGAAGCTCGTCGCCGTTGAATACGACGATGCCTGCGATCCAAAACAAGCGGTTGCTGTTGCGAACAAAGTCGTCAACGACGGCGTCAAGTTCGTGGTGGGTCACCTGTGCTCCAGCTCCACTCAACCGGCGTCCGACATCTACGAAGACGAAGGCGTGATCATGATCACCCCGGCTGCCACCAGCCCGGACATCACCACTCGCGGCTACAAAATGATCTTCCGTACCATCGGTCTGGACAGCGCCCAGGGCCCTGCCGCCGGTAACTACATTGCCGATCACGTCAAACCGAAAATCGTTGCTGTGCTGCACGACAAACAGCAATACGGTGAAGGCATCGCCAGCGCCGTTAAAACCACCCTCGAGAAGAAAGGCGTCAAGGTTGCCGTGTTCGAAGGCATCAACGCCGGCGACAAGGACTTCTCTTCGATGGTCTCCAAGCTCAAGCAAGCCAACGTCGACTTCGTCTACTACGGCGGTTACCACCCGGAGCTGGGTCTGCTCCTGCGTCAATCCCAGGAAAAAGGCCTGAAAGCCAAGTTCATGGGTCCGGAAGGCGTGGGTAACGACTCCATTTCGCAGATCGCCAAGGAAGCTTCCGAAGGCCTGCTGGTGACCCTGCCGAAATCCTTCGACCAGGATCCGGCCAACATCGCCCTGGCTGACGCGTTCAAAGCCAAGAAAGAAGACCCGAGCGGTCCGTTCGTGTTCCCGTCCTACTCGGCTGTGACAGTGATTGCCGAAGGCATCAAGGCTGCCAAGAGCGAAGACCCTGCCAAAGTGGCTGAAGCCATCCACGCAGGCACTTTCAAAACCCCGACCGGCGACCTGAGCTTCGACGCCAAGGGCGACCTGAAGGACTTCAAATTCGTGGTTTACCAGTGGCATTTCGGCAAACCTAAAACTGAAGTTTCGCCTCAGTAAGGCCTGGCCTGACTGACTGCCAATAAAGCCCACGGCGTGCCGTGGGCTTTGTTTTACGAACGTATTGGGCCGCGCTGGCGTGATCCGCCAGTCTCCCCACCTGAAAATCTCAAAACCGTCATCAGCGGTTCGCTGGCAAACCTCGAATTCGAAGTGGATGCAGATCCACGGGGCTCGAGCGGGAAAATGACTCCACCAGTGAAATGCGTATCAGGTTTTTAGGAGCGCTGTAATGCCTGACATCTATCACTTCTTCCAACAGCTGGTTAATGGTCTGACCATTGGCAGCACGTATGCCCTGATCGCCATCGGCTATACGATGGTTTACGGCATCATTGGAATGATCAACTTCGCCCACGGCGAGGTGTACATGATCGGCTCTTACGTGGCGTTCATCGCCATCGCCGGGCTGGCCATGCTGGGACTCGACAGTGTCCCTCTCTTGATGACCGCGGCTTTCCTCGCGACCATCGTCGTGACCAGTGCCTACGGTTACAGCATCGAACGGATCGCCTACCGCCCCCTGCGCGGCAGCAACCGTCTGATCCCGCTGATTTCCGCCATCGGCATGTCGATCTTCCTGCAGAACACGGTTCTGCTGGCGCAAGACTCCAAGGACAAATCCATCTCCAACCTGATCCCTGGCAACTTCGCCATCGGGCCAGGTGGCGCACATGAAGTGCTGATTTCCTACATGCAAATCGTGGTGTTCGTGGTGACCCTGGTCGCCATGCTCGGCCTGACGCTGTTCATCTCCCGTTCTCGCCTGGGCCGCGCCTGCCGCGCCTGTGCCGAAGACATCAAGATGGCCAACCTCCTGGGTATCAACACCAACAACATCATCGCCCTGACCTTCGTCATCGGTGCGGCACTGGCGGCCATCGCAGCCGTGCTGCTGAGCATGCAATACGGCGTGATCAACCCGAACGCCGGTTTCCTGGTCGGCCTCAAGGCCTTCACCGCAGCAGTATTGGGCGGTATCGGCAGCATCCCCGGCGCGATGCTCGGCGGGCTGGTGCTTGGGGTGGCGGAAGCCTTTGGTGCCGATATCTTCGGCGACCAGTACAAGGACGTCGTGGCGTTCGGTCTACTGGTTCTGGTGTTGTTGTTCCGGCCAACCGGCCTGTTGGGCCGTCCGGAGGTTGAGAAAGTATGACTAGGAATCTTAAACAGGCGTTGTTCAGCGCCTTGCTGGTGTGGGCGGTTGCCTACCCGGTACTGGGTCTGAAACTGACCATTGTCGGCATCAACCTCGAAGTCCATGGCACCAGCACTGCAACGCTGATCACCATCGCCGTGTGCTCGGTGCTGATGTTCCTGCGGGTGCTGTTCGACCAGCAGATCAGCTCGGCCTGGAAAGCCTCGCCCAACCTGCCGGTGATCCCGGCCAAGGCCAGTACCTTCCTGACCCTGCCGACGACTCAACGCTGGATCATCATCGCGTTGATCATCGGTTCTCTGGTCTGGCCGTTCTTCGGCTCCCGCGGGGCGGTGGACATCGCCACCCTGGTGCTGATCTACGTGATGCTCGGCCTGGGCTTGAACATCGTGGTCGGCCTGGCTGGCCTGCTCGATCTCGGTTATGTCGGCTTCTACGCCGTGGGCGCCTACAGCTACGCGCTGCTGTCGCACTACTACGGCCTGAGCTTCTGGATCTGCCTGCCGATCGCCGGGATGATGGCGGCCACGTTTGGCTTCCTGCTCGGTTTCCCGGTACTGCGTTTGCGCGGTGACTACCTGGCAATCGTGACCTTGGGTTTCGGTGAAATCATCCGTCTGTTCCTGCGTAACCTGACCGACCTCACCGGCGGCCCGAACGGCATCAGCAACATTCCCAAGCCCACGCTTTTCGGGCTGAGCTTTGATAGAACTGCCGCAGAAGGTCTGCAGACCTTCCACGAGTACTTCGGCCTGGAATACAACTCGATCAACAAGGTGATCTTCCTTTACCTGATCGCAGTGTTGTTGTCGTTGTTCGCGCTGTTCGTCATCAACCGCTTGCTGCGCATGCCCCTGGGCCGTGCCTGGGAAGCGCTGCGTGAAGACGAAATTGCCTGCCGTGCACTGGGTCTCAATCCAACGGTCATCAAGCTGTCGGCCTTCACCCTCGGTGCCTGCTTCGCCGGTTTCGCCGGTAGCTTCTTCGCCGCGCGCCAAGGCCTGGTGACACCGGAGTCCTTCACCTTCATCGAATCGGCCACCATCCTCGCCATCGTGGTGCTGGGCGGCATGGGCTCGCAACTGGGCGTCGTACTCGCCGCCACGGTGATGATCCTGTTGCCGGAAATGATGCGTGAGTTCAGTGAATACCGCATGTTGATGTTCGGCGCCTTGATGGTGCTGATGATGATCTGGCGTCCACAAGGTCTGCTGCCGATGCAACGCCCCCACATGGAGCTGCGCAAATGAGCCGTGAGATCCTGAAAGTCACCGACCTGAGCATGCGCTTCGGCGGCCTGTTGGCGGTCAACAGCGTGGCCCTGACCGTCAAAGAGAAACAAGTGGTATCGATGATCGGCCCCAACGGCGCCGGCAAGACCACCGTGTTCAACTGCCTGACCGGTTTCTACCAGCCAACCGCTGGCAGCATCGTGCTGGACGGCGAACAGATCCAAGGGTTGCCGGGCCACAAGATTGCCCTCAAAGGCGTGGTGCGCACCTTCCAGAACGTGCGGCTGTTCAAGGAAATGACAGCGGTCGAGAACCTCTTGATCGCGCAACACCGTCACCTGAACACCAACTTCCTGGCCGGTCTGTTCAAGACCCCCGCGTTCCGCAGAAGCGAACGCGAGGCCATGGAATACGCCGAGTACTGGCTGGAAAAGGTCAACCTCAAGGAGTTCGCCAACCGTCCGGCCGGCACCCTGGCCTACGGTCAGCAACGTCGCCTGGAAATCGCTCGCTGCATGATGACCCGCCCGCGGATCCTCATGCTCGACGAACCGGCTGCCGGTCTCAACCCGCGGGAAACCGAAGACCTCAAGGCACTGATCGGCATCCTGCGTGAAGAGCATGATGTGACCGTGCTGCTGATCGAACACGACATGAAACTGGTCATGAGCATTTCCGACCACATCTTCGTGATCAACCAGGGCACGCCTCTGGCCAACGGTACGCCGGAACAGATCCGCGACAATCCTGAAGTGATCAAAGCCTACCTGGGGGAAGCGTAAATGCTGCAGTTCGAAAACGTTTCCACCTTCTACGGCAAGATCCAGGCGCTGCACAGCGTCAACGTCGAGGTCCGCCAGGGCGAGATCGTGACCCTGATCGGCGCCAACGGTGCCGGCAAGTCGACCCTGCTGATGACCCTCTGCGGTTCGCCGCAAGCCCACAGCGGTAGCATCCGCTACATGGGCGAAGAACTCGTCGGCCAGGACTCGTCGCACATCATGCGTAAAAGCATCGCCGTGGTTCCGGAAGGTCGTCGGGTATTTGCCCGCCTGACCGTGGAAGAGAACCTCGCCATGGGCGGATTCTTCACCGACAAGGGCGATTATCAGGAACAGATGGACAAGGTCCTCGGACTTTTCCCACGCCTGAAAGAACGCTTCGCCCAACGCGGCGGCACCATGTCTGGCGGCGAACAGCAAATGCTCGCCATCGGCCGTGCGCTGATGAGCAAGCCCAAGCTGTTGCTGCTCGACGAGCCGTCGCTGGGCCTGGCACCGATCATCATCCAGCAGATCTTCGACATCATCGAACAACTGCGCAAGGACGGTGTGACGGTGTTTCTGGTGGAGCAAAACGCCAACCAGGCGCTGAAAATTGCTGACCGTGCGTACGTTCTGGAGAACGGCCGGGTGGTGATGCAAGGCACTGGTGAAGCGCTGCTGACCGACCCGAAAGTGCGCGAAGCGTACCTTGGCGGTTAAGCGATTGCGGTAAACAAAAAAACGGCCTTCGCAGGCCGTTTTTTTTGCCTGCCACAACCATAATGAAAATCCCCTGTGGGAGCGAGCCTGCTCGCGATGGCAATTTCACATTCAACCGAGATATTGACTGACTTACCGCAATCGCGAGCAGGCTCGCTCCCACAGGTTTTTTGGGGTGTTTGGGAGAACGTGTTTAATCAGTGTCAGCGTTACTTCCTGCAAGCTACACATCCTAACGCCTGACGTAACCGGTTCGCCCTCGTAGGAGCTGCGTATTCACAATACAAGCTTGCCCTACAGAGACATTTTTCATATATTTGTACCTACAGACCAAATCAAAGTGATCGCCATGACAGCAACCTCCCTGGCACAAGCATTCAGCAAAGACCAGTGCGTGACTGGTTTGCGAGCGGCTGTCGGCATACTCGAAAAGTGGCAAGCGTCGAGCGATCAGGCCTGTCGTATCTTGCGCATTTCCCGCAGTACGTATTCTCGGGCAAAGCAGCGCGATCCCGATTGGTCCGTAAGCCTGGATTCAGACCAGATGCAGCGCATCAGTTTTATTCTCAACATCCATGCCACCCTGCGCCTGGTCTTTGATAACCCTGAAAACGTCTATGGTTTTGCAGCGATGGCGAACGAGAACGAGTTCTTCAACGGGCGTAGCCCACTCGAAATCATGTCCCAAGGGGATATGATTTCCCTGTACGAGACGTTTCGGCGAATCGACATGCTGCGAGGCGCACAATGGTAACGGTGAGCCAGCTGGCTGTATTGGCCGGTGAGCAGTTGCAGGCCTACCGATTGATCAATTCAAAATTTCCGCCCATTGCGCTGTTCGACGACGTGGCAAACGCGGACGAATTTGATGTGCTGTATCAGATCCAGGTCCTCACCAATCCGAGGCTGCAAAACGAAGTCGGCCGGCTTGAGCTGATACCGCGTTCGCAGATTCCCTTTGGCATCCCTGGGTGCTCTTACGCAATCGCTCCTTTCACCCACATCAACCCAGCGGGTTCGCGTTTCAGCGATGGCAGTTTCGGCGTGTTGTACCTGGCTGCCTCGATGGAAACCGCGCTGGCTGAGGTGCAGCATCATCAGAATCAGTATTGGTCGAAAGTCCAGGGGCTCAATTACGAGAGGTTTGTTTTCCGGGGGTTATCCTGCACTTTCGTTGACGAAGCCATGAGGGATGGCGTATCCATTCCGATGGACGATCCTGTCTACGATCCCGTCGATTACACGCACTCCCATCGCTTGGGAAAGGCCATCAAGAATGCTGGGGTCCCTGGTCTGCGGTACAACTCCGTGCGCATGCATGGGAGCTACTGCTGGGCACTGATGACCCCCAGCCCCCTCTCATCAATCACTCAAACAGCCCACTACGAGATGATCTGGAACGGTCAGATCACCAGCGTCAGTAAAATCAGCATTGCCTGACGACCTTATCGGCAAAAAATTTTCGGGTGGCCTGTAACGCATCGCCCTGTCGTTTCTCTAGAGCAGTAAGCAAGCACAAACGCTTGCCAACCCAAGCTCAATTCCGGAGAAACATCATGACTGCTACCACCCGCACCCTGTCCGCCACCGCCCTGGTTCTGGCCCTCGGTTCTGCCCTGAGCATCGCCGCTGTCTCCACTACTCATGCCGCTGACGCCAACATGGAAAAATGCTTCGGCGTGGCCATGAAAGGCCACAACGATTGCGCCGCCGGCGCTGGCACGACTTGCGCCGGCACAGCAAAAACAGACTACCAGCCAAATGCTTTCAAACTGGTTCCTAAAGGCACCTGCGCCACCACGATGAGCAAAACCTCGCCAACCGGTTTCGGCCAGATGGAAGCCTACAAAGCCAAGTCGTAATCAGCACCCAGCCTGAGTGTCGACCATGAACAATTCATTCTCCGGGCTCCCGCCCCGCTCCGGGCTGGGGCTCAAGACCGAGCACTTTCGTGAAGTGCTCGGTGCACAACCGGACATCGGTTTCTTCGAAGTCCACGCCGAAAACTACATGGTGGCCGGCGGCCCGTTTCATCATTTTCTGGGGTTGATTCGCGAGCAGTATCCGCTATCGCTACACGGCGTTGGCTTGTCTATTGGTGCCGAAGGTCCACTGGATCTTCAGCACCTGCAAAGGCTTGCCGTGCTGATCGAGCGCTATCAACCCCAATCCTTTTCCGAACACCTGGCCTGGTCCAGTCATGGCCCGGTGTTTCTCAATGACCTGCTGCCCCTGGCCTACGATGCACCGACGCTGAACCGCGTCTGCGAGCACATCGATCAGGTGCAGAGCGCCCTCAAACGCCCGATGCTGCTGGAGAACCCGGCGACGTATCTGGCGTTCCAGCGCTCGACAATCGATGAAGCCGACTTCATCAGTGAGGTCATTCGCCGCACCGGCTGCGGGCTGCTACTGGACGTCAACAACGTCTACGTCTCCTGCATCAATCACCAAAGGGATCCGCTGGCCTACATCGACGCGCTGCCGCTGCAGGCGGTGGGAGAGATTCATCTGGCCGGGTTTGCCGAAGACACCGACAGCCTCGGCGACCGTCTGCTGATCGACGATCACGGTGCGCCCATCGATAACGCAGTGTGGGCGCTGTACTCGCGGGTGCTGGAGCGGGTCGGCCCGGTCGCCACGTTGATCGAGCGCGACAACCAATTACCGGCCTTCAGCGTGCTGCACGCCGAAGCCCGTCAGGCTGATGAGTTGCTGCATTGCGCGGGGAGCCGATCATGAGCACTCAAGCCGCGTTTGCCGCCGCCCTGCTCGATCCGCAACGGCCCTGCCCCGACGGTTTGTTCTGTGCCAATGGCGCCGATCCCGCCAGCCGTTTCGCGGTGTATCGCAACAATGTGCAGAGCTCGCTGATCAACGCCTTGGCCGACAGTTACCCAGTGGTTTCGCAATTGGTGGGCGATGAGTTCTTTCGGGCGATGGCGGGGCTGTATGTGCAGAGTTACCCGCCCCAAGGCTCACTCATCAACGATTACGGCAAGGACTTCGCCGAGTTCATCGACAGCTTTGAACCGGCAGCCAGCGTGCCTTATCTGGCCGACATAGCGCGGCTGGAGCGGTTGCGCGTTCAGGCCTATCACGCCGCCGACGCTCAGCCCTTGCGCCATGAACAGATTGCCGCCGCGCTGTCGGACCCGCAGGCGCTGAGCGAGCTGACGGTCGGGTTTCATCCCTCCCTGAATCTGCTGACTTCAGCTTTTGCCGTGGTTGCGATCTGGGCGGCGCATCAACAGAACGCGACGCTGGCCGGGATCGACCTCGGCCATGGGCAAAACGCGCTGGTGTTGCGCAATGGTCTGGAAGTTGAGGTTTTCGCCATCGACCACGGCGCCTGCACCTTCATTCAGAACCTGCGACTCGGCCAGCCTCTGGCCCAAGCGCTGGAAACAGCGCCCGACTTCGACCTCGGCCAAACCCTGGCGCTGCTGATCAGCCACAACGTCATCACCCATTTACACCAGAAGGTATCGCCATGAACCTCCATCACAACCCCATCGCCCGCGCCATCAAGTGGCTGGAAAAAATCCCCCACAGCCTGATCGCCTTTATCGCGCGTTTTTCGATTGCCGCGGTGTTCTGGAAGTCCGGGCAGACCAAGGTGGAAGGCCTGGCCATCGACTTGATCGACGGCACGTTTCAACTCGGCGTACCAAGGCTGGCGGACTCGACCATCCCGTTGTTCCAGAGCGAATATCACCTGCCATTGCTCTCCCCGGAACTGGCGGCGCACCTGGCGGCCTTTGCCGAGCATTTCTTTCCGATGCTGATTCTGATCGGCTTCGCCACCCGCTTTTCGGCTCTGGCGCTGTTGGGTATGACCCTGACCATTCAGCTGTTCGTGTACCCCGATGCTTATCCGACCCACGGCACCTGGGCTGCGGTGTTGCTGTACTTGATGGCGACCGGGCCGGGCAAATTGTCGATTGATCATTTGATTGCCAAGCGTTACACCCGCTGATCCCTACCTCAGACCTCCAGACGATAAAGAACTAATGTGGGAGCGGGCTTGCTCGCGAAAGCGGTATCACATTCAACAGATATGTTGGCTGACACACCGCTTTCGCGAGCAAGCCCGCTCCCACAGGGGGGGTGCGTGGTGAGACGTTACCGCTGAAGCCGATCCAACGCCTCGCCACTGCGCTTGAACCAACCGATCAGATAATCCGCCAGCACTTGGGTGCGCTTCGGTAAACCGCCTTGATACGGGTGCACCAGGTACATCGGCATGCTGCGAGTCTGATAATCGCGCAGGAGCCAGCGCAAACGCCCGTCAGCCAATTCCTCTTGCAGCAAATACGATGGCAAACGCGCAATGCCCGCATCCGCCAGCGCGGCCTTCTTCAAGAGGTTGTAGTGGTTGCTGGCGAACGGCCCCGACACTCGCACCCGCAGTAACTCGTGCTGTTGGTGATAGAGCCATTCTTCGCGACCGCTGTAATGGCTGTTGAGCAGGCAGCGGTGTTCGGCCAGTGCCTGAGGCGTCAGTGGTTCACCGAATCGCTCAAGGTACGCGGGGCTGGCGCAGGTCATCTCGTGCCAGGCCAGCAGCGGGCGGGCGACCAGGCGTTCGTCGTTGGCCACTTCCGAGCGGATTGCCAGATCGAAACCGTCCCGGGACAGGTCGCGGTAGTGATTGTTGAGCTCCAGTTCGATCTGCACCTCGGGGTATTGCCGGGAAAACTCCAGCAGCGCGCCGTCAAAGAAGGTCTCCCCCAATGAAACCGGAACCGTCATCCGCACCGGGCCAGCCATGTCGTCTTTCAACCGCGCCAAGGCCTGACGTGCTCGCTCGACTTGAATCACCAGTGCCTGGGCTTGCGGCAACAACGCCGCGCCCGCCGCCGTCAGGCTCAAGCGGCGTGTGGTGCGTTGCAGCAACACCACGGAGAACCGCGTTTCCAGCAGGCTAATGCGCTTGGAGAGTTGCCCCTTGCTGCAACCCAATTGCTGGGCGGCCAGGGTGAAACTGCCCGCCTCGATCAACACCGCGAACGCCGCCAGATCGTCCATTTCGCTCATGGATTGTTTCCATTTGAAAACCAAAGGTTGCCTATTAGCCCGCTTATCTATGGAAAAAACCACTCTAAACTTAAATTTAAATCCAACCCATTCAGGTACATCACGATGAAAATTCTTTTGATCGGCGCCTCTGGCACCGTCGGTTCGGCCATTGACCATGAACTGTCCCAGCGCCACGAAATCATCCGTATCGGCCGCAAGAGCGGTGAGTTTCAGGTCGACATCAGTGACAGCGCCTCGATCCGCAAATTGTTCCAACAGACCGGCAACTTCGATGCGCTGATCTGCGCCGCCGGCAGCGTCAACTTCGTGCCGCTGGCGACCATGACCGAACAAGACTTCGAGCTCGGTTTGCGGGACAAGCTGATGGGTCAGGTGAACCTGCTGCTGATCGGCCGGGAATTCGCCAATGACGGTGCGTCATTCACCTTCACCACCGGCATCCTCAGCCACGATCCGATTCGTACCGGCAGCTCGGCCTCCCTGGTCAACGGCGCCCTGGACAGCTTCGTCCGTGCCGCGGCGATCGAACTGCCGCGCGGCCTGCGCATCAACTCGGTCAGCCCGAACGTGCTGGTCGAAGCCATGGGCAGTTATGCTCCGTACTTCCGTGGCTTCAAACCGGTTCCCGCCGCCGAAGTGGCGCTGGCCTACGCCAAAAGCGTGGAAGGCTTGCAGACCGGCCAGACCTACCGCGTTGGCTGAACAAGCCCCAAGTGCGGCGCTGCCTCAGCGTCGCCTTAAGGTACAGAAGGCTCCAGCAGCGTAGGTACCAGATTGCGGGCTATCTCGCGCGGTACAGATATCGCCAGTTTTGGGCCTTCGATTACCGATTGAATCGTCGTGGTCGATACCAGCAACCCATTGATGAACAGCGTCAACGACTGATGCATTTCCTCACGCGTCATCTGCGCCAAGCGACGCTGCGCATCAGGACTCAGCGTAACCTGAAGCCCGATAGATTGCGGATTGATATCACCCGCCCTCCTGAGTTCAAGACTCATCTCGGTGAAATCCGACCCGGACGAAAAAGCGATTTCTGCCGCCAGGCACTGCAGCGCTCCAGCCATTCCCAACGCCAAAAAAAGCAGCTTCCCTATTCCCCTCATAAAACCTCCTTTCAACGAAAACGCCGACAAGGTTACGCCCTAATTCCTTTCGCCTCAGTGCCTGAAGTAAAGCCGAATGTTGCTTGCGCCGGCTTCGGATCTTCGACAAGTCCAACTCTTAGGTTGTGATGAACGGTCAGGCTAAGTAACGTGGCGACACTTGTCAGGAGACTCAAAGATGCGTGTTGCCCGTTCCTTGGTACTTGTTGCCGTGCTTCCGTTGTTCGCCGCCTGCCAGTTGCTTGATGGCCCACGGAAAAGCGCTTCCCATGTGGGCCAGACCCGCTTGCAGGGCCAATTGACGGCCGCTGACGGCAAGTTACTGTTCCAGCCATGCAATGAGCAACGCAGTTTGGTGGTCAACGACAGCGGTGGCACCAGCGTCCTGCAAGAGGCCGCAACCCTGGCCGATGATCAGGGCAAGCTGTTCGCCGACGTACGTGGCCGGATCTCCGACAACCAGCTCGATCTGCAGCAGTTGTACCGCGTCGAACGCTCGGGCACGGCGTGCGACGATCCCGATTTCAAGCAGCTGACGCTGCGCGCCGCCGGCCATGGCCCGGAATGGAACGTCAGAGTCAGCGGCAAAGGCATGGTCATCGACCGCGCCGGTCAGCCGCCCCTGGCCCTGCCGTACGTTGAAGAGCAACTGGGCGATGGCCGCTTCAATCTCAGCACCGAAGCCAATAACCAGCGCATCGAGCTCTGGGTCGCGCCGCAACGTTGCGTCGACAGCAGCACCGGCAGCGTGCAGCACATGAGCGCCGAGCTGCGCATCGATGGCCAGGTGCAACGTGGCTGTGGGTATTTTGGCGGATCGCGCGACGACTGATCGTTTTTGCCTCACGGGAATCATCCTTTGAGGCTTATAATCGCGGGCTTCAAACGCCTTGGCGCAGTTGTGCGCCCCGCGAACCGGATCCCGTCATGTTACGAATCACCGAACTCAAGCTGCCGATCGACCATCCCGAAGAAGACCTGCGCCCTGCCATCGTGCAGCGCCTGGGCATCGCCAGTGATGACCTGCTCGATTTCACCTTGTTCAAGCGCAGCTACGATGCGCGCAAAAAGTCCTCCGAACTGTGCTTCATCTACACCATTGACCTCAACGTTCGCGATGAGGCGGCGGTGCTGCACACATTCGCCGATGACCGTAACGTCAACGTGGCGCCGGATGTCAGCTACAAAGTGGTCGGCCAGGCGCCTGCCGACCTGAGCCAGCGCCCGATCGTGGTCGGGTTCGGCCCCTGCGGGATCTTCGCCGGGCTGCTGCTGGCGCAGATGGGCTTCAAGCCGATCATTCTCGAACGTGGCACCGAAGTGCGTCAGCGCACCAAGGACACTTGGGGCCTGTGGCGTAAAAGCGTGCTCAACCCCGAATCCAACGTGCAGTTCGGTGAAGGCGGCGCGGGTACGTTCTCCGACGGCAAGCTCTACAGTCAGATCAAGGACCCGAAATTCATCGGTCGCAAAGTCTTGCACGAGTTCGTCAAGGCCGGCGCGCCGGAAGAAATCCTCTACGTCAGCAAACCGCACATCGGTACGTTCCGTCTGACCGGTGTAGTGGAAAACATGCGGGAGCAGATTCGCGCCATGGGCGGCGAAGTGCGCTTCCAGCAGCGCGTCACCGATGTGTTGATCGAAGATGGCCAACTGATCGGCGTCGAGCTCAATGGCGGCGAGCAGATCCATTCCAAACACGTGATCCTGGCCCTCGGCCACAGCGCCCGGGACACCTTCCGCATGCTCCACGGTCGTGGCGTGTACATGGAAGCCAAGCCGTTTTCGGTAGGTTTCCGCATCGAGCACCCGCAATCGCTGATCGACCGCGCGCGCCTGGGCAAATACGCCGGGCACCCGAAACTCGGCGCTGCCGACTACAAACTGGTGCACCACGCCAGCAACGGTCGTTCGGTCTACAGCTTCTGCATGTGCCCGGGCGGCACCGTGGTGGCGGCGACCTCCGAGCCGAACCGCGTGGTCACCAATGGCATGAGCCAGTACTCGCGTAACGAGCGCAACGCCAACTCCGGGATCGTTGTCGGGATCACCCCGGAAGTCGATTACCCAGGTGGCCCACTGGCTGGCATCGAGTTGCAGGAACGTCTGGAATCCCACGCCTTTGTGTTGGGCGGCAGCAATTACGAAGCGCCGGCGCAATTGGTCGGTGACTTCATTGCAGGCAAGCCATCGACCGAGTTGGGCAGCGTCGAGCCGTCCTACAAGCCGGGCGTTGCCTTGGGTGATTTGGCACTGGCTTTGCCGGCATTCGCCATCGAAGCCATTCGCGAAGCCTTGCCGGCGTTCGAGAAGCAGATTCGTGGCTACTCGCTGCACGACGCCGTGTTGACCGGAATCGAGACGCGCACGTCATCGCCACTGCGGATTACCCGTAACGAGTCGATGCAAAGCCTGAACGTGAAGGGCTTGTTCCCGGCCGGTGAAGGCGCGGGTTATGCGGGCGGGATTCTGTCGGCGGGTGTCGACGGGATTCGCATCGCCGAAGCGGTGGCCCGAGACATCCTTGGCCTCGAGGCCTGACCGGCAACTCCTGAAACAACGCAAAACCCTGTGGGAGCGGGCTTGCTCGCGAAAGCGGCGGATCAGTCAGCATCGTTGTCGACTGACCCGCCGCTTTCGCGAGCAAGCCCGCTCCCACATTTGATCTTCGATGAGTCAGATGTTTGCGCGCAACACGCTGGCCGGCAACGGCTCGCCGCGCTCGACACTCGCCGCCACGGCATCCATCAAACCACTCAACTCATACCCTTGGGCCTTGAGCCAGGCCTGATCGTAATAGGTGGTGGCATAGCGCTCGCCGCCATCGCACAGAATCGCCACGATCGACCCCGACTCCCCCGCCGCCTTCATCTGTTGCGCCGCCATCAGCGCGCCAATCAGGTTGGTGCCGCTTGATCCGCCTACATGCCGACCCAAACGCTGCGCCAGATAGTGCATGGCCGCCAGCGACAAGGCGTCCGGCACCTTGACCATCGCATCGATCACCTTGGGCAGGAACGACGCTTCCACTCGTGGCCGACCAATGCCTTCAATCCGTGATCCGCAATCCAGGCGCAAGCTGGCATCGCCAGTCTGGTAGTAATCGAAGAACACCGAACGCTCGGCATCGGCGCACAGCACGCGGGTGGAGTGCTGGCGATAGCGCACGTAACGGCCGAGCGTCGCGGTAGTGCCTCCGGTGCCGGGGCTGGAAATCAGCCAGCTCGGTTCCGGATGTTGCTCGAAGCGCATCTGCTGGAAGATCGATTCGGCGATGTTGTTGTTCGCCCGCCAGTCGGTGGCGCGTTCGGCGTAGGTGAACTGGTCGATGAAGTGCCCGTCATGCTCGCGAGCCAGGCGTTCGGATTCGGCGTAGATCTGCGTCGGATCGTCCACCAGATGGCTCTTGCCACCGTAGAAAGCGATCTGCGCGATCTTTTCCTTGGACGTGGTCGCGGGCATCACCGCAATGAACGGCAACCCCAGCATCCGGGCGAAGTACGCCTCGGAAATCGCCGTCGAACCGCTGGAGGCTTCGATCACCGGCGCACCGGGTTTGAGCCAGCCGTTACACAGGGCGTAGAGAAACAACGAGCGCGCCAGCCGATGTTTCAGGCTACCGGTGGGATGGCTCGACTCATCCTTGAAATACAACTCGATACCTGGCAACCCCGGTAGCGGCAAGGGAATCAGGTGGGTATCGGCGCTACGCTGGAAGTCGGCTTCGATGATCCGGATGGCTTCGCGGGCCCACTGTCGGTTGTCGCTCATGATGGTTTTCTCGTTGAATCAGGCAAAGAGTTGGCCTTGTCGCAAGGCTCAGCCCACAAGCTTAGGAAAGAACCTACATCATGCACAGATACAGCTGAGGTCCAATACGTCCGGCAACTGCTAGGCTCGCCTTTGCTGACCGTCCGCGTTGTAACGGCATATAACAAAAAAGAATATAACTTTTGTTTTAACAACTAACGGTACGGGTTAGGGTGTGCCACCTTTTGAATTCATCGATGGAGAGCGACCTTGCCTCTGCGTAGCACGTTCACGCGTTTCTTTCAGTTGGAAGCTGCCAGCGGTCTGTTATTGATCGCCGCGGCCGCTCTCGCCCTGATCATCAACAATTCATCGCTGTCATGGCTCTATAGCGGGCTGCTGGACACCCCGGTGGTGGCTCAGATCGGCGCGCTGAAAATCGCCAAGCCGCTGCTGTTGTGGATCAACGACGGCTTGATGGCCCTGTTCTTCCTGCTGATTGGCCTGGAAGTGAAACGCGAAGTCCTCGACGGTCAACTGTCGAAACCCTCGCAGATCGTCCTGCCCGGCGCGGCGGCGATTGGCGGCATGGTGGTGCCGGCGCTGATCTACTGGTTCCTCAACCGCGACACCCCGTCCGCCCTGAGTGGCTGGGCCATTCCGACCGCCACCGACATCGCCTTCGCCCTCGGCGTACTGGCCCTGTTGGGCAAACGCGTGCCGGTGTCGCTGAAACTGTTCCTCATGACCCTGGCGATCATCGACGACCTGGGCGCGATCATCATCATTGCGATCTTCTATTCCGGCGCACTGTCGACCTTGTCCCTGGCATTGGCCGCAGCCTGCATCGCGGCGTTGATCGGGATGAACCGACTCGGCGTGGTCAAGCTCGGGCCGTACATGATCATCGGGCTGATCCTCTGGGTCTGCGTGCTCAAGAGCGGCGTGCATGCCACGCTGGCCGGTGTGACCCTGGCCTTCTGCATTCCACTGCGTACGAAAAACGCCGAGCCTTCGCCGCTGCTGACCCTGGAACATGCCCTGCATCCGTGGGTGGCCTACGGCATCCTGCCACTGTTTGCCTTCGCCAACGCCGGCCTGTCACTGAGCGGCGTGACCGCCGAAAGCTTCACTCACGACGTGCCGATGGGCATCGCCGTCGGCCTGCTACTGGGCAAGACCATCGGTGTCTACGGCCTGACCTGGCTGGCGGTAAAAATCGGCATCGCCGCCCTGCCCCAAGGCGCCAACTGGGGCCAGGTGCTGGGTGTGGCGATCCTCTGCGGCATCGGTTTCACCATGAGCCTGTTTGTCGGTTCCCTGGCCTTCGTGCCCGGCACCAGTGAATACGCCGGGATGGATCGAATGGGGATTCTGACCGGCTCGATACTGGCGGCATTGCTCGGTTATGCGGTGACGGCGGCGGCGAGTCGCAAGAGCACTGCGTTGCAGTCCTGAACGATAGAGAACACTCTTAGCGACATTCAGGATTCGTCCTACAGTCACGATTAGCCACGTTCGTTAACGTCGCGCAGCCCCTCTTTCAGGGGTTGCCGATGGACGAGCGAAAGGACAATCAGTGGCTGGCAACAAGGACATCCCCCGGGTTAAAAACCCACCGTCAGGCGATGGGCATCACGTCACCCACCGCTACATGACGGCCACCGAACTGGCCGAGCGGGACGCCAGGCAAAATGCCTACGACACCATGCTGGCGAGGCAGCAGGCCTTCGAAGACAGCCTTCAAGTCGCTACGAAAAAGGACGACGTTGTCCGCGCGGGCTGCGTGTTCGCCAAGTCCTGCAAGCTGCCCGACGCAATCATCGACTACACGAATCCCACTGGCGTTGTTCCGACTGACAGTCTGAAAGACTACGGCGAACTGATCCTGCTCGGTGCTCGCGAGGCCGATGAAAGCGGTGTTGTACCGCTCAAGAAAATCAGTGGCACTGCGATTCCGGCGGGTTTCGGCAGCTTCGCACTAGCCGGCTCAGCGTTCACCGCGCTGCCCGCCGTCGCCGCCAGCACCGCTGCGGCTACCTTGGCAGGCCTGGTGGCCCTGGTCATACCTTCGAGCCTTGGCGACAGCTCGCTCTATACCGAAGACCAACTGCGCGCCCTTAAACAGGCCCGCACTCGCGTACGCCTCAGAGTCGAGCAACAGGCTGACGGCAGTCTCAAGGGATACGGTTTCTACACCGGTAAAAACCGTGACTGGGAGATGGTCGATGTCGCGCAATTCGCCTTGCGCGGCAGTGAGCAGGTGGCGGACCTTGGAGACGGCGTTGAGCTGATCTGGACACCGGCCGAGGACGGTTCAAACATCCTCGGCATCCCCGCCCTGGAAGCCGCACCGCAAGCGCCGCACATCTGGGTTTACCCGCCGACGAAGGCGGCTGACAGCATCATCGTGAACCCGGTGTATCCGCCTGAGTACAAGGATTTCATTCTGGTGTTTCCGGCGGATTCGGGGGTGTTGCCGGCTTATATTGTGGTGAGTATTGCGGACCACAAATATCATCCGGCGCCAAAGGGGCTTACTGCTTTTCCTGATGCCACACCGGCAAAACAGAAAACACGGGTTAAAGGTAGAGGCACCCGAATGCGCTGGAGAACTGCTGAAGGGCGAATTCTAGAATGGGATTATCAGCATGGAGCAGTAGAAATGTACGACAAACGAGGTCGCCATCTTGGTGAGTTTGATGCTGAAACAGGTAATCAAAACAAGCCGGCAGATCCGAAAAGAAGGATAGAACCGTGAACCACGTAATTTATGCTTTTGATAAAGAAACAGAAGCGCTGGTATTCGAAGTGCCCGTCCCCGCAGACAACATTGAACAGCTGAGGGAGATAATGAGTTGGACTGAAGCTGAAGAAGAAATCTATGGCTATGACCTTGATTCCCAGCAGATAACAAAACTGGAAACGTTAGTTGGTCGATCATTCTACGATCCACAATACGATTTTCAGCTCGGTTGCTATGTAAGCAAGTAAACGCTCTGGTTCAACCCCACAGCCAAAAACAAAACCCCGACCAGCTCACCTGATCGGGGTTTTCTTTCACCCTACATTCCCGCTTAGTGCGTAACGCGGCTCGTACCATCAACCGTGGCAATCCGCACCCGCTCACCCACGCGGAACACTTCGTTTGGCTGAACTTCCTGCACGTAGGCGCGCATGCTGCCATCGTCTTCGCGCACGGTGATTTCAACACCTTGCGTACGGGTCAGGCCTTCTTCGGCAGCCGAGCCTATCAGGCCGCCGGCGACAGCGCCGATGACCGCTGCGACGATGCTGCCGCGACCGCCGCCGATGGCGCTACCACCGACACCACCCACGGCTGCGCCCGCGACGCTGCCGATCGGGGTTTTGGTGCCTTCGATTTTCACCGGACGCAGTGCTTCGATGGTACCCATGCGAATCGTCTGCACACGACGCGCTTCGTCACGGGAGTAGGAGTCACCGGTCAGGCTCGATTGGCAACCGGAGAGCAACATCGCCATCGTGGAAAAGGAAGCAACCAGCAGAACAGACTTACGCATAGCATCAAACTCCATAGGACAGGTATCCATTAAACTCCGCAGCTTGACGCCTGTCACGGCATTGCCCGGATAAAATTGGTTTCATTCAGGCCCGATACAGGCGCTTTTTCGAACTCACACACAGTAGCGGCAAATTACAAAATCTGCGCCGCAGACCCAAGGATTTTCATGGATTACTTCATCATTGTCGTCACGACCGTCGCCGGCTTGTACTTCCATTGGTGGCTGTACGTGCGGATCAAACGCTGGATGGACCGCGATCTGGCGTTGTCACTGGCGGGTAAAGACGAACAGAAAAGAGCCTTTATGCTCCAGCAACTGGCGAACGCTCAAACGCAGAAAATCAAGCGACGGGACCTGCCTCAATGGCTGGCAGCCGCTGCGGCAGGGTATCCCGATTGGTAGGCTATTTACGGTGCCAGGCGTTCGCGAACCCAGTCGGTGCCTTGCAAGCGGTAGTTGAGGCGATCGTGCAGACGACTCGGACGCCCCTGCCAGAATTCGATGCGCTCGGGTAGCAAACGATAACCGCCCCAGTGTTCGGGGCAGTGAGGCTGAGTATCGCTGAAACGTTGCTCGGTATTCTTGAGCAGCGCTTCCAGTTCGCCGCGATCGGCGATCACCCGGCTCTGGGGCGAGGCCCAGGCACCGAGACGGCTGCCCAGAGGACGAACCTGATAATAAGCGTCGGACTCTTCAGGCGTGACCTTCACCACCCGCCCTTCGATGCGCACCTGGCGCTCCAGGGCTGGCCAGAAGAACGTCATGGCCGCAAATGGATTGGCTGCCAGTTGCTGACCCTTGTCGCTTTCATAGTTGGTGAAGAAGGTGAAGCCCTGCTCGTCCAGGCCCTTGAGCAGCAGAATGCGGCAATGCGGCCGCCCCTGCTGATCGACGGTGGCCAGCGTCATGGCATTCGCCTCCACCGGCACCTGCTCGGTTTTCACCGCGTCGGCAAACCACTGATGAAACAGCGCGAACGGCTCGGCCGGGGCTTGCGCCTCGGTCAGGCCATCTCGGGTGTAGTCGCGACGCATATCTGCCAAGGGCCGGGTCATGGCGCATTCCTTTTGGTTAACGAATCACTTCTTTGTGTCATCGGCGACAGCGACTTTCTTGGTGTCGACAGCGGCTTTAGCCGGCGCAGTCTTTTTCACTACGGCTTTTTTGGCTGGAGCCTTGGCAGCCGCTTTCTTGGCCGGGGCCTTTTTCGTCGCCGGCACAGCCGCTTTCTTCGCAGCAGGCGCCGGGGTCACAGGCTTGGCCACTGGCTTGATGTCTTGCGCAGCGACCATGGTTTTCACCGGTGCAGGAGCCGGCATGTTGTACTTGCTCAGCAACGCGACCATGGTGTTTGCCGGCGTCACCAACAGCTCGACGCGACGGTTCAAGGCACGACCTTCAGAACTGTCGTTGGCGGCGCGCGGAGCCTCACCACCCATGCCACGCAGCATCAGGCGATCACGTTGCAGACCGCTGAGACGGAAGATCGCCGCCACCGCTTGGGCGCGCTCCTGGCTCAGTTTCACGTTGGCCGGAGCGGCGCCCGACGTATCACTGTGACCGAGTACCAGCACGGCAGTTTTTGGATCGACTTCGAGGATTTTCGCGACACGGGTGAACGGGCCGAGGGTCACCGGCAGCAGCATGGCTGGACGGTCAGGGTTGAACGAGCCGTCTACCGGTGCAGTGACGACCAGCACGTTTTCACGGCGCTCGAGTTTCAGATTGCTGTCCTTGATCGCCTCACGCAGGCGCGGTTCGTAGTCGTCGAGCCAGGCTTGGGTGACTTTCGGGTCGGGCATCGGCACGGCCTTGGCGGTGCTCTGCTCCTTACCGCCGAACGGCCACCACCAATTGCCACCCGCATCGGCTTCAGCCTTGGCTGCAACGGCCGGCTTGGCTTCAGGTTTAACGTCCGGTTTCACGTCCGGTTTGGCCACTTTGTCGGCAGCGTCATCGGAACCGAACGGCCAGTACCAAGGGGATGCACTTTCAGCCTTGGCGACGGGTGCTGTTGCAGCAGGTTTCAGCGGGGCCGGGGCCGGTTCTTTGGTCGCAACCTTGTCGGATGAGCCGAACGGCCACCAGCTGCCGCCGTCTGCGTCATTTTGTGGGGTTTGTGCGCAACCGGTGATAGCGAAGCACAGGGCCAGGGCGAGAGTTTTATTGGATGACATTGGATATCCACAAAATGAAGTAATGAAGAATCAGACCGGGTTGGCCCGGATAAACAGCGCTTTGAAACCACAAAGGCTTTCGGGTTCCGGCCCTGGCCCCCTTAAGCGTGATTTACAGACAAGTGGCCAGTACTCGCACAAGCTTTTGCGCTCGTGGATCCATCAAGACGTACGGCCCCAGGGTATTTGTCACAAAGCCGAAGGCCACATCGTGTTCTGGGTCAGCAAAACCGATGGAACCGCCGGCGCCGGGGTGACCGAACGCCCGTGGGCCGAGGCCGTAGGTGGCGTTGGGTACGTCCGGTTGATCGAGCATGCAACCCAGGCCGAAGCGGGTCCGGGTCAATAAAGTCTTGTCTTCGCCGACGCTGTGTTCGCGGGTCAGCTCGTCGAGCATTTCGCTTTCCAGCAGACTGCCGTCGAGCAAACCGGCGTAGAACCCGGCCAGGCTGCGGGCATTGCCATGGCCATTGGCGGCCGGCTGCTGCATGCGCCGCCATTCCGGTTTGTTGGTGCTAGTCATTATAGACGGCGGGTTGGTAAAGGCCCGCGTGCTCATGGCCGTCGGCTCGCGCATGGTCACTTGCAGCAAGCGCTGGGCCGCGGCATCGCCAAGGTTGCCCTTGCTGCGGGCAATGTGTGCCACGCGATGAAATTCTTTGTCGGCGAGGCCGACGTGGAAGTCCAGCCCCAAGGGCTTCGCGACCCGCGCCACGATGGACTCGCCCGGCTCACGACCGTCGGCGCGACGCAGCAACTCACCGACCAGCCAGCCATAGGTGATCGCCGCATAACCGTGACCTTCACCCGGCTTCCACCATGGCGCTTCGGCAGCCAGGGCATCGACCATGGTCTGCCAGTTGTAAAGTGCTTCTGGCGCCAACAATTCGCGCAGGGCCGGCAGGCCGGCCTGATGGCAGAGCAAGTGGCGCAGGGTCACGGATTCTTTGCCGGCGGCAGCGAACTCGGGCCAGTAGCGGGCGACCGGGACATCCAGTTGCAGCTTGCCTTCGGCCACCAATTGCAGCGCGGTCACGGCGGTGAAGGTCTTGGTGCAGGAAAACAGGTTGGCAATGGTGTCGCTGTGCCAGGCTTCGGTGCCGTCCTTGTCAGCGGTACCACCCCAGAGGTCGAGGACAGTTTCACCGCCAATCCGGATGCACAACGCCGCGCCACGCTCCTGAGGATCGTCGAACAGCGCTGCAAAAGCTTCGCGCACCGCTTCGAACTTAAGCTCGTAATGACCCTGAATCTGCACCCACAACTCTCCCGGATAAACGCTCTATAAAGTGGCCCGCATTGTTCCAGCCCTTGAGGGATCTGGGAACAGGGTCGGGCCGGGCGGTCGCCCATGGAATTAATCAGGAGCCTCTGTGGCGAGGGAGCTTGCTCCCGTCGGGGCGCGGAGCGGCCCCCTATTCCCAGAATGGGACTGCTGCGCAGTCCAACGGGATCAAGCTCCCTCGCCACAGGGGATCTCAGTGCTTAATGACCATTGCCCGAATGCCCACCCGCATGACCGGCGCCCTGCTCCGCACCTTTGCCGGCAGCGCCTTGCTTGCCGCCCTTGCCTTCATGGTTTTCCGCCTCGGTTCTGGCCTTCTCGGCCTCTTTGCCGAGTTGATCGACAGTCTGCACATTGCTTTTGCGCACCGTGTCGACAAAGCCCTGGAACGGCAGGTCAGTAATGCCCACCAGCCCGAAGTGACCGTTCTCGCCATCCAGCAGGCGACCGGTCACCGGTTGATCGAGGTACTGGAACCAATGCACCCCGACAATCGAGGGTTCGCTCATCGCCTGCTTGAGGAAATTGGCGTAGGCCGGGCCGCGGTCTTCTTCTTTGGCCAGTTGCGTCACGCCACCCCAGAACGGGCCGCGATCCTTTGATCCGAAGTTGAACTCGGTGATCAACACCGGCTTGTCCAGGCTGCGCAGTCTGGCGAAGTCGTAACCGTCCTGGGGTTGCAGGGTGTACATATTGAAGCTCAGCACGTCGCAGTATTGCGCGCAGGACTCGACGGCTTCCGGGGTGCTGATGGCAAAACGGCCACCCAGCAACAACTGGTTCGGCGCATGCCACTTGAGCGAGTCGGAGACGGTTTTGAAGTACGTGTCTGCGAACACTTTCTGGAAGTATTTGAAGTCGGCTTCGATTTCCGGGTACTCGGCGCTCGGCTGCGGCGGCACGAAGCCCGGGTCTTCCATCAATTCCCAGGCCGGCAGATCAATGCCCCATGCCTTGGAAAGGCCCGCCTGGTTGCGGTACTTGTCACGCAGCTGTTTGAGGAAGGCACGCTTGGCCGGCACATCGGTGGTCATTTTCAAAGTGCCGTAGGCCAGCGCGTAACGAGCCTTCGGGTCATCGCCGGGACCGGCCCAGGCCAGTTCGTTATCGGCGAAGTAACCGATCAGCCAAGGATCGTCGCGATGGTCGCGGGCGGCGATGGCCACGGCGCGCTCGGTGGCCATGGCGAAACGCGGATCGAACGGATCGGGCATACCGCCCCACCAATCGGTGCCGGTGCTGATGCTGGCGTAATCGCCGACGATCGACAGTGGCAAGGTGTACGGTACTCGGTCAGCGTTGCCAAACACCGGTGCGCTCCAGTTGCCAATGGTATTGAAACCCCAGGCTTGCAGGCGATCGAGGGTATGACTGGCCCAGCGTTTTTCGTCAAAAACCACTTTGCAAGGTTCGGCGGCCGTTTGCTCGGCCGCTTTTTCGACTGACGCTTCAACGGCGCCGGTCTTGGCCGCTTCGGCGACACCGGCGCCGGATTCGGTCGCCGCAGGAGCGGCTGATTGTTCGGCGGCCTTATCGGCTGTCGCCTCGACCGCATCGGCCTTCGCCGCTTGGGCAACACCGGCCTTGGTGTCGCTGCCCGGTGCGCAAGGCTCGCCATACAGACGCTGCAGGTTGGCGCCATAGAAATCGTACCAGCGCCCGGCATTGTAGGCTCGGCCCTGATCGGCGCCATTGCCGCCACGGTTGTCGCCTTCGCCATAGTAGCTGGCAAGGGGCTCGTCGGGTTTGGGCAGGGATTCGAACATCCACTCGCGACCGGCGACGTAGGTCTGGTTTGCGCTCGGGGTCACGCTGTTGACGCCGAGGGAATAGAACGGATGCCCTTCCGGGGTTACCAGGTACCAGCGGCCGTCACGTTTTTCTGTGCGGAAAAAGCCGCTGGCCTTGAACGCAGGGCCTTTGGTCCAGCCGCCGAACTTGTCCAGGGACTGCTTCTCGCGCTCGGCCAGCCAGCTTTTCAGTTGTTGCTGTTCTTTGGCCGCGGCGGATTTCAGTTGCTCGTCGCTGCTGACCTTCTCCGGCCATTTGGCCCGGGTCGATTGGCCGTAGGCGTCCACCAGACCGCCATAAGCGGCCTTGGTGACAGCCTCGCCATCCTGCACGCCGAAGCGCTCGAGCAGGATGCTTTGGGCGACTTTGGGCTGATCCATCGACAAGGTCACTGACACCACTTGGCTGCGGTCCAGCTCACCGGCGCTGCTGGCCAGCAATACACGCTGGCCTTCGAAGCTGATCGGCATCGGCGGGCCGGCTTTCATGCCCTGGCTCAACGGTGTACTCGGCTGCAGTGGCACCAGCAGGGTTTGCGCAGGGCCGGCCGGCAGATCGACACGGCTGACCAGGGTCTTGCCGTCGTTGCTCTGGATTTTCACGTACAGGGTCACGGCCCAGTTCATCGCGCTCTGGATCCGCAGGCTCATGACACCCGACTGCGACCAGTCCCAGGCACCGGTCTGCGGCGTCAGACGCAACGTCGGCTGGGCCACAGGGTTGAAGGTCACGCGGCGCAGCACTTCACCTTCGGCCGTTTGCTCCGCGTTCGATTGCGGCAGGCTGGCGTCCTGGGTCGCCACCTGGACCACATCGGCGGGACGCACAAAGTTGAACAGCGTCTGTTGGCCGGCAGGGGCCGCCAGCAAAGGGGCTGCGAACATCAGAGCGAAAACAGCAGGCAACGAACGGCGAATCATAGGAACGAGGTTCTCCCTAACGACCTTCAATGGGCCAGTGGAAAAGCGATGGCAGAGAGATAGACAACGCGGCGGGCAAATTTGCCCACCGGTGTATCAGGAAATTTCACGACGGAAGGGTGGCAACGCATTGAGGATTGCCTTGCCGTAACGCTGGGTGACCAGGCGTCGATCGAGCAAGGTGATGGTGCCGCGGTCTTCTTCGGTGCGCAGCAAGCGCCCGCAAGCCTGGACCAGCTTCAGCGAGGCATCCGGCACGGAGATTTCCATGAACGGATTGCCACCGCGGGCCTCGATCCATTCCGCCAGCGCCGCTTCGACCGGATCGTCGGGCACCGAGAACGGAATCTTGGCGATCACCACGTGTTCGCAGTAGGCACCGGGCAAATCCACGCCTTCGGCGAAACTCGCCAGGCCGAACAACACGCTCGAATCCCCGCCATCGACCCGCGCCTTGTGCTTGTTCAGGGTTTCCTGCTTCGACAGGTTGCCTTGAATGAACACTTGCTTGCGCCAGTCGCGGTCCAGACCGTCGAACACGTCCTGCATCTGTTTGCGTGAGGAGAACAGCACCAGGGTGCCACGTGAACCTTCTACCAGTTGCGGCAGGTCGCGGATGATCGCTGCGGTATGAGCCGGCGCATCACGCGGGTCGGCTTTGAGGTCCGGCACCCGCAACACACCGGCATCGGCGTGATGAAACGGGCTCGGGACCACGGCGGTCACGGCTGTTTTAGGCAGACCGGCACGCATACGGAAGCGGTCGAAAGTGCCGAGAGCGGTCAGGGTCGCCGATGTCACCAGCGCCCCGTAAGCCACGTTCCACAGGTTGCGCCGGAGCATATCCGCCGCGAGGATCGGGCTGGCATTGACCTCGATGTCGAACAGCGAACCGCTTTCGGCCAGGGTCAGCCAACGGGCCATGGGCGGGTTGTCTTCCGGGTCTTCGACGGTGAAAGCGGTCCACAGCTCCCAGTTGCCCGAAGAGCGCGACAACAGGCTGCCGAACAGTGGATACCACTCTTCGGCCTGGTTACTGGCGATGCCGATGTTGACCTCGCCATCCATGCCTTCCTTGAGCAGTTCAGTGAGCCGGGTGAACAGGTCGGTCAGGCGGGCAAAGCCCTTCTTCAGCTCGATGCCCATTTCGCGCATGTGCTCGGGAATCACCCCGCCGACGAATCGGTGACGCGGCCGCTCGCGACCTTCGACGTCTTCGCCGGGCTTGAAGTCGGCGGCTTGCTCACAGGCGCTGAACATGAACTGCTGCTGGGTCTTGATCTCCCGGGCCAGCTCCGGCACCTGCTCGATCAACTTGCCCAGATCGCCCGGCAGCGGGTGCTGGGCGAGTAATTTGGTGAGGTTCTTGGCGGTGGTTTCCAGCCAGTCGGCGGTGGAACGCAAACGGGTGTAATGCGCGAAGTGGCCGATGGCTTTGTCCGGCAGGTGGTGGCCTTCGTCGAACACATAGATGGTGTCACGCGGGTCCGGCAGAACCGCACCGCCGCCCAGGGCCAGGTCGGCCAGGACCATGTCGTGGTTGGTGACAATCACATCAACTTTGCCCATGCCTTCGCGGGCCTTGTAGAAGGCGCACTGGCCGAAGTTCGGGCAATGACGGTTGGTGCACTGACTGTGATCGGTCGTCAGGCGCGCCCAGTCGGCGTCTTCCAGCGCCGTCGACCAACTGTCGCGATCGCCGTCCCACTTATTGCCGGCGAGCTTCTCGATCATGCTGGTGAACAGCTTCTGGCTGGCCTCATCAACCTCGATCTTGAAGCCTTCTTCTTCGAACAGCTGCGCGGTGGCAGTCTGCGCATGACCTTCCTGGAGCAACATATCCAGCTTGGACAGGCACATGTAGCGGCCCCGGCCCTTGGCCAGGGCGAAGCTGAAATTCAGCCCGCTGTTGCGCATCAGGTCGGGCAAATCCTTGTAGACGATCTGCTCTTGCAGGGCCACGGTAGCCGTGGCGATCACCAGACGCTTGCCGGCGGCCTTCGCGGCAGGGATGGCCGCCAGGCTGTAGGCCACGGTTTTGCCGGTACCGGTGCCGGCTTCCACCGCGACAATCGCGGGGTCGCCACTGCGCCGGCCTTCGTCGTCGGTGTCGATGTCACCGAGGACTTTGGCAATTTCGGCGATCATCAGGCGTTGGCCGTAGCGCGGCTTGAGGCTCTTGGCTTCGAGAAAACGCGAGTAGGCGCCCTGGATCGTGGTTTTGAGTTCGGTGCTGATCATGGATTGTCGGGCGCAAAAACGCTGGATAAATTTTCAGTAGTTGGGATCGGCCGCTATCATACCGCGCTAATTAATCCCGCGCAGAACGGAGTACCTCAATGACACCTTTTGGCATCGTTTATACCCTGCATGTCATCGCCGCCCTGGTGTGGGTGGGCGGCATGTTTTTCGCCTGGATGGTCTTGCGCCCCGCGGCGATGAAGGCGCTGGAAGGCCCTGCCCGGTTGAAGCTGTGGGTGGAAGTGTTTCAAGGTTTTTTCCGCTGGGTCTGGATCGCCGTAGTGCTTTTGCCGATCAGCGGTGTGGGTATGATTCATCTGCAGTTCGCGGGGTTTGAAGCCGCGCCGCGGTATGTGCAGGTGATGATGGGATTGTATGTGGTGATGACGGCGCTGTTTATCCGGATTCAGGCGCTGATGCTTCCGGAACTGCGCACGGCGGTGGCGGCTCAGGATTGGCCGACGGGCGCGGCGGTGCTGGGCAGGATTCGCCGGTTGGTGGGGATAAATCTGGTGGTCGGGTTGGTGCTGGTGGCGATTGCTGCTGCTCGGCCGTGATCGTTCCCACGCTCTGCGTGGGAATGCCTCAAGGGACGCTCCGCGTCCAGTGACGCGGAGCGTCACGGGCTGCGTTCCCACGCAGAGCGTGGGAACGATCGCTTGAGGGCTTACAACCGCTGAATCGTCACCGAACCCGCCACTCCCGCAGGCCCCGGCTGACCGTCGACACCGGGACGACCGCTCTTGCCGCCATCGGCTTTATAGACGACGCAGCCCTTGGCCTTGCCGCCCGCGCCAGGTTTACCCCCCGGACCTGCCGCGCCACCAACCCCGCCCGCAACCTCGACCTTGATCTGCTGCGCAGGGTAATCACGCGGCACTTCCAGCCGAACCAGCGCCCCTGGTGCGCCCGGCTGGCCGTCGCTGCCATTACTGCCATCGGCGCCGCGACCGGCCTGGCCCCAGGTACAACCCGGTGCTTGACCATTAGCCCCATCAAGGCCGACAAAACCTGGAGCTCCCGCGCCACCGCGAGCGTCTACCGACAATTGCGGCGCGTTCAACGCTTTGATCTGCAAATCCAGATTGCGTCCGGAGCGAGCGGCCTTGAGGTAAGTCCCCGGCGCGCCACGTGCAGTGATCTGACTGCCTTCGGCCAATTCGGCACGGCTGACCTTCAACGCCAGAGCTTGTTCGCTCGGCACAATGGCAATCCGCGCGTCGCGCCCCAGGTGCAGCTCGCCGACCGTCACTTCGGTCACGTTCGAGGGAATCAGCAAAGTCCCGTAATCGGCGACTTCCAGCCGTTCCAGTTGCAAGGTACTGGTGGTGTTGGGCAAGCGCATCAGCGAGTTGGTTTCGACGCTCACCACCTGCGCGCAGGCCAATGGGCTGATAAATGCAGCGAGCAGACAGAGTTTACGCATGGGAGGCCTTCGAAGCGGCCGGGGCCGGAATGGTTTGCAGGTGGAAAACGCCGAAAAAGACAATCTTCAGGCGATCACGCCAAGGATGGGCTCGACCTTTGAGGCTGCGGTTGCAGAACACCAGCTCCAGAAGATGGAGCCCTGCCAACACAGTGCCTGCAAAATTGATCAGCAGGTGAAACGGATGAACAAACGGTATGAGCAGATTGGCCAGCACCACCAACCAGAACAGCAGGGTCAACAACTTCCCCAGCCCCCAAAACACCTTCATACGCTCCTCCGTTGAGAATTATTCTTTGCGCGCACAGTAACGGCTTCCACGCGGGATATGCCAGAGGGCAACAGAAAATTCTTCCAGAAGGTCGCGGATTAGCCGCCGGATCAACCCGAATCGTTGTCCGACGGCTCTATCACGCGGTTATTAGTCACAGAGCTTAGCGATTGATGTGCAATTCCACGCGACGGTTTTGCGCCCGTCCTTCTTCCGTGTCGTTATCGGCCACCGGTTGGCTTTCGCCCCGGCCTTCGCTGGTGAGTTTGTTCGGCGCCACTCCCTGGCTCAACAGGTAGGCCGCGACGCTGCTGGCACGACGCTCCGACAGTTTCTGGTTATAGGCGTCCGAACCCTGGCTGTCGGTATGACCGATGACTTTAATGCTCACCACATCGGTGTTCTGCAATTTGGCCATCAACGAATCCAGCTCACTGCGCGCTTGGGGCATCAGCTCGGATTGGTTGTAAGCGAACAGCACGTTGCCGTTCAGGGTGATGACTTCGGAGACCGGTGCTTCAACAGGTTTCACGCTGGCCGGGTATTGCGGCAGCGGGCAACCGTGATGTTCGACAGGTGTATCGGCGGGCGTATCGGGGCAACGATCACGTCGGTCGAAGACACCATCATCGTCTTCATCGCCATCCTGGGCGTAGCAGATCAGGCCACCGGTCAAGATCCCGAGCGCCGCTCCACCGGCTGCCCAGCCACCACTTTCGATCGCGCCCAAACCGCCGCCGACCAGTCCGCCAATGACGCTGCAGATCGGCCACGTACGTTGATTGAGGGGGGCGGTGCCATCGCTGTGAGTCGCACAACCGGTCAGAAGACTGCCAAGCAGCAGAACCGGCAAGACGGTCCTTGTGAGAACGCTCATTGTGAATGCTCCTGTGTCACCGGCCCATACCGGTCACACAGGAGTAAAGACCCGCATCCGCGACTGTACAAGCCGCGGAACGGGAGAGGCCTAGCGGTTGATTTTGATTTCCGTGCGCCGATTCATCGAACGGCCGTCAGCGGTTTTATTATCGGCCACCGGTTGGCTTTCACCAGCACCGGTCACAGACACGAAACTGCTGCGTGGCACGCCTTGGGAAATCAGGTATTCCACCACTGAATGGGCGCGTCTATCCGACAGTTTCTGGTTGTAGGCATCACTGCCGACACTGTCGGTATGACCGGTGACGGTCAGTTGGGCGGTGGAGGATTCCTGTTTCAGGCGCGTGGCAATGGTGCTGAGTACGTCCTTATCGGCAGGGGTGAGCTTGGCCGAGTCGAACTGGAAGTGCACATCACGGATAACGATGACTTCTTCCTTGACCACCGCCGCCTCCTCGACCACCGGCGCAGGCGCGGGTGGAGGGCAGCCGTTGGCATCGACCTGCACGCCTTTAGGTGTGCCCGGGCACTTGTCGCGGCTGTCCGGTACGCCATCGCCGTCTTCGTCGCCGTCACCATGCACCCAGCAATAAGCGGCTGCCGTGCCGCCGACCAGCAGCGCGCCATACCCCGCCCATGCCGAGCTTTCGGTCGCGCCGAGCCCCGCACCGATGACACCACCGACCGCCGCACAGGACGGCCAGTCGGTTTTCTGCAAACCTGCGCAACCAGTCAACACACTGGTTAGCAGAACCAAGGGTAATGCTGTCCGAATTATGCTCATCTAGTTCTTCTCCTGAGGGATCGGCTTAAAACCGATTCTAGGGAGTAAAGACCCGACTTTTAATCTCCGCCAGCAATAGGCCATTGCTGTTTTGCCCCGTGTTCACGGAAGATCGGCGCTTTTTGGTTAAACCCGCCAGAAGGGACGCTAGGCCCGGACGTTGGGGCAGGCTAATCTTGGCGCTCTGATTGAGGATCTTCGATGATTGCAGGTATTTCTTCGCGCACGCCCCAGCAAGCGTTGGCCGCTTTGCTTGATCGTTATGCCCCGGCGCGTCTGTTACTGATTGGCGCCAGCGAATTCCCCGCGCTTGAGGCATTCAAACTCGCACACCCGGACAGCATCGTCGCCTTTGCTGCACCCGGGCCACTGCCCGCCGAACTGGCAGCACAGCGGTTTAACCTGGCGCTGGTGGTCGATTGCCTTGAACACTTGCCCAAGCGCGACGGCCTGAATCTGCTCGGCGGGATACGCAACCTCAATGCCAGTCGCATTGCGGTACTGGCCGACTTGCCGGCATGCGGTTGGCAGGAGACGGACTTTTTCTCCCTGGCGCTGCAAGCCAGTGAACGCTTCCAGCGCGATGATCAAGTACTGACCCTGTTCACCTATGATCTGCTTGACTATAAACAGGTGCCCGACTGGCTTAACTCACGCTTCTGGGCCAATCCGGAAAACTTCGGGAAATATTGGTGGTAACGCAATGAGTACATCCATTTGCCCTTGCGGCAGCGGCACGCTGCTCGATGCCTGCTGTGGCCATTACCACGCCGGCCACCCCGCTCCCAGCGCCGAAGTCTTGATGCGTTCGCGCTACAGCGCCTATGTATTGGGGTTGATCGATTATCTAGTGGCGACCACCCTGCCCGCACAACAGGCCGGCCTGGATCGCCAGTCGATCAGCGACTGGAGCGCCCAAAGCACCTGGCTGGGCCTGGAGGTGGAAAGCGCCGAAGTCTTCGGCGGACAGCCGGAGCACGCCTTCGTCACCTTCACCGCTCGCTGGCACGACAGCAGCGGCGAACACAGTCACCGCGAACGTTCGTCATTCGTACAGAACGCCGGCCACTGGTATTTCATCGACCCCACCGTGTCACTCAAGGCCGGACGTAACGATGCATGCCCGTGCGCCAGCGGGCAGAAGTTCAAGAAGTGCTGCGCGAGTTACTTTGGCGCTTGAGGTCGCCGACCGCAAAAAAGATCGCAGCCTTCGGCAGCTCCTACGCGCCTGTGGGCGCCGCCGAAGGCTGCGATCTTTTTAAGGCTAGACTGGGTCTCAAGGGAGATACCTCACCATGACCCGTCAACGGCGCGCATTACAGCTGCTCACCCTGCTCCTGTTTCTGGCGCTCGGCGGCTGTGCGTCGTGGTTCGACGACGACTTGCCGGAGCCGCAGGTGCATCTGGTCAAGGTCGAGGTGGTCCGGGCCAAACTACTGGAGCAGAAATTCCTGCTGCATTTTCGCGTCGACAATCCCAATGACCAAGACCTGACGGTGCGTGCCCTGGAATATCGCATTCACCTGGGGGACATACTGCTGACCGAAGGCGAGCACGAACACTGGTTCACGGTCGGCCCCAAACGCAGTGCTTATTTTAAAGTACCGATCCGCACCAACCTGTGGCCGAAAGTCCGGGACCTGGTCAAGCTGCTGAAAAAACCCGACCAACCCATTCCCTATCGTCTGGAAGGTGAACTGGAAACCGGTTTATTCATCGCGCACTACGTGCACCTGGCGCGTAATGGCGTGATAATCGCCGCCGATTTAATTCCGGAGTGACCCCGATGACCCAGCAACCTCATGTCCATGGCCCTGACTGCAACCACGATCATGACCATCACGACCACCATGATCACGACCATGGCCATGTCCACGGCCCGAACTGCGGCCACGCCCACCAGGAACCGGTGCGCAACGCCCTGAAAGACGTCGGCCGCAACGACCCTTGCCCATGCGGCAACGGCAAGAAATTCAAGAAGTGCCACGGCGCTTGATGCTTCGGGCGGATATCTTTTTCGCCTGTTGAATCGCTATCGCGGGCAAGCCCGCTCCCACAGGGATCTTTTGTGAACACACAAAATTGTGAGCACCGCCGATCAACTGTGGGAGCGAGCCTGCTCGCGATGACGGAGGCACATTCACTATCAATTTGGCCGTTAGACCGCTATCGCGAGCAGGCTCGCTCCCACAGGTTTTCAGCCAGCCGTTAATATTTCTGCTGTGCCGACGACCGTCGCATACTCGCCATGCAAATTGCCCAGCGACATCGCGTGCACTTCCTCGGCTGAATGAGCATTGCCAAAGTAATCCGCTTTATCGAAGGTAAAGCACGCATCCTCAGCAACCCACGCTTCAAACCCCAGATTCCCGGCCGTTCGCGCCGTGGACTCCACCGAGTTGTTGGTCGCCACACCAACGATGATCAACTGATCGATCCCCGCCTCGCGCAAGCGTGCTTCCAGCCCCGTCGAACAAAAGGCATCCGGCACCTGTTTCTGAATCAGCCACTCACCCATCGATGGTTGAAAACGCTCCTGAAATTCCACCCCCGATTGCTGCGGCCAGAACACTGAATCCTCTGAGCGGGACAGGTGCTGCACATGAATCACCGGCCGCCCGGTTCGACGCCAATGCCCCAGCAATTCCAGGATGCGCTCTTCGGCCTGAGGGTTGTTTCGACGGCCCAACCTGGGATGCAGGATGCCTTTTTGTTGATCGATGATGATCAGCGCCGCTTTGGTCTTGAGCTCCATGCCGACTTTTCTCCTGCTGGGGCATTGAATTTCCCGCACTTCAGCATCACCTCTTGCTACTGGCAAGCCATCCAACGCAAACAGGACGACCTGATGCCGGCGGTCGCTGTCCGTACCTGACGATGTCTCTTGATTTGGAGTACTTCATGATCGACTTGTATTACTGGACCACCCCCAACGGCCACAAGATTTCTATATTCCTGGAAGAAGCCGGCCTGCCGTACAACGTTTACCCGATCAACATCAGCCAGAACGACCAGTTCAAACCCGGATTCCTGAAGATCTCGCCGAACAACAAAATCCCGGCCATCGTCGATCATGAGCCGGCCGATGGCGGTGAACCGTTGGCACTGTTCGAGTCGGGGGCGATTCTGCTGTACCTCGCGGAGAAAACCGGCAAGTTCCTGCCCAAGGATCTGCGCGGACGCCAGCAAGCGTTGCAATGGTTGTTCTGGCAGATGGGTGGCCTGGGGCCGATGGCCGGGCAAAATCATCACTTCAGCCAATTCGCACCAGAGAAAATCCCCTACGCGATCAAGCGCTACATCGACGAAACCGCCCGCCTGTATGGGGTGCTCGACAAGCAATTGGCCAACAATGACTTTGTCGCCGGCAGCGAATACAGCATTGCCGACATGGCAATCTACCCGTGGATCGTTTCTCACAAGTGGCAAAGCCAGAACCTGGAAGACTTCCCCAACGTATTGCGCTGGTTTACCCACATCCAGAACCGCCCGGCGACGGTGAAGGCGTATGCGCTGGTGGCCAAGGTCAATCCGCCTAAATCCTGAGGCCCTGCACTCTGATCGTTCCCATGCTCCGCGTGGGAATACCTCAACGGACGCTCCGCGTTCGGCTCTGAATGTGACGCAGAGCGTCACGGGCTGCATTCCCACGCAGAGCGTGGGAACGATCACCGTAAAGAAATAACACCGCCGCCGCTTGCGCGGCTTCCTCCTGCTCACTAACGTAGCGCCTTTATTGCGCCTCTACCCCCGCAGGA
The DNA here is from genome assembly GCF_056279485.1 of Pseudomonas sp. TE12508. Taxonomy (NCBI): domain Bacteria; kingdom Pseudomonadati; phylum Pseudomonadota; class Gammaproteobacteria; order Pseudomonadales; family Pseudomonadaceae; genus Pseudomonas; species Pseudomonas sp. TE12508. The sequence continues at coordinate 112,682 of NZ_JBWCCN010000003.1, read as the reverse complement.
GCTTTGCCATGGCCTCGCCAGCCCTCACACATTTTCTTCCCCGGTTCGGCGTTGCCGCAGCAGTGGCCGGTGTTTTAAGCCTGACCGGTTGTCAGACCTGGAACACTCAAGACACCCTCCCGCCTACCTCCGGCGTGCAACCGCTCAAAGGCCTGGCGCAGAACGTTTCGATTCGACGCAATGCCATGGGCATGCCGCTGATCGAGAGCAATAGCTTCCACGATGCGCTGTTCACCCTCGGCTACGTGCATGCCAGCGACCGCATCAGCCAAATGGTCACTCTGCGTTTGCTGGCCCAGGGCCGTCTGGCGGAGATGTCCGGTTCGGACTTGCTCGACGCCGACCGCTACATGCGTGCGGTCAACCTGAAGAAAAGCGCGGGTGAGCTGTACAAAGCCTCTTCGCCGCGCCTCAAGCGTTTCTTCGAAGTCTATGCCCGTGGGGTCAACGCCTACCTGTTCCGCTACCGCGACAAACTGCCTGCGGACCTCGCGGCCACTGGCTATAAGCCGGAATACTGGAAACCTGAAGATTCGGCGCTGATTTTCTGCCTGCTGAATTTCAGTCAATCGGCGAACCTGCCGGAAGAAATTTCCTCATTGATGCTGGCCCAGACAGTCAGTACCGACAAGCTGGCGTGGCTTGCGCCGTCCGCTCCCGATGAAAAACTGCCAGTCGCAGAAGCGGAAAAACTTCAGGGCATCAAACTCAATGGGCAAATCCCGGGGCTGAGCGAAATCAGCAAAGCCACGGGCCAACTGTCCGACCTGAATCTGCTGGGCGCCACGTCTTCTAACAACTGGGCGATTGCCCCGCAACGCAGCCGCAGCGGCAAAAGCCTGTTGGCCAGCGACAGCCATGGGCCGCTGGGCGTGCCGTCGCTGTTCAATTACGTGCAGATTCGCGCGCCGAAATACCAGGCCTCCGGCGTGACTATTGCCGGGTTACCCATGGTGCTCGGTGGTTTCAACGGCAAAGTGGCGTGGAGCATGACCACGGTCATGGGCGACAACCAGGACCTGTTCCTGGAAAAAATCAAACGCCAGGGCAACGGCCTTTCTTACGAAGTCAGCGGCAAATGGCAGCCGGCGATCGTGCGCAACGAAACCTACTTCGTCAAAGGCCAGAAGCCGATTCGCGAAGCGGTGTACGAAACCCGCCATGGACCGCTGCTCAACAGCGCCCAAGGCACCGCGTTGGCGAATGGTTTCGGCTTGGCCTTGCAGACGCCGAACTTCACCGACGACAAAACCCTGGACGCCTTTTTCGATCTGTCCCGAGCACAGAGCGTCGAGAAAGCCTCGGACGCCAGCCGTGAGATCCGCGCCATCGCCCTGAATCTGGTGTTTGCCGATGCCAGCAACATCGGCTGGCAAGTCACCGGTCGCTACCCGAACCGTCGCGAAGGCGAAGGCTTGCTGCCGTCGCCGGGCTGGGAAGGTCGCTACGACTGGGACGGTTACGCCGACCCAATGCTCCATCCGTATGACCAGGACCCGGCTCAAGGCTGGCTCGGCACCGCCAACCAGCGGGTCATTCCCCATGGCTACGGCATGCAACTGTCCAATTCCTGGTCGGCGCCGGAGCGCGGTGAACGCATGGCCGAACTGGCGGGCGTGGGCAAACACGACACGCGTAGCCTGATCGCCATGCAATACGACCAGACCACCACCTTCGCTGCCAAGCTGAAGAAGATGTTTGAAGCACCGGGCATGTCCCAGCCACTCAAGCAAGCCATCGAAGCGTTGCCGGTGGCCGATCGCGGCAAGGCTCGCGAGGCTTATACGCGTTTGATGGCTTTCGACGGCAAACTCAGCCCGACCTCCGCCGACGCGGCGATCTACGAGCTGTTTTTGCAGGAAAGCACCCAGCAGATTTTCCTCGACGAACTGGGCCCGGAAAGCAGCCCGGCGTGGAAAGCCTTTATTGCCAACGGCAAGTTGTCTTACGCGGCTCAGGCCGATCACCTGCTGGGCCGTGAGGACAGTCCGTTCTGGGACGACCTGCGCACCTCGCAGAAAGAAGACAAACCGGCGATTCTCGCCCGTAGCCTGGCGGCCGCGATCAGTGCGGGGGACAGCCAGTTGGGTGGCGATCACAAAGCCTGGCAGTGGGGCAAACTGCATCGCTACGAATGGAAGAACGCCAGTGGCCAGACCGTGCGCGGTCCGCTGCCAGCCGGCGGCGACCACACCACGCTCAACACCGCCGCGTTCACCTGGGGTCAGGACTTCAACACCACGCTGGCGCCGGCCATGCGCTTTATCGTCGATTTTGGCCAGGCCGAACCGCTGATGGGCCAGAACGGTAGCGGCCAGTCCGGCAACCCGGCCAGCGCGCACTATCTCGACAGCGTTGAGCCATGGCTCAAGGGGCAATACATCAGCCTGCCGATGCAGCCGCAGAACTTTGACAAAGTCTACGGCAAGACGCGGTTGACCCTCACGCCTGGCAAGTAACCTCAAGAGGGACCGGGCAGGCTCGCGAAAGCATGCTGCCGGTCCCATTGATGCTGAAAATCCATTGTGGCGAGGGAGCTTGCTCCCGCTCGACTGCGCAGCAGTCGCAAAACTGACGTCGGTGTTCTAACTGGATCTGCGCGGTGGCAGATTCGGGGCCGCTGCGCGCCCCAGCGGGAGCAAGCTCCCTCGCCACAAGTGCGATAATTCCTCTCTAAAAAGCCTTAACTGGCTTGCTCGCAAAAGCGGCCTGTTTAACGCCTCCATTCTTCCCGAAAATAAATAGAACTTCTCGTCTCGCGCAAACCTCCTAGCTAACAGGCATCTCCATTCTGGTAACAATATGGACCTTGTTATCGCTCGTCCTGAAGGTTTGTACTGCCCGCCCGGTGATTTCTATATCGACCCATGGCAGCCGGTCGAACGCTCGGTCATCACCCACGCCCACAGCGACCATGCTCGCCGTGGCAATCAACATTATCTGGCAGCGGCACCGGGGGCAGCCATCCTGCGTGCGCGTCTGGGCCAGGACATCAACCTGCAAACCTTGCCTCATGGCGAGCCATTGCTGCACCGCGGTGTAAAACTGAGTTTTCACCCCGCGGGCCACGTACTCGGCTCTGCCCAGGTACGTCTGGAATATGGCGGGGAAGTCTGGGTCGCCTCGGGGGATTACAAGACCGAGCCCGATGGCACCTGTGCGCCATTCGAACCGGTGCGTTGCCACACGTTCATCACGGAATCGACGTTCGGCTTGCCGATTTACCGCTGGCAACCCCAGACGCAGATCTTTGCCGAGATCAATCAGTGGTGGCGGGCCAATGCGGCGGCCGACAAGACCAGCGTGCTGTTCTGCTATGCCTTCGGCAAGGCTCAACGGATTCTCCACGGCATCGATGCCAGCCTCGGCCCCATTCTGGTACATGGCGCGGTTGAACCCATCAATCGGATTTATCGCGAGAGCGGCATTTATTTACCGCCAACGATCTATGCCGGCGAAGTTAAAAAGCATGACCCGATGATGCGCAAGGCCTTGGTCCTCGCACCTCCTTCTGCGGGTGCCAGCCCTTGGGTACGGCGTTTCGGTGATTACAGCGATGGCTTCGCCAGCGGTTGGATGCGCTTGCGCGGTACACGACGCCGGCGCAGTGTGGACCGCGGTTTTGTGCTATCGGATCACGCCGACTGGCCCGGCCTGCTTTGGGCCATCGAACAAACCGGAGCCGAACGCGTGATCGTCACCCATGGTTCAATCGGGGTATTGGTGCGCTATCTGCGCGAACAAGGCCTCGATGCCATGAGTTTCAGCACCGAATATGGCGATGATGAAGAAACCACAGTCCTCGAACCCGAGAGCGCCGAGGTGCTGGCATGAAAGCCTTCGCCGACTTGTATGCCGAACTCGACGCCACCACCTCGAGCAACGCCAAACTGGCGGCGATGCAGAGCTATTTCGCCCAAGCCGCACCTGAAGATGCCGCTTGGGCGGTGTACTTTCTGTCCGGTGGGCGCCCTCGACAATTGGTGCCGGTACGAATGCTGCGGGAAATGGCCACAGCGTTTTCCGGACTCTCGCCCTGGCTGTTCGAAGAAAGTTATCAGGCCGTAGGTGATCTGGCGGAAACCATCTCGCTGGTGCTGCCCGAAATGCCCCACACCTCTACCGATGGGCTGGCGGTGTGGATTGAAGACAAACTGCTGCCGCTGCGTAACGCGCCCCCGCTGACCCTTGCCGAATCCTTGCCCGCCTTGTGGGCGCAACTGGATCGCCAGAGTCTGATGCTGTGCATCAAATTGATCACCGGCAGTTTCCGTGTCGGGGTCTCCAAATTGCTGGTCACCCGCGCCTTGGCGGCGATGGCCGGGCTCGACAGCAAACGCGTGGCCCAGCGGCTGGTGGGTTACACCGATCTGTCCAACCGCCCAACCGCCGCCAGTTACCTGAAGCTGATCGCCCCCGAATCACCCAATGAGCATGCCCAACGGGGTGGTCAGCCCTACCCGTTTTTCCTCGCCCATGCGTTGTCGCACCCGATCGAGCAGTTCGACGCCCTGCTCGGCCCCGTCAATCAGTGGCAAGTGGAATGGAAGTGGGACGGCATCCGCGCTCAAGTGGTCAAGCGCGATGGGCGCTTGTGGATCTGGTCACGAGGTGAAGAGCTGTTAAGCGAGCGCTTCCCCGAACTGGACAGCCTGGTTCATGACTTACCCGACGGCACGGTGATCGACGGTGAAATCGTCGCCTGGAAAGCCGCACAACCAGGCACCGAGGACGCCTTCGACCCGAAGTCGACGTCGTCACCCGCCGTGCAACCCTTCGCTCTGTTGCAACAGCGGATCAGCCGTAGAACGCTGAGCAAGAAAATCCTCGATGAGGTGCCCGTGGTGATCCTGGCCTATGACCTGCTGGAATGGCAGGGTGAGGATTGGCGTAACCAGACCCAAGCCACGCGCCGCACTCAGCTGGAGCAACTCATCCTCAACTGCGCAAACCCGGTATTAATGAGCTCGCCCGTGCTGACCGGCGAAGACTGGTTCGACCTTGGCCGTCAACGGGAAGCCTCCCGCAGACTGGGCGTCGAAGGCATGATGCTCAAGGCCCGCGATGCGCTGTATGGCGTCGGGCGGACCAAGGACATGGGCGTGTGGTGGAAATGGAAAGTCGACCCGTTCAGCGTTGATGCGGTGCTGATCTATGCCCAGCAGGGCCATGGCCGCCGGGCCAGCCTCTACACTGATTACACGTTCGCGGTGTGGGACGGTCCTCCTTCTGCCCGCGAGCGAACGCTGGTGCCTTTCGCCAAGGCTTACTCCGGGTTGACTGACGAAGAAATGCGTCAGGTCGACAGCATCGTACGCAAGACCACGGTGGAAAAATTCGGACCGGTGAGTAGTGTGAAACCGACTTTGGTGTTTGAGCTGGGATTCGAGGGTATTGCCCTGTCGAAGCGGCATAAGAGCGGGATTGCGGTGCGGTTTCCGAGAATGCTGCGTTGGCGGCAGGACAAATCGGTGGAGGAGGCTGACAACTTGGCGACGTTGCAGGATTTGCTCGCCTGACCTGATTTCTGTGTTGCACCAATGCAGATCAGTAAAGTTGCAGAACCTATGGGAGCGGGCTTGCTCGCGAAGGCGGTGTGTCCGGCAACATTAATGTTGACTGACACTCCCTCTTCGCGAGCAAGCCCGCTCCCACATGGATTGTGGCTTAGCTGATCTGGCGGTGGGCTCCCCACACTGCGCACCATCCAGGCGCAGGGATCTGGCGATGCCCGTTTTCGTGCATAAAATCCCGCTTTACCGCTTCTTGTATTACCTTTTAAACGCTTGTTCGGGACTCTGGTTCGGAAATTGCTACTTTTAATAGGTCTTACGCTTTTCAGTAACAGTACTTCTGCGCCACAAGCGCTCATATTGGTTCTTAGGGATTGAATAATGAAAAAAGCATTGCTGACCCTTTCTGCACTGGCGTTGTGCATGGCTGCCGGCTCCGCGCTGGCCAAGGAATACAAAGAATTGCGTTTTGGCGTTGACCCTTCTTACGCGCCGTTCGAGTCCAAAGCAGCCGACGGTAGCCTGGTAGGCTTCGACATCGACCTGGGCAATGCAATTTGCGCCGAGCTGAAGGTCAAGTGCAAATGGGTCGAAAGCGATTTCGACGGCATGATTCCGGGCTTGAAAGCCAATAAATTCGACGGTGTGATCTCTTCGATGACCGTCACCCCGGCCCGCGAAAAAGTCATCGATTTCTCCAACGAGTTGTTCTCCGGCCCAACCGCTTACGTGTTCAAGAAAGGTTCCGGCCTGACCGAAGACGTCGCTTCGCTGAAGGGTAAAACCGTCGGTTACGAGCAAGGCACCATCCAGGAAGCGTACGCCAAAGCGGTGCTGGACAAGGCTGGCGTGAAAACCCAGGCCTATCAGAACCAGGATCAGGTGTATTCCGACCTGACTTCCGGCCGTCTCGACGCAGCGATCCAGGACATGCTGCAAGCCGAACTGGGCTTCTTGAAGTCACCAAAAGGCGAAGGCTACGAAATCAGCAAGCCGGTCGACAGCGAATTGCTGCCGTCGAAAACAGCGATCGGTATCTCGAAAGGTAACAAAGACCTCAAGGCACTTTTGGATAAAGGTATCAAAGCGTTACACGACGATGGCACCTACGCCACCATTCAGAAGAAACACTTTGGCGATCTGAATTTGTACAGCGGCAAATAATGCCCGGCGCCCATCTCGCGATGGGCGCTTTTTTCACCCGATCAGGTTGCTGATTTATGTTCGAAAACCTATTACAAAACCTGGGGCTCTCAGCCTTCAGCCTCCAGGGCTTCGGTCCGTTGCTGATGGAAGGCACCTGGATGACCATCAAATTATCGGTGTTGTCGCTGTTGGTGGCCGTGTTGCTCGGCTTGCTGGGCGCCAGTGCCAAGCTGTCAAAAGTCAAACTGGTACGTGTTCCGGCCCAGATCTACACCACGCTGATTCGTGGGGTGCCCGACCTGGTGCTGATGCTGCTGATCTTCTACAGCCTGCAAACCTGGCTGACCTCGTTTACCGACTTCATGGAATGGGAATACATCGAGATCAACCCGTTCAGCGCCGGGGTCATCACCCTGGGCTTCATTTACGGTGCGTACTTCACCGAAACGTTTCGCGGGGCGATCCTCGCCGTGCCACGGGGCCAGGTTGAAGCCGCCACCGCCTACGGTCTCAAACGCGGCCAGCGTTTTCGTTTTGTGGTGTTCCCACAAATGATGCGCTTCGCCCTGCCGGGTATCGGCAATAACTGGATGGTGATGCTCAAGGCCACCGCGCTGGTCTCGATCATCGGCCTGGCCGACCTGGTCAAAGCCGCGCAGGACGCCGGTAAAAGCACCTATCAACTGTTCTACTTCCTGGTGCTGGCCGCACTGATTTACCTGGTGATCACCAGCGCCTCCAACGTCGTCCTGCGCTGGCTCGAACGCCGCTACGCCGCCGGCTCCCGGGAGGCCGTACGATGATCGAACTCTTGCAGGAATACTGGAAACCCTTCCTTTATACCGACGGTTACAACATCACCGGCCTGGCCATGACCATGTGGCTGCTCAGCGCTTCGATCTTCATCGGCTTTCTGGCGTCGATCCCGCTGTCCATCGCCAGGGTTTCGCCCAAGATCTACATCCGCTGGCCAGTGCAGTTTTACGTCTACCTGTTCCGGGGTACGCCGCTGTATATCCAGCTGCTGATTTGCTACACCGGTATCTACAGCCTGGCGGCCGTGCGCGCCCAGCCGGTCCTCGATGCGTTCTTTCGCGATGCGATGAACTGCACGATCCTGGCCTTCGCCCTGAACACCTGCGCCTACACCACGGAGATCTTCGCCGGGGCGATTCGCAGCCTGCCTCACGGAGAAATCGAAGCGGCCAAGGCTTATGGTCTGTCAGGCTGGAAGCTCTACGCCTACGTGATCATGCCGTCAGCCCTGCGTCGCTCGTTGCCTTATTACAGCAACGAAGTGATTCTGATGCTGCACTCGACCACCGTGGCGTTCACCGCGACCATCCCGGATGTATTGAAAGTCGCTCGCGACGCGAACTCTGCGACCTTCCTGACATTCCAGTCGTTCGGCATCGCCGCGCTGATCTACCTGACCGTTACCTTTGCGCTGGTCGGCCTGTTCCGTCTCGCCGAACGCCGATGGCTGGCCTTCCTCGGGCCGACTCACTAGGACAACTCGTACATGCGCCACCAGATTCATGACCTGCTGGCCCCGCTGCCGGGGACCGTGCGACAGATTCACAGTTTCCACTTCGGCCCGTCGTCGGCCAAAGGCAAGATTTACATTCAGTCCTCCCTGCATGCCGATGAATTGCCCGGCATGTTGGTGGCCTGGCACCTCAAGCAGCGTCTGGCGGAGCTGGAAGCCGCCGGCCGGCTGCGCAGCGAAATCGTGCTGGTGCCCGTGGCCAACCCGGTCGGCCTGGAACAAGTGTTGATGGACGTTCCACTGGGCCGCTACGAGCTGGAAAGCGGGCAGAACTTCAATCGCTGGTTCGTCGACTTGAGTGAAGAAGTCGGCAACGAGATCGAAGGCCTGCTCGGCGACGATCCACAACGCAACCTCGAATTGATCCGCGACAGCCTGCGCAAGGCGTTGGCGCGGCAGACCGCAGGCACTCAACTGCAATCCCAGCGCCTGACCCTGCAACGGCTGGCCTGCGATGCGGACATGGTGCTGGACCTGCATTGCGATTTCGAAGCCGTGGCGCACCTTTACACCACGCCCGAGGCCTGGCCCAGGGTCGAGCCACTGGCGCGCTACATCGGTTCTGAAGCCAGTCTGCTGGCTACCGATTCGGGTGGCCAATCGTTCGATGAATGCTTCACCCTGCTCTGGTGGCAGTTGAAAGAGCGCTTCGGCGAGCAGTTCGAGATTCCGCTGGGCAGTTTTTCAGTCACTGTCGAATTACGCGGCCAGGGTGACGTCAATCACCCGCTGGCCAGCCTCGACAGCCAGGCGCTGATCGATTATCTGATTCATTTCGGCGCGATTGCCGGTGAGCCGGCGCCATTACCGGAACTGCCCTACCCGGCGACACCGCTGGCCGGCGTCGAACCGGTGGCTACACCGGTGGGCGGGCTGCTGGTGTTCACGGCTCTGCCCGGGGAATACCTGGAAGCCGGGCAACTGATCGCCGAAGTCATCGACCCGATCAATGATCGCGTCACCCCTGTTCATTGCACCGCCGCCGGCCTGATGTACGCCCGTTCGCTGCGGCGCATGGCCACTGCCGGCATGGTGATCGCCCACGTCGCGGGCACCGAAGCCTATCGCAGCGGCTATCTACTTTCGCCTTGAGGATGCATGCCCCATGTACAAACTGACCATTGAAGGCCTGCATAAAAGCTATGGCGATCATAAGGTGCTCAAAGGCGTTTCGCTCAAGGCCAAAACCGGCGACGTCATCAGCCTGATCGGCGCCAGCGGCTCGGGCAAAAGCACCTTTTTGCGCTGCATCAACTTTCTCGAACAACCCGACGACGGCACCATGAGCCTGGACGACCAGAACATCCGCATGGTCAAGGATCGCCATGGCATCCACGTGGCCGACGCCGATGAGCTGCAACGGATTCGCACCCGGCTGGCCATGGTGTTCCAGCACTTCAACCTGTGGAGCCACATGACGGTGCTGGAAAACATCACCATGGCCCCGCGCCGGGTCCTGGGTTGCAGCAAGCAAGAAGCCGAAGACCGTGCCCGACGTTACCTCGACAAGGTTGGCCTGGCGGCGCGCGTAGCGGATCAGTACCCGGCGTTCCTGTCGGGCGGCCAGCAACAACGGGTAGCCATTGCCCGCGCACTGGCCATGGAACCGGAAGTCATGCTGTTCGACGAACCGACCTCGGCGCTCGACCCGGAACTGGTGGGCGAAGTGCTCAAGGTCATCCAGGGCCTGGCCGAAGAAGGCCGGACCATGATCATGGTCACCCACGAAATGAGCTTCGCCCGCAAGGTATCGAGCCAGGTGCTGTTCCTGCACCAGGGGCTGGTGGAAGAAGAAGGTGCGCCGGAGGATGTACTGGGTAATCCGAAGAGTGAGCGGTTGAAGCAGTTCCTCAGCGGCAACCTGAAGTAAAAATCGCAGGTTTCGCCCACTGCTACGGATCACCGTAGCAGCCTTCGGCAGCTCCTACAGGTATCAGACAACAGGCGCGGGAGGCGGCTCATCCGGCAGGGTGGGCTCTCCGGGTTCTGTCGGTTGTTCGTTGGGGGTATCGGGATCAGGCTGGCCGGGGATGCCCCCTGCCGTGCTGACTGGTGGATGTGCCAACAAGGACCAGGCCAGCATGCCAACCTGATTGGGCTCAAGCCTTGCCAGTTCGGCACTTATTCGCGGATCGATCTTCATGAAGCACTCCTGAGCGATGGCCCGATCCGCCTTGCGCGAATCGGAGCAGTACACTCCATAGAGTGTACGCCCGCTCAGGAATTCCAACGGTTTGTCAGACGGCTGACTCAGGTACGCGGCAGGGTCACGCCACGCTGTCCCTGGTACTTGCCGCCACGGTCCTTGTAGGAGACTTCGCACTCTTCGTCCGACTCAAGGAACAACATCTGCGCCACGCCTTCGTTCGCGTAGATTTTCGCCGGCAGATTGGTGGTGTTGGAGAACTCCAGGGTCACGTGACCTTCCCACTCAGGCTCGAGCGGCGTGACGTTGACGATGATGCCGCAACGCGCGTAGGTGCTTTTACCCAGGCAAATGGTCAATACGTTACGCGGGATGCGGAAGTATTCGACGGTGCTGGCCAGAGCGAAGGAGTTCGGCGGAATGATGCACACGTCGCTGTGGATGTCGACGAAGCTGCCAGCATCGAAGTTTTTCGGGTCGACGATCGCCGAATTGATGTTGGTAAACACCTTGAAGTGATTGGTGCAACGCACATCGTAGCCGTAGCTGGACACGCCGTAGGAGATCACACGGCTATCGTCGCTACCGCGCACCTGGCGCTCGACGAAAGGCTCGATCATGCCCTGTTCCTGCGCCATGCGGCGAATCCACTTGTCCGATTTGATGCTCATGGCGGGTGTCCTGAATAGCGAGGTGGAAAAATTCTGTCCGGCATCTTACCGGGCAGGCGCGCCGGGTTCAAAGTCCGGGAGACAATTCTCGCCAATCGCCCGTGAATCCCGGGTCTTCACCGCCATTCAATGCACCGTCAGTCATGAAAACAGAGAAACCTTCGCAAGAAACATTGGCACGTTCCGGAAAAAGGGTTAAGGTGGCGCCACTGTGCTGCTTGTGTCACTGAGAATCTCTACACGATATGTTGAATTTCGATCCAACCATCTACAAGAATTTTTCCTGCTCTTTGCACTCAGTCTCGGCCAGGGTTCTTCCTGCGTCGCAGTTATCTTTGTTCAAGGAGTTACACCATGTCTAATCGCCAAACCGGTACCGTTAAGTGGTTCAACGATGAAAAAGGCTTCGGCTTCATCACTCCACAATCCGGTGACGACCTGTTCGTTCACTTCAAAGCTATCCAATCCGACGGCTTCAAAAGCCTGAAAGAAGGCCAACAGGTTTCTTTCATCGCTACCCGCGGTCAGAAAGGCATGCAAGCTGAAGAAGTTCAAGTTATCTAACTTGTACTTGCTTTAGTAAAAAGCCCCGCCCTTAAAAGCGGGGCTTTTTTGTGCCTGTGTGTTTTGCAGGCAAAAAAAATCGCAGCCCATGGCTGCGATTTTTTGCGTCTTACCAGGCCACGCCAAACCCAGCGGTGTAGCGGGTCTTGTCCAAATCAGCATCGTCGGTGCCGCTAATGATGTCTCTCTCGGCCTTCAGGTTAAGCGATGCCCATTCGGTCACCTTGTAGCGCAAGCCCATCTCGGCATCGAGCGCGTAGTCGGCCACGCCCGACAACGGCTTGCCCACTTCGCCATTGGTGAAGAACTCCACCTTCTTGCCGATCAGGTAGCGGTTGTAATCCCACTTCATCGCCAGGGAGTAGAAGTTTTCCTTGCTGCCATCGCTGAACTCATAGTCCGTGCGGTTGACCAGCGAGCCCAGCGAGAATGCGCCCAGCTCATCGTCCCAGAATTGGTAACCGGGGCCGGTACCGACTGTGCGCTGGCGGGCCAGTTCTTCGACCTTGTCGCGCTTATAGACCGCGCGCCCTTGCCAGAACCATTTTTCGGTCAGGAAGCGGTCGAGCGAGTATTCGCCCCGCCAGTTGTCGGTAGTGACCACGTCATCCTGAAATTCGCGGTTGTACTCACCTTCTGCGGTGTGTCGCCATCTGCCATGACGCGCAGTGGTCTTGAAGTCGATATCGTAATCGTCGGTGTCTTTCTCGGCCCGCTGATAATCCAGCGCTGCATCGATATTACCCTTCCACACCAAATCCTCGACGACAGGCTTGGGCTTGAGAATCTGCTGGATGCTTGCCAGCTCCACAGTCTTGGGGCCATCGCCGTTGGCCAGGGTGACCTTGCCGTCTTCTGCTGCATGCAGCGCCTTGGCCTTTTCACCGGTGTAGGCATCCTGCTTGACCAGCAACTGCTGATCACTTTCCAGGGTTTTGACCTGCTTCCAATCGATCGGGACCGCGCCAGCGTACTCGGTCTGAATCAGCAGCTTACCGCCATCGAAGACGGTGATTTTGCCGCTCAATTTGTCACCGTTTTTCAACCAGACGGTATCGGCGAGCAAGGGAGTGGAAGCACTGGCGACAGCGAGGCACAGCAAGGTTCTGGACAACATAAGCGAATCGAAGGCTCAACTTTGCGAAAAAAAGTCGGCATTATCCTTACGAATAAGGCCATGACAAGGACTGACCCGACTTTTTCTATTGAGTTCATTTCTCAATAGGCGATCCTGGATTTACTCTACAGACGGTCAATTGCGCATTTTTTCAGGAAGCCCGGGACGTGACCGACTCAACCGCTGAAACCGAAAGCGCAGCGCAAATCCGACGCACGGCGCTCTACCTGACCCTGGCGCAAGTGCCCGAGGGCAAAGTCGTGAGTTACGGCCAGCTCGCCGAGCTAGCCGGACTGGGTCGTGCTGCCCGCTGGGTCGGGCGAACACTGAGCCAATTGCCCGGTGACACCAAACTTCCCTGGCACCGGGTACTGGGTGCCGGCGGTCGGATCAGCCTGCCTGTGGGCAGCCCTTCGGGGGATGAACAACGGGCCCGATTGCGCATGGAAGGCATCAGTGTCCTGAACAATCGTGTTGATATTCAGCGCCATGGGTGGCGCCCGGTAGAGCACAGCGGTTAGAGTGCGCGCTTTGTTTCCGTAATCCTTGAGGCAGACTCCAGCCCATGCCCCGTAAAACCTGGCGCGCCGCGCTCGCCGCCTATGCCAGCCCCTCGACGCTCGTGCTGTTGCTGCTTGGTTTCGCCGCCGGCTTGCCCTACATGCTGGTGTTTTCGACGCTTTCAGTCTGGCTGCGCGAGGCCGGTGTTGCCCGCGAAACCATCGGCTATGCAAGCCTGATCGGCCTGGCCTACGCCTTTAAATGGGTCTGGTCCCCGCTGCTCGACCAATGGCGCCTGCCACTTCTTGGCAAGCTTGGTCGACGACGCTCCTGGCTGGTCCTGGCCCAGGCACTCGTAATCCTGGGCCTGATCGGCATGGGATTCTGCGACCCGCAAAAGCACCTGTCCTGGTTGATCGCGATCGCCGTGGTCGTCGCCTTCGCCTCGGCGACGCAAGACATCGCCGTCGACGCTTATCGCCTGGAAATCGCCGACGAAACCCGCCAAGCTGCGCTGGCGGCCAGTTACATGGCCGGTTATCGGGTCGCGGCCCTGCTGGCGACTGCCGGCGCACTGTTCTTCGCCGAAGGCTTCGGCTCCACCGGTTTCAACTATAAGCATGCGGCGTGGACCGGCACCTACGTGCTGTTCGGCGTCTTGATGGTCCCGGCGCTGCTGACCACCCTGTTCATGCGCGAACCGCCGGTACCTCTGCGTACTCAATTACAGGCCGGACGCTACAGCTTTGTGCACCAATTGGCGTCGGTGTTCGTGCTGATCGTGCTGCTGGTGTCCGTACCGGCCATGTTCACCCAGCTCTACAACACTGACTTCGCCAGCGTACTGTTCAACGGCGTCAGCGTACTGGACCTGCTGCTCGAAGACCGTGCGTTCCTGCGGGCGATTCTCTATATCACGCTTACCGGCCTGTGCCTGTCGGCCATGGGCCGCCGTGGCCTGGCCCCGGTGCTGACACCGGTCAACGACTTCATCCTGCGTTACCGCTGGCAAGCCCTGCTGCTGCTCGGGCTGATCGCCACCTATCGGATGTCCGATACGGTCATGGGCGTGATGGCCAACGTGTTCTACATCGACCAGGGGTTCACCAAGGATCAGATTGCCAGCGTCAGCAAGATATTCGGCCTGATCATGACGCTGGTCGGCGCCGGCATGGGCGGCCTGCTGATCGTGCGCTTCGGCATTCTGCCTATCCTGTTCATTGGCGGCGTTGCATCGGCCGGTACCAACCTGCTGTTCCTGATGCTCACAGATATGGGTGCCGATCTGCAGATGCTGATTGTCACTATTTCACTGGATAACTTCAGCTCGGGCCTGGCGACTTCGGCATTTGTCGCTTACCTGTCGAGCCTGACCAATCTCAAGTTCTCCGCCACCCAGTACGCCCTGCTCAGCTCGATCATGCTCCTGCTGCCCCGCCTCATCGGCGGCTACTCAGGGGTTATGGTGGAAAAATTCGGCTATCACAACTTCTTCCTGATCACTGCCCTGCTGGGTGTTCCGACTCTCCTGTTGATCGCGCTGCACTGGTTCCAGGAAAACCGCCGAGCCGGTCCGACACCGACGCCGGAACCGGTGCAGTCCCAGGTCGCGGAAGAGTCGTAGGCACTTAAGCCAGAAGTGTCGCAGAGGGCGGGCAGATTCTCGCCCTCTGCGACACTGCCGGCCGCACTCCTGTACGCCAGCTGATCTCGCCCGTACAATGTTCCGTCATTTCTCGTCATCAGCAACCGACAACGGCCAACCATGCGCACCAGTCAATTTTTGCTCGCCACACAGAAAGAAACGCCTTCCGACGCGGTTGTCATCAGCCATCAGCTGATGCTGCGCGCCGGCATGATCCGCAAACTCGCCTCGGGCCTGTACACCTGGCTGCCCATGGGCTTGCGAGTGATGCGCAAGGTTGAAGCCATCGTGCGTGAAGAAATGAACGCCGCCGGCTCTCTCGAAGTGTTGATGCCGAGCACTCAACCGGCTGAGCTGTGGCAGGAATCCGGTCGCTGGGAAGAATACGGTCCTGAATTGCTGCGCTTCAAGGATCGCCACGGTCGCGACTTCTGTGCCGGCCCGACTCACGAAGAAGTCATCACCGACCTGATGCGTAACGAGCTGAGCAGCTATAAACAGCTGCCGATCAACCTGTATCAGATCCAGACCAAATTCCGTGACGAAATCCGCCCACGCTTCGGTTTGATGCGCGGCCGCGAATTCATCATGAAGGATGCCTATTCGTTCCACGCTGATCAGCCTTCGCTGCAGATCACCTACGACCGCATGCATCAGGCGTACTGCAACGTGTTCACCCGCCTGGGCCTGAAATTCCGTCCGGTTGAAGCCGACAACGGCTCGATCGGTGGCGCCGGCTCCCACGAGTTCCACGTGCTGGCCGAATCCGGCGAAGACGACATCGTCTTCAGCAACGGTTCCGACTACGCAGCGAACATCGAAAAGGCCGAAGCCGTACCGCGCGAAACCTCTCGTGCCGCGCCTACCGAAGAGCTGCGCCTGGTCGACACGCCGAACGCCAAGACCATTGCGCAACTGGTCGAAGGCTTCAATCTGCCGATCGAAAAGACCATCAAGACTCTCGTGGTACACGCTGAAGAACAAGGCAAACTGATTGCCCTGATCATCCGCGGCGACCACGAGCTGAACGAAATCAAGGCCGCCAACCAGCCTGGCGTTGCCAGCCCGCTGGTCATGGCTTCCGAAGCTGAACTGCGCGACGCCATCGGCGCCGGCGCCGGTTCCCTTGGCCCGTTGAACCTGCCACTGCCAATCATCATCGATCGCTCCGTCGAGCTGATGAGCGATTTCGGCATCGGCGCGAACATCGACGACAAGCACTACTTCGGCGTGAACTGGGAACGTGATCTGCCGGTTCCGACCGTCGCCGACCTGCGTAATGTCGTGGCCGGTGATCCGAGCCCTGACGGCAAAGGCACCCTGGAAATCAAGCGCGGCATCGAAGTCGGGCACATCTTCCAGCTGGGCAACAAGTACAGCAAAGCGATGAAGTGCGAAGTGCTGGGCGAGAACGGCAAGCCGGTCACCCTGGAAATGGGCTGCTATGGCATTGGCGTATCTCGTGTAGTGGCGGCCGCCATCGAACAGAACAACGACGAGAACGGGATTATCTGGAGCGACGCCCTGGCCCCGTTCCAGGTTGCTCTGGTACCGCTGCGCTACGAAACCGAGCAGGTTCGCGAAGCTACCGACAAGCTCTACGCAGAACTGACTGCCGCTGGCTTCGAAGTGCTGCTGGACGACCGCGACAAGAAAACCAGCCCGGGTATCAAGTTCGCGGACATGGAGCTGATTGGCATTCCACACCGGATCGTGGTCAGTGACCGCGGCCTCGCCGACGGCAATCTGGAATACAAGAGCCGTACAGAGGCCGAGGCGCAAGCGCTGCCGGTCGCTGACGTGCTGTCTTTCCTCCAGGCCCGTATCCGCCGCTGACACCAGATAGAGACGTCATGTTCAAGCGAAACACCTTAGGCCTCGGTAGCGCCGCCCTGTGCGGCGCGCTGCTGGTCAGCGGCTGTGCCAATCAGATGTCACAACGCAACGAGCACGAGGAGCGGGTCGAGCGCAAATTGCTTGATCACAGCCTGCAGATCGATGTCGGCGAGCCCAAGGTGCTTGAGCTGCCACAACGTCGGGTGAAAATCCACGAGCAGAAGACTTTCGAAGTCACCGAGTTCGAAGTCACGCGTCACTACGATCGCTACACGCCTTACCAACCCTGGAGGGAGGTCTATGAGATCCCGCTGGGCGCGGTGGCCGTGGTGGCCGGTGTCGGTGCGAACGTGGTCAACGTGTTCGCCCTCGGCAATCTGCCGGACAGCGTGACGAAGGACTGGCTCAGCTATGGTTTCGCCGGGCTCAACCCGTTCATGAACGCGCAGTCTCATGGTCGGGCACAACAGAACCTGGCGGGCATCGACGAAGTCCAGCGCGACAAGCGCACGGAGTACTCGAGCCTGCCGTGGAGCGAGCGCCCGGTGCAGGTCAAGGCGGCCAAGAACACCTTCGAACTGACCACCGATCGTAACGGCGTGTTGCGCCTGAACCTGCTGGACAGCCCGTTCGCCGAACATGACCTCAATCATCTGGGCAAACTGCAGATCAGTGTCGAGGACAACAAGGACGATGTGCACACCGACTCGTCCCTGGCGATCAGCAGCAACTTGCGCGGCAAGCTGCTCGAAGCGCATGGGTTGATTTACGATGACCTCGAAGACGACGAAGTGAGCCAGTGGGTACACCGGGTCAAACGTCTGTCGGAACTGGGGCTGGAAGAAGAAGCCAGCGAGCTGGAACAGAGCCTGATCGAACTGACCCGCAACGATCCCGAGTTGCAGGCCGAATTCCTCAAGTCATTGACCAAGGATGCCGGGCGACTGGTGGCGGATCCGGGACCGAATTAAACCCTTAAAGCATCGCGAGCAGGCTCGCTCCCACAGTTGACCGAGTTGTTCAGACGAACGCGGTCTAATGTGGGAGCGAGCCTGCTCGCGATGAGGCCCTTAAATTCACCCCTGAACTACCGCTCAAACAACTCCATCTGCTCAAACCCGCCCCGCAAATCCTCCAGCCTCACCCCAATCCCCAACAACCGCACCGGTTTCCCGCCACGGTTAAAGGCCTGGGTCAGCAGCAACTGATAACTCCCCAGATCCCGCCCAGCCCCGGCCTGCTCCAAAGTAGTCTGGGTAAAGTCATGAAATTTCACTTTGACGAACGGCTTGCCCGGCCGATAACTGCTGTCGATCCTTGCCATGCGGCCATTCAGGGAGTCCAGCAACTCGGGCAATTTATCCAGGCAACTCACCAGATCCGGCAGGTCCGTGTCGTAGGTATTTTCGACGCTGATCGACTGCCGCCGACTGTCGTTATGCACCAACCGCTCATCGATCCCACGGGCGAGGCCCCAGAGTCGCTCGCCGAAGCTGCCGAATTCGCGCACCAGCGCCAACTTGTCCCATTCGCGCAAATGCGAGCAATCGACGATGCCGAGCCTGCCGAGTTTGTCGGCGGTCACTTTGCCAACGCCGTGCAGCTTGCTCACTGGCAAACCACTGACGAAGTCTTCCACCTGATCCGGCGTGATCACGAACAGGCCGTTAGGCTTCTTCCAGTCGCTGGCGATTTTGGCGAGAAACTTGTTCGGCGCCACGCCGGCCGACACGGTGATGTGCAACTGGTTGGAGACACGGCGGCGAATGTCCTGGGCGATTCGCGTGGCGCTGCCGCCAAAACGCGCGCTGTCCGACACGTCGAGGTAGGCCTCATCCAGGGAAAGCGGCTCGATCAGGTCGGTGTAATCGCGAAAGATCGTATGAATTTCCTTCGACGCTTCTCTATAGGCATCCATGCGCGGCTTGACGATGGTCAGGTCCGGACAGAGTTTCAAGGCATGTCCGGAAGACATGGCCGAGCGAACGCCATAAGCCCGCGCTTCATAGTTACAGGTGGCAATCACCCCACGCCGATCCGCCGAGCCGCCCACCGCCAATGGCTTACCGGCCAGGCGCGGGTCGTCACGCATCTCGATAGCGGCGTAGAAACAGTCACAATCGACGTGGATGATTTTTCGCTGCGTCATATAAAAGCAGTGTTCATGGCGAAGAAATGAGGTGTGGGTGAGTCATATCGGCAGTATCTCACTGACACCTGTATATAGCACCAGTACTCTGAATGTTCTTTTTCCTTTGTAGGAAAAGCACACAGGAATTTATTTTCTCAATCGAAAGAGCCCTCTCAATAGAGCCACAAGCCTTGCCCTGCCTGCGTTTCAGACCGGTCAGCCGTTGCTTTTTTCACCTAAGCGCTTGAACAGGAACAGGTTTTACCGAGATTGAAGGTTGACAGCCCTGCGATCCTCTGTAGAATGCCGACACACAGACGCGGGATGGAGCAGTCTGGTAGCTCGTCGGGCTCATAACCCGAAGGTCGTCGGTTCAAATCCGGCTCCCGCAACCAAACATCAAAAAAGGCTACTCGAAAGAGTGGCCTTTTTTGTGCGCGTCTGTTTTATGAAAATCGGCGGTCTATGCCTTTCGGCACAGAAACAAGAAATCGTTCTGATTCCGAAACTTAGGTCTCCCCTGCGACCGTTCACCGTCGTTTTACACTTATTTGAGCCATACTGGGATTAACGGTTGACACTCCGGCGTTCGCCTGTAGAATGCCGCCACACAGACGCGGGATGGAGCAGTCTGGTAGCTCGTCGGGCTCATAACCCGAAGGTCGTCGGTTCAAATCCGGCTCCCGCAACCAAACATCAAAAAAGGCTACTCGAAAGAGTGGCCTTTTTTGTATCTGTTGAAAAAGTCCTTTCGCAACAATGATCTGTCACTGTGCAGTGAGCCGTTCGGGATCGCCGGACTGTGAGTTCAGTCCAGGCTGAACCACAGGCAGAACCCTCTACGACTGATAACGCGCCATCGCCCACATCTGGTGAGAGGCGTTAATATTTGTGATTATTTTTTTCCACAGGGATTGGTAACTTGGCTGGATACCTCCATCCTGTCGCGCACAATCCAAGAGGTGATTGATGCGCGCCAACTCGTCTGATCCACAAGACACCGTCACAGCGACACAACCGATCAAAGCCGAGCGCCTGCGCTTGCTGGATCGAATCAGCAAATATCGCCAACCCATCGGTCTGGCGGTCACTTTGCTGTTGTTCGCCATTGCGCTGATTGCCTGTCGTCACCTGCTGAGCGAACTCGATCTGTACGCGCTGCATGACTCAATCCTGGAAGTGCCGAAACCGGCCTTGCTGGGCGCGCTCGCCGCGACTGTCATCGGCTTCATCATTCTGCTGGGTTACGAATGGTCGGCCAGCCGTTATGCCGGCGTGACGCTGGCGCCGCGAATACTGGCATTGGGCGGCTTCACCGCATTTGCCATTGGCAATGCCATCGGCCTTTCGCTGTTGTCGGGAGGCTCGGTTCGCTACCGTTTATATGCACGGCATGGTGTGGGGGCTTCGGAAGTCGCGCACATGACTTTGTTTGCCAGCCTCTCACTCGGCTGCGCCCTTCCGCCCCTGGCCGCCCTCGCCACCCTCAGCAACCTGTCCGCTGCTTCCGTGGCCCTGGGTTTTTCCGAGACATTGCTGGGTGCGATTGCAGTGGCCGTGCTGCTGCTCTCAACAGTACTGGCCATCGGCATCTATCGCCGTCGCTTGCCTGAACAGCCTTATCCCGACAACCTGCTGGTCAAGGTCGGTCGCCGCACCTTGCGCCTGCCGGGTCGCCGCCTGACGTTCCTGCAATTGGTCATCACCGCTCTGGACGTGGCCGCCGCCGCGACGGTGCTCTACCTGTTGCTGCCGGAAGCACCGCCCTTTGGTGCCTTCCTGCTGGTCTATCTATTGGCCCTGGCCGCTGGCGTGCTCAGCCATGTACCGGGTGGTGTCGGGGTGTTCGAAGCGATTTTGCTCGCCGCCTTCGCCGACAAGCTCGGCGCCGCACCACTGGCCGCCGCCCTGTTGCTCTACCGCCTGATCTACGTGGTGTTGCCGCTGCTGGTGGCTTGCGTACTGCTGCTGATCAACGAAGGCCAGCGCCTGTTTCAGACGCGCCAGTCGTTGCGTGCTGCATCTGGCATGGCCGCACCGATTCTGGCGGTGCTGGTGTTCCTGTCCGGCGTGGTGCTGCTGTTTTCCGGCGTGACGCCGGAGATCGATACCCGCCTTGAACACATCGGTTTTCTGATACCACATCGACTGGTCGACGCTTCGCACTTCGGCGCCAGCCTGGTGGGCGTGCTCTGCCTGCTGCTGGCTCAGGGGCTGCGTCGCCGCCTGTCAGCCGCGTGGATGCTGACCACTATTCTGTTGTTGGTCGGCGCCCTGCTCTCACTGCTTAAAGGGTTCGACTGGGAAGAGGCTTGCCTGATGACCCTGACGGCGAGTTTGCTGGGGGTTTTCCGGCGCTCGTTCTATCGCCCCAGCCGCCTGACCGAAGTGCCGTTTTCGCCGCTGTATCTGGTGGCCAGCCTCTGCGTACTCGGCGCATCGATCTGGTTGCTGCTGTTCGCCTATCAGGATGTTCCGTACAGCCATCAACTCTGGTGGCAGTTCACCCTCGACGCCGATGCCCCGCGAGGCCTGCGCTCGCTGCTCGGCGCCGCGGTCCTGCTGGTGGTGGTGTCCCTGACCTGGCTGCTGCGCACCGCGCGCCCGGTGATCCATCTGCCAACGCCCGATGAACTGGACCGCGCGGTAAAGATTCTCATGGCCTCGGCCCAACCGGATGGCGGCCTGGCCCTGACCGGTGACAAGGCGCTGCTGTTTCATCCCAACGACGAGGCGTTTCTGATGTACGCCCGCCGTGGCCGCAGCCTGGTGGCGTTGTATGACCCGATCGGCCCGACCCAGCAACGGGCGGAAATGATCTGGCAGTTCCGCGACCTCTGCGATATCCACCACGCCCGCCCTGTGTTCTATCAAGTGCGCGCGGAGAATCTGCCGTATTACATGGACATCGGCCTGACCGCGATCAAGCTCGGCGAAGAAGCCCGGGTTGACCTCAAGCGTTTCGATCTCGAGGCCAAAGGCAAAGAGATGAAGGACCTGCGCTACACCTGGAACCGCGGCACCCGTGACGGCCTGTCACTGGAGATCCATGAGCCGGGGCAAGCGCCGATGGATGAGCTCAAGGTGATTTCGGACGCCTGGCTGACCGGCAAGAACGTGCGCGAGAAAGGCTTCTCGCTCGGGCGTTTCAGTGATGACTACCTCAAACACTTCCGTGTCGCGGTGATTCGTTTCGAAGGGCGCCCGGTGGCGTTCGCCAACCTGCTCGAGACCTACGGCCATGAACTGGCCAGCCTCGACCTGATGCGCGCACACCCCGACGCCCCCAAGCTGACCATGGAGTTCATGATGGTCGGCCTGATTCAACATTATAAAAATCATGGATACGCGCGCTTCAGCTTGGGCATGGTGCCGTTGTCGGGGTTACAACCCCGGCGCGGCGCACCACTGACCCAGCGCCTGGGCTCGATGGTATTCCGCCGTGGTGAGCAGCTGTACAACTTCCAAGGTTTGCGCCGCTTCAAAGACAAGTTCCAGCCCGACTGGGAACCCCGTTATATGGCTGTGCCCGCCGGACTCGATCCGCTGGTTGCCCTGGCCGACACTGCCGCCCTGATTGCAGGCGGCTTGACTGGATTGGTGAAACGCTGATGATTCAACGCTCCCTGCGGTACGTACTGGCCACACTGGTAGTGCTGGCCCTGATTGTCGGTGGCGGTTACTGGTACCTGAAACGCCCGGCACCAGAACCGACCCTCGAACTGCTTACGCCGGCCGATGGCGCCGCGATGACCCGCGTCATCCCCGGCAACACGCCGCGCGCCCAGGTGCTGGTGGCAGTCAATGAAGACCAGAAGCTCAGCGACAAACAATTGCTGACCCTGAGCCGCAGCGGCTCAGCGCAGATCGTCCAGGTGATCCTGCCCAAGGACTGCATCCAGCAAGGTCGCGCCTTGCAAGCAGGCCTCAAGCAACTCAAAGGCCCGGCAACCCTGGTCAGCGGCATCGGCCCTGGCGCCGTGCTGGCGTGGCGCTGGCTGGCCGAACAGAAGGACGACAAGGCCCAGGCCATTTCGGTTGACCTGGCCCTGGAAAAACCCGGCTGCACGCACCTGCTGCCAAAAATTGCCGCTCACGGTCACTGGCTGGTGGCCTGGAACGACAACCCGGACGATACCAGCGCCGGCTTCGTGCGTGACCAGCCCAACGCCGAAACCAGCATCAGCGACTACGACATCAACCTGCCGCAAGTGCTGAACAACGAACTGCGCAAAATCCTCGTCGGCGGCGATAAAGCTGCTGGTGGCCTGCAGATCCCGGTGGTCGAAGTCCCGGCCGGTCAAGCCAAGGACACCGTCACCCTGTTCCTTTCCGGCGACGGCGGCTGGCGCGACCTGGACCGTGATGTAGCCGGCGAAATGGCCAAGATCGGCTACCCGGTGGTCGGCATCGACACCCTGCGCTACTACTGGCAGCACAAGAGCCCGGAACAAAGCGCGCTGGACCTGACCGAACTGATGCAGCACTACCGGCAGAAATGGGGCACCAAGCGCTTCATCCTGACCGGCTACTCGTTCGGCGCCGACGTACTGCCCGCCATCTACAACCGCCTGCCGGAAGCCGAACAACAGCGCGTCGACGCAATCATCCTGCTGGCCTTCGCCCGCACCGGCAGCTTCGAAATCGAAGTCGAAGGCTGGCTCGGCAACGCCGGCAAAGAAGCCGCCACCGGCCCGGAAATGGCCAAGCTACCGCCTGCAAAAGTGGTGTGCATCTACGGTGAAGAAGAAGTCGACGAGAGCGGCTGCACCGACAAGACCGCCGTGGGCGAAGCGATGAAACTGCCTGGCGGCCATCACTTCGACGAGAACTACCCGGCTTTGGCCCAGCGGTTGGTGGATGCTATCGAGAAGCGTCAAGCGAAGGAGACGGCCGCTCAGGAGTGAGCTGAGCCGCGCTCACGAAAAAGCCCCCGCTGCCTTATGGTTGCGGGGGCTTTTTTCATTCTCACAGACGCCACAGATCCCTTGTGGGAGCGAGCCTGCTCGCGATGCGGCCGTCACCTTCAACATGTGCGTTGGCTGACACTCCCCAATCGCGAGCAGGCTCGCTCCCACAGGGGATAACCTCTAACTGCAAGAATTTCGTCGTTAGAGACGGCGCTCTGCCGCGTCGTAAACCTCTTCATCTCGTCGCGCACCGACGGCGACGATCAAAACCTGGATAGCCTGTCCATCGACTCGATAAACAATCCGCGTGTCACCTGTGCGGATCCGTCTGCAACCTGCAAGACTGGCTCTTAGAGGCTTGCCGCTCTTGTCCGGCTCGCCGTTGATGATCCGCTCTTCGATAACATCAAGAATGCGATTCGCCGCCACAGCTCCCAGCAGATCCAGATCCTTCTGGACCTCCGGATGATAGATAACGCCCCAAACCATCCACAGCTCCTTTAGTCTTTCCTGGCGTACCGCGCCCGCATATCGTCGTGGCTGATGGCCTTGGCCTGATCAAAACCGATCAATCGCTCCCGAGCCGCTGCTTCAACCCGAAGGTCCTCAAGTTCGTCGAGCATTTCCTGATACGCATCGACATTGATAATGACCGCCGCCGGCTGATTATCCTTGAAAATGACCAGCCGCTCAGTGGCTCGGCTGGAAATCTCTTTTAGCCTCGCGCTGAACCCCCTGACCATTGCCGTCACAGAAATCGCTTGGTCAGCACGCTCCAGTAATGCCGTCATACTCACCTCTCTACACATTCATGCAAATTTGAACACACATTTCTACGCAGAGTATCGCGTCGAATTATACATACAGCAAGCTGCAAAAAACGCGAATCTACCAACCTGCGTTTTTCCATGCCTACAAAAAATGAGCCGAACGACTTGTGAATTCTTTCGCCACGTTTAGTTTCGTTTACTTAAGGTATCGCAATATCGGATGACGCCCGCAGACCCTGTAGGCAAACTCCTAATCGTCCTTTTTGGGCTCTTTGATGCCTTGTTGCGCTTTTCTTCGACGGGATACTCTCCGGACGTCGCTGACCTTTCAGCGATCGGGCTTGGAAACCCGTCGGATACTAGCCGCAACAGCGCCCCGTCATGATTGCATGCGTTTTGTGATCATGAGTTATGGCAGCTGTGCGTGGGACGTCCTCGGGCGTGCCGGTTCCTAGTTCCCGGTTTTCCAACCTGCGTACAGCTGTCACCCATTCGCTTGGAAACGAATGTGTCAGCTCCTCGACTAGGATTTTGATATGACTAAAATAGATTCATCCGCGATTTCAGAACTAAAAACCATAGGCTACACCCCACTCATCTACTGCTCGGATCAGGCGCTACTCAACGTCCGCGCCGGCGTCCCCATCGTTGATGCCTTGTCGCAAGCCTCCGACCTGCTGTTCCTCGCCAAATCATTTACCGAGGATGCAGCCTATATAAAAGACACCGACCGCCACGCCTGGGCCGCGCATTACCTGACGGCAATGAGTAAGGCAGTGATTGATGATGTGGTGAAGGTGCTGACACCGCGACCTGCCCGGACAAAGGCTGAATCTGAAGAAGAGCTACCTGAAAGCCAGTAAAGGCGCCAACACCGCAGATCCCTTGTGGGAGCGAGCTGTGGCGAGGGGGCTTGCCCCCGTTTGAGTGCGTAGCACTCACCAAATTTTTGGTACATCAGAGATTTGGGGACTGCTTCGCAGCCCAACGGGGGCAAGCCCCCTCGCCACAGCTCGCTCCCACAGGGGATTGTCAGTGGACTCAAGTCATCGGACACAAAAAAGCCCCCGCTACCTTCATGGCAACGGGGGCTTTTCGTTGTGGCTTACATCTCGACCTGTGTACCCAGCTCAATCACCCGGTTCAACGGCAAATTGAAGAACCGCAGATTACCGTTGGCATTCTTCAACATGAAGGCGAACAACGTCTCGCGCCAG
This sequence comes from Pseudomonas sp. TE12508, assembly GCF_056279485.1. Taxonomy (NCBI): domain Bacteria; kingdom Pseudomonadati; phylum Pseudomonadota; class Gammaproteobacteria; order Pseudomonadales; family Pseudomonadaceae; genus Pseudomonas; species Pseudomonas sp. TE12508. Next base: position 86,966 of record NZ_JBWCCN010000003.1, on the reverse strand, counting down.
CGGGCCATGCCTTCGAGTTTGGAGGCAATAACCGTCTCGCGGCTGAGGAAGTAGGTAGTGCGCATCGGGCTGAAATTCAGGTCATCCAGATGGCACAGTTTCAAGGCCTCAGGCACGTCCGGCTCGTCGGTGAAGCCGAAGTGCAGGATCACCCGGAAGAACCCTTCGCCATAGGAATCGACCGCGAAACGCCGTTGCGGCGGGACGCGCGGGATGTCTTCGTACACCACTGTCAGCAACACTACTTGCTCGTGCAGCACCTGGTTATGCAGCAGGTTGTGCAACAGCGCGTGAGGCACGGCGTCCGGACGGGCGGAGAGGAACACCGCCGTGCCCTGGACCCGATGCGGCGGTTGCACGCGGATGCTGCTGATGAAGATCGGCAGCGGCAACCCGCCCTCGTCCATTCGCTCCACCAGCAGTTGCTTGCCGCGTTTCCAGGTGGTCATCAACACGAACAGCACGATACCGGCAATCACCGGGAACGCACCGCCCTGAATGATTTTCGGCACGTTGGCGGCGAAGTACAGACCGTCTACCAACAGGAAACCCAGCAACACCGGAACAGCGAGGATCGGTGGCCACTTCCACAGCAGCAGCATCACCGCCGACACCAGGATGGTGGTCATCAGCATCGTGCCAGTCACCGCCACGCCGTAGGCCGAAGCCAACGCGCCGGAGGACTCGAAGCCCAGCACCAGCAGGATCACGCCAACCATCAGCGCCCAATTCACCGCGCCAATGTAGATCTGGCCTTGCTCGGCACTGGACGTGTGCTGGATGTGCATGCGCGGAATGTAGCCGAGCTGGATCGCCTGACGAGTCAGGGAGAACGCACCAGAAATCACCGCCTGAGAGGCAATTACCGTGGCCAGGGTCGACAACCCCACCAACGGAATCAGCGCCCAGCTTGGTGCCAACAAGTAGAAAGGGTTACGGGCGGCTTCCGGATCACCGAGCAGCAACGCGCCCTGACCGAAGTAGTTCAGCACCAAGGCCGGCAGCACCAGAATGAACCAGGCCCGGGCGATCGGCTTGCGACCGAAGTGGCCCATGTCGGCGTACAACGCCTCGGCACCGGTCAATGCCAGCACCACAGCGCCAAGAATCGCGATCCCCATGCCCGGGTGGACCATGAAGAAGCGCACGCCCCACACCGGATTCATCGCCTGCAACACTTCCGGATGCTGACTGATGCCATACACGCCCAGCGCGCCCAGCACCAGAAACCAGGTGACCATGATTGGCCCGAACAGAATGCCGATCCGCGCCGTACCGTGACGCTGAATCAGGAACAATGCCACCAGCACGATCAACGACAGCGGCACCACCCAATGGTCGATGCCCTCGAATGCCAGCCCAAGGCCTTCAATCGCCGAGAGGACGGAAATCGCCGGGGTGATCATGCTGTCGCCATAGAACAGCGCCGCGCCGATCAGCCCGCAGACCACCAGCAAGGTACGCAACTTCGCATGCCCCGCCGCTGCCCGCCGCGCCAGCGCGGTCAAAGCCATGATTCCGCCCTCACCCTGGTTGTCGGCACGCAGCACGAACATCATGTATTTGATCGAGACGACCCAGATCAGCGACCAGAAGATCAGCGCCAGAATGCCCAGCACGCCGTCATGGTTGACCGGCACGCCATAGCCACCGGAAAACACTTCTTTGAGGGTGTACAGCGGGCTCGTGCCGATATCGCCATAAACTACCCCGACTGCTGCGACCAGCATGCCGATCGGCTTCGCCGCCGAATGCTCGTTGGCCGCCACCTGACTACTTGCCTGCCCCATCCAAAAACTCCTACTGCTCAGACTCGGACTTCTTATAAAAAGCACTATGCTTTGTGGCGCAGCATGCGCTGTTTTACGTGTTGTTACAGACGTTTTATTGACTATAGAAAATCGGTAAAGCGTAACGGCGCGAAGCATAGCGCAGCACTCGTCGTATTTCCCTGCATAAAGCTGGTCAAGTGCGCCTCTCATCGCTAGAATTGCGCACTTTTTGACCAGAGACGCAACATAGCGTCCGTCTGTCGCCTTGCCGACTTCGGCTGGAGGCGTCCCAAATACCGAGGTTAGACATGTCCACCACTCCTGCGCCGGCCAATCCAAAGGTTGGCTTCGTATCCCTGGGTTGCCCGAAAGCACTGGTCGACTCCGAGCGCATCCTTACCCAGCTGCGCATGGAAGGCTATGACGTTGTGTCCACCTATCAGGACGCCGATGTCGTGGTGGTCAACACCTGCGGCTTCATCGACTCGGCCAAGGCAGAGTCTTTGGAAGTGATCGGCGAAGCCATCAAGGAAAACGGCAAGGTCATCGTGACCGGCTGCATGGGCGTCGAAGAAGGCAACATCCGCAACGTACACCCAAGCGTGCTGGCCGTGACCGGTCCGCAGCAGTACGAGCAAGTGGTCAACGCCGTGCACGACGCCGTGCCGCCGCGCCAGGATCACAACCCGCTGATTGACCTGGTGCCGCCGCAAGGCATTAAGCTGACCCCGCGCCACTACGCCTACCTGAAGATTTCCGAAGGCTGCAACCACAGCTGCAGCTTCTGCATCATCCCGTCGATGCGCGGCAAACTGGTCAGTCGCCCGGTCGGCGACGTGCTTGACGAGGCTCAGCGCCTGGTCAAGGCCGGCGTCAAAGAGCTGTTGGTGATCTCGCAAGACACCAGCGCCTACGGCGTCGATGTGAAATACCGCACCGGCTTCTGGAACGGCGCGCCGGTGAAAACCCGCATGACCGAACTCTGCGAAGCCCTGAGCACCCTCGGTGTCTGGGTGCGTCTGCACTACGTTTACCCGTACCCGCACGTCGACGAGCTGATCCCGCTGATGGCCGCCGGGAAAATCCTGCCGTACCTGGACATCCCGTTCCAGCACGCCAGCCCGAAAGTCCTGAAAGCCATGAAACGCCCGGCCTTCGAAGACAAGACCCTGGCACGAATCAAGAACTGGCGCGAAATCTGCCCGGACCTGATCATCCGTTCGACCTTCATCGTCGGCTTCCCTGGCGAAACCGAAGAAGACTTCCAGTACCTGCTGAACTGGCTGACCGAAGCCCAGCTGGACCGCGTTGGCTGCTTCCAGTACTCGCCGGTCGAAGGTGCACCGGCCAACCTGCTGGACGCGGCCATTGTGCCGGACGACGTCAAGCAAGACCGTTGGGACCGCTTCATGGCGCACCAGCAGGCCATCAGCTCGGCGCGCCTGCAAATGCGCATCGGCCGTGAAATCGAAGTGCTGGTCGATGAAGTCGACGAGCAAGGCGCGGTCGGCCGCTGCTTCTTCGATGCCCCGGAGATCGACGGCAACGTGTTCATCGACAACGGCAGCAACTTGAAACCAGGCGACAAAGTCTGGTGCAAAGTGACCGACGCCGACGAATACGACCTGTGGGCTGAACAGATCTAAACGCAAAAAATGTAAAAAGCCCCGCTCTCTTGACGAGATGCGGGGCTTTTTTACGTCTATCGTTTTGTGAGAGAAAGAACTCCACGGAAGAGAGGCCAGCGGGCATGCGCCAACACTCGGTCATTCACACACCGAAACAGAGCGACTACGAAGAACTCACCCAAGTGTGGGAAGCCTCGGTGCGCGCCACCCATGACTTTCTGCCCGACAGCTACATCGACCTGCTGAAGAATCTGGTGCTGACCCGCTACCTCGACGCGGTGATGCTGATCTGTACCAAAGACTCACGCCAGCGCATCACCGGGTTCGCCGGCGTGGCGGCGGGCAAGGTCGAAATGCTCTTCATCGACCCGGCGCATCGTGGCAAAGGCCTGGGCAAGCAATTGCTGCGCTATGCCCTGGAACACCTGAACGCCGATGAGCTGGACGTCAACGAGCAAAATCCGCAGGCCTTGGGGTTTTACTTCAAGCAGGGTTTTGAGGTGATCGGTCGCTCCGAGCACGACGGTATGGGTCAGCCGTATCCGTTGCTGCACATGCGCTTACGTCAATCTCAACAACTGACGCGTAATGGCTGACACACCATAGAACAAATGTGGGAACTGGCTTGCCTGCGATTGCATCACCTCGGTGCAACTGACATACCGCGTCGTCTGCATCGCAGGCAAGCCAACTCCCACAAAAAACGATACTGCGCAAATGGAGCCGGGATTAACCGGCGCCCAGCAGGTACAATGCCCACCCTTTTTTTGTTACGGCCCTGTCATGACTGACCCGATTCGTCTCTCCAAACGCCTCATCGAACTCGTCGGCTGTTCCCGTCGGGAGGCTGAGCTGTTCATCGAGGGCGGCTGGGTCACCGTGGACGGCGAAGTCATCGACGAGCCGCAGTTCAAGGTCGACACCCAAAAAGTCGAGCTCGACCCAGAGGCCAAGGCCACTGCGCCGGAGCCGGTGACCATTCTGTTCAACGTCCCTGCGGGCATGGACGCGGAAACGGCCATGGCGACCATCAGCGCCGAGACCCTGAGCGAAGAACACCGCTACGGCAAACGCCCGCTCAAGGGCCACTTTCTGCGCCTGACCGCCAGTACCGATCTGCAGGCCAATGCCAGCGGTCTGCTGGTGTTCACCCAGGACTGGAAGATCCTGCGCAAACTCACCGCCGACTCCGCCAAAATCGAGCAGGAATACGTGGTGGAAGTTGAAGGCGACATGGTGGCTCACGGCCTCAACCGCCTGAACCATGGCCTGACCTACAAGGGCAAGGAACTGCCGCCGGTCAAAGCCAGCTGGCAGAACGAAAACCGTCTGCGTTTTGCGATGAAGAACCCACAACCGGGCGTGATCGCCCTGTTTTGCCAGGCCGTGGGCCTGAAGGTCGTCGCCATCCGCCGCATCCGCATCGGCGGCGTGTCCATCGGCAAAGTGCCGTTGGGGCAATGGCGCTACCTGTCCGGCAAAGAGAAGTTCTAAGACTTTTCACGCCGCCATACATTTCGGCGCCGCGGCTTATGCGACGCCCACTGCTGAATATCAGGACTGCACACCATGATTCATAACGACGTACTGCGCAGCGTGCGCTACATGCTCGACATCAGCGACAAGAAAGTCATCGAGATCATCAAGCTCGGCGGCATGGACGTGTCCATGGAAGACCTGCTGACGTACCTCGACAAGAAAGAGGAAGACGAGGAAGGCTTCGTACGCTGCCCGGACGAGGTCATGGCGCATTTCCTCGATGGCCTGGTGATCTTCAAGCGCGGCAAGGACGAAAGCCGTCCGCCGCAGCCGATCGAAGTGCCGGTGACCAACAACATCATCCTGAAAAAACTGCGCGTAGCCTTCGAACTGAAAGAAGACGACATGCACGCGATCCTCAAGGCCGCCGAGTTCCCGGTGTCCAAGCCTGAGCTGAGCGCGCTGTTCCGCAAGTTCGGCCACACCAACTACCGCACCTGCGGCGACCAGTTGCTGCGCAATTTCCTCAAGGGTCTGACCCTGCGCGTTCGCCCGCAGTAACGTGCGGGACGGATCTGATCTGTGAACGCTGTGTAGGAGCTCGACAGCTCCTACACAGCTCCTACAGGGCTATATGGCCGCTCATTCCTCGCAAAAATAGTGGCTCCGCTTCTGGCGGCTGACGGCTAGGGTGTACTGACCCTTTGCCCTCAGGACTCGCCCTATGCATCCCTACTTTTCCCTGCAAGGCCGCACCGCTCTGGTGACCGGCGGCACCCGCGGTATCGGCAGAATGATCGCCAAGGCTTATGTCGAGGCTGGCGCCACTGTGTACGTGTGTGCCCGCGATGCCGACGCCTGCCAGCAAACTGCCAAGGAACTGAGTGCCTTCGGGGTTTGTCACGCGGTAGCTGCCAATCTGGCCCACGAAGAAGGCGTCCAGCAATTGGCTGCGCACCTGAGTGAGCAGATCGGTCAGCTGGATATTCTGGTGAACAACGCCGGCACCACCTGGGGCGCGCCGCTGGAGAGTTACCCGGTCAAGGGCTGGGAAAAGGTCATGCAGCTCAACGTGACCTCGGTGTTCAACTGCATCCAGCAATTTCTGCCGCTGCTGCGCAAGGCCGGTTCGGCGGCGAATCCGGCACGGATCATCAACATTGGTTCGGTCGCCGGGATTTCATCCTTCGGCGAACAGGCGTATGCCTACGGCCCGAGCAAGGCTGCCCTGCATCAACTGTCGCGGATTCTGGCGCGGGAGCTGGTGAGCCAACACATCAACGTCAATGTGATTGCACCGGGACGGTTCCCGAGCAAGATGACGCAGCACATTGGCAATGATGAGCAGGCATTTGCCGAGGACACGGCGCTGATTCCGATGAAGCGTTGGGGGCGGGAGGAAGAGATGGCTGCCTTGGCGATCAGTTTGGCGAGTACGGCTGGCGCGTATATGACTGGGAATATTATTCCTTTGGATGGTGGGTTCAGTCTCTGAGATTGGCGGTGCGACCATCGCGAGCAGGCTCGCTCCCACAGGGGCCTGCTGTGACCACAACATTTGTGCCCGCCGCAAATCAAATGTGGGAGCGAGCCTGCTCGCGATGACGGACTGACAGTCGCCACCGATCTCGCGACCGCTCGGGTTATCATGCCCACCTCAACTCCGCCTCGACCCCAAACCATGACCTACAGCGTTTCCCCCATCGGCTTCGTGCGCTCCTGCTTCAAGGAGAAGTTCGCCATTCCGCGCCAACCGCAACTGGCCCCGGCCGCTCGAGGCGTGCTGGAACTGGTGGCGCCGTTCGATCAAGGTGATGCGGTGCAGGGGCTGGAACAGGTCAGTCATGTCTGGCTGCTGTTCCTGTTCCATCAGGCCCTGGAAGAAAAACCACGCCTGAAAGTCCGCCCTCCCCGCCTGGGCGGCAACAAATCCATGGGCGTATTTGCCACTCGGGCGACACATCGACCCAATGGCATCGGTCAATCGGTGGTCAAACTGGACAAAGTCGAAGCCAATCGGCTGTGGATCTCCGGCATCGACCTACTCGACGGGACGCCGGTGCTCGACATCAAACCCTATGTGCCTTATGCAGACATCATCGATACGGCGTCCAACAGCATCGCCAGCGCCCCGCCATCGCTGATTCCCGTGCAGTGGACAGATTCAGCACTGCAACAGGCTCACAGCCACGCTCAGCGGCTTGATGAGCCCTTGGTCGAGCTGATCGAGCAATGCCTGGCACAAGACCCACGCCCGGCGTACCAGATTCCTACGCCAGAAAGGGAATACGGAGCGCAGTTCTGGGATGTGGATGTACGCTGGCATTATCCCACGCCTGACCTGATCCGCGTCCTCGAAGTCATTCCCGTATCCAATCAGGCATAAAAAAGCCCCCATTGCCTGCACAGGCAATGGGGGCTGATCGTTCCCACGCTCCGCGTGGGAATGCATCCAGTGACGCTCTGCGTCACCCAAACAACGGCTTACTTCTCGACGAACGCACGCTCGATCAGGTAATCACCCGGCTCGCGCATCCGCGGCGAAACTTTCAGGCCGAAGCTGTTCAACACTTCGCTGGTTTCGTCGAGCATGCTCGGGCTGCCGCACAGCATGGCGCGGTCGTCCTGCGGGTTGATCGGTGGCAGACCGATGTCGCTGAACAGCTTGCCGCTGCGCATCAGGTCGGTCAGGCGGCCTTCATTCTCGAACGGCTCGCGGGTCACGGTCGGGTAGTAGATCAACTTGTCACGCAGGGCTTCGCCGAAGAACTCGTTCTGCGGCAGGTGCTCGGTGATGAACTCGCGGTAAGCGACTTCATTGACGTAACGCACGCCGTGGCACAGGATCACTTTTTCGAAACGCTCGTAGGTTTCCGGGTCCTGGATGACGCTCATGAACGGCGCCAGACCGGTACCGGTGCTGAGCAGGTACAAATGTTTGCCAGGCTTCAAGTCATCCAGCACCAAGGTGCCGGTAGGCTTCTTGCTGATGATGATCTCGTCGCCTTCCTTCAGATGCTGCAACTGGGAAGTCAGCGGGCCATCAGGCACTTTGATGCTGAAGAACTCGAGATGCTCTTCCCAATTCGGGCTGGCAATCGAGTAAGCGCGCATAAGCGGGCGGCCGTTGGGCTGTTGCAGGCCGATCATCACGAACTGACCGTTCTCAAAGCGCAGGCCCGGATCGCGGGTGCACTTGAAGCTGAACAGAGTGTCGTTCCAGTGGTGAACACTGAGGACACGCTCGTGGTTCATGTTGCTCATGTACGTGGGACTCCTGGAGATTTGCCTGCGCCGATGATGTGCGCAATTGCAGCGCATTCTAATGGCAGCGACAATATCTGTTAACTGGATTATTAAGATAAGGGTTATCGGTTATATCGATATGCGATTTACTCTCCGTCAACTTCAAGTATTCGTCGCCGTCGCCCAGCAGGAAAGCGTATCCCGTGCTGCATTAACGCTCAACCTCTCGCAATCGGCGGCCAGCACCTCGATCACCGAGCTAGAGCGTCAGTGCAGCTGCCAACTGTTCGATCGCGCCGGCAAACGGCTGAGCCTCAACGCCCTCGGCAAACAACTGTTGCCGCAGGCGGTGGCCCTGCTCGATCAGGCCAAGGAGATCGAAGACTTGCTCAACGGCAAGTCCGGTTTCGGCTCCCTGGCGGTCGGCGCGACCCTGACCATCGGCAATTACCTCGCCACCCTGCTGATCGGCAGCTTCATGCAACGTCATCCGGAAAGCCAGGTGAAACTGCATGTGCAGAACACTGCCAACATCGTGCAACAGGTCGCGCATTATGAAATTGATCTGGGTCTAATCGAAGGCGACTGCAGCCATCCGGACATCGAAGTGCAGAGTTGGGTCGAAGATGAGCTGGTGGTGTTCTGCGCGCCCCAGCATCCGCTGGCCAAACGTGGCATCGCGACCATGGAGGAGCTGAGTCATGAGGCGTGGATTCTCCGCGAACAAGGCTCGGGCACACGGCTGACGTTCGACCAGGCCATGCGACACCATCGCAGCGCGCTGAACATTCGCCTGGAGCTGGAACACACCGAAGCGATCAAGCGCGCGGTGGAATCAGGTTTGGGGATTGGCTGCATTTCGCGCCTGGCGCTGCGCGATGCGTTCCGCCGCGGCAGCCTGGTGCCAGTGGAAACACCGGATCTGGACCTGGCGCGACAGTTCTATTTCATCTGGCACAAACAAAAATATCAAACATCGGCGATGCGCGAATTCCTCGAACTGTGCCGCGCGTTCACCGCCGGGGTTCAGCGCAGCGACGAGATCGTTCTGCCCACCATCGCTTAAAGCAGAATCACCGCCCACACTAGCGCGATCATGCTCAACGCCACGAATTGAGCAGCGCTGCCCATGTCCTTGGCGTTCTTGGACAGTGGATGCAACTCAAGGGAAATGCGGTCGATGGCCGCTTCCACCGCCGAATTGAGCAACTCGACGATCAAGGCTAACAGGCAGACCGCAATCAGCAGCGCCTGCTCGACACGGCTGACGTTGAGGAAGAATGACAACGGAATCAGGATGGCATTAAGCAACACCAACTGCCGGAAGGCCGCTTCACCGGTGAAGGCCGCCCGCAGGCCGTCCAGGGAGTAACCAGAGGCGTTGAGGATGCGTTTGAGGCCGGTCTGGCCTTTGAAAGGTGACATAGAGTAGGCAACTGACCAAAAAGGAGTGGGAAAGCTAGATTAAGCAAAGTCAAAAAAGCGTGAACACATAGCTCCTTAGTTGCTCGAAATTGACTCAAGTTGTTGCAAGAGCAGCGCTGCCTGAGTCCGGGTCCGCACATTCAGCTTACGGAAAATGGCCGTGACGTGGGCCTTGATCGTCGCTTCGGAAACGCTCAACTCGTAAGCAATCTGCTTGTTCAGCAAACCTTCACAGACCATGGTCAATACCCGGAACTGCTGGGGTGTCAGGCTGGCAAGGCCCTCGCTGGCGGCTTTGGCTTCGGCGGAAACGCTCACCGCTTCAAAGGCCTGTGGCGGCCAGAAAACGTCGCCATCCAGCACCGCGCGTACGGCTTTCTGAATGACACTCAAATCACTGGACTTGGGAATGAAACCGCTGGCGCCGAATTCACGGGATTTCACCATGATCGACGCTTCTTCCTGAGCCGACACCATCACCACCGGAATCTGCGGGTACTGCCCACGCAACAGCACCAACCCGGAAAAACCGTAAGCCCCCGGCATGTTCAGGTCCAGCAATACCAGATCCCAGTCGGCCTTTTCGTCCAGACGGGTTTCCAGCTCGGCAATGCTCGCCACTTCCACCAGACGGACATCCGGGCCCAGGCCCAGGGTCAACGCTTGATGCAGGGCGCTACGAAAAAGAGGGTGGTCATCGGCAATCAGGATTTCGTATGTGGCCATTTTTCAAATGATCCTGTTTTTTTATGGGACGCCTGATGCATTCAGGCCTCGCCAAAACAACTCGAGGTGCAGCCACGCAGCAGCACCAACAGGGCACGTTCAACGCCAATTACGTAAAAAAAGCAGCGTTTCAAACCTTGGCCGCGCCCTAATCGGCGCCAAGCATGCCCAGCGAAACCGGGGTGGTCAAGTTGCGTGGCCCTGCCAGCGAGCCTGGTTCCTTGCAGTATGGGCGATGCTCAGCAGATCACGGGCGCCGCGTGCTGTACAAAGGGCATCAGCTCGGCATGGGCCGGTGTTGCAACATTCATATCCAGCTGATGTTTAGCGTCCAGATAATGCTGGCTGAACACATCAAAATAAGCGTCCAGCGCCGAAGCAGCGTCTGTATCACCGGCAAGATCGAGGCACAGCGCCGCCACTTCGGCCGTGCACAGGTGCTCGCTGCGAGTGGACCTGCGCAATCGGTATCGTGAAAGTTTCTCAGGAAGCAGGCTCAGAATCGGGAACGCATCAAAATAGGGGCTTTTGCGGAAAATCTTCCGGGCTTCGGTCCAGGTGGCGTCCAGCAGAATGAACAATGGGCGCTTGATGCTATCAACCTCGACGCTGTGGGTAACTCGCTCGGGCTCGACGTATTCGCCAGGAAACACCAGATAGGGTTGCCATTGCGGGTCGGCCAACAGCGCCAGCAGTTGTTCATCGACTTCCGTGCGCGACCAGATGAATGCATGGTTGTCGCGCACCACATCGGCAATCAGCCAACCGGTGTTGCTTGGCTTGAACACTTCTTTATTGGTCATGATCAGGCACACGCCGCTACGGGTGTCGACCTGTGGGCGCCAGGCGCATAGGCAGTGACTCTCGATCACACGGCAGGCACGGCAACGGGTTGCGCGCCAGCCACGGGCCTGAATCGGCTTGATGCCCTCTTCCTCTCGCTGATCGCGCAAGCGGGCTACGGCGTTGGGGGCGTGGTTCATCGTTGGCAACACCGGCAGACAGGAAAACTCGACACAAACGGCACTCGGCAAGGCAATAAAGGCCAGCAGTTTACCAGAGCGGCCAGCGCAAGCCTGTACCGTCCAGGCGGGCTCCCCTATAATTCGCCGCCACTGAACGCACAGTCACGTGGCTGGTCGAACCACCAGTCACTGAACCAGGAGAGTTTCATGCTGCGCCTTATCGTTCCCACCGCTGCCATTCTGCTGGCGTCGTCCTTCAACGCTCAGGCTGCGTCCTTGAGTGAGCAGAATCTCAACAGAGAGCTGCGAAACGTCGCCGTACAAAGCAGTGTCGGCACGCCACGGGCGATCAACGAAGACATTCTTGATCAGGGTTATACCGTCGAAGGCAATCAGCTGATCAATCATCTGAGCGTTCAGAGCAGCCACGCCGACAAAATGCGCGCTGATCCGAAAGCCGTGTACTTCCAGCTTGGCGCCTCCGTCTGCAGAAACGACGGGTTCCGCAAGCTGATGGCCAAGGGGGCGGTCATGCGTTATGACTTCACCGAAGTGAAAACCAATCGCCCGGTCGGCTCTGCAAGCTTCCAGGAATCGGATTGCCCGAAAGCCACACCGGCCAAGAAAAAGTAATCAACGGGAATTGGCGCGCCGCTGTTCATCCTCGGCGCGCAATTCTGCCAACAACGCCTGCAAGTAGCGCGAACGTCGCTCCCCGCCCTCCAGACGCCGGCAGCACTCCTCCTCGAGACTCAAATGATTGGTCTCGGCCGATAATTTCAGCAATCGATACAGTTGCGCATCGATCTCCAGAGTGACTCTGGGCATGGTTTCCCGCCTCCCTGCACGCATTGATCGTCGTTGATCACGCGAAAAATCCCTGAATTGCTTGAACGTTGCGTCCTGCCATTGACGCAAAGTTGTCGTGTCACGCCTGTAACTTAGTAAATCAGAGCGCAGGACATACGGCTTGCGTTCAGACGAGCGGTGAAAGCACCTTGCAAATCGTCAATAAGCGGTTGCCAGGAAAGACTTTGCGGCGCAATGATCAAGCAGCAAAAATCGTCGCGAGGGTCTAAATTCAAAGTGTTCATGTGGTTTTTTTCAGGGCAGAAAAGGGGCTGCCCATTGCGTGTCTTATTGTGCGAACGTTTCTTTCATTCAAGGGATAAGCAGAGCCCGTATGGATGGCTCGATTGCAAACGAGTCAGGTGGAGCGCCCAGGCAAGGGCTTGGGCAGACAGCGACACAAGGGGTGTCGCGGCGCCGACGATTGTTTTGTCGGGCCAAGGGTTCTGTGCAGAAGGAGAAGTTGAATGCCTTACCAACCGAATGACCTCCTGAGCCGTCATTTTCAAGAAAGCGGCCACGACCTCACCAGCAAGGTCGAAGAACAACTCAACCTGGTTTCACCCAACAGCCCCAACATCCCGATTTACCGCGACATGATCCTGACTGTGCTGCGCATGGCCCAGGAAGATCACAACCGCTGGAATGCCAAGATCACCCTGCAAGCCTTGCGCGAACTCGAACATGCCTTCCGTGTGATGGAGCAGTTCAAAGGACGACGCAAAGTCACTGTTTTCGGCTCGGCCCGCACGCCGATAGAACACCCACTGTATGGTTTGGCCCGAGAGCTTGGCGCCGCTCTGGCGCGCTCGGACATGATGGTCATCACCGGTGCCGGCGGCGGCATCATGGCGGCGGCTCATGAAGGTGCCGGCCTGGAACACAGCCTGGGATTCAATATCACCTTGCCCTTCGAGCAACATGCCAATCCCACGGTCAATGGCACCGGGAATCTACTGCCCTTCCACTTTTTCTTTACCCGCAAACTGTTCTTCGTCAAGGAGGCCGATGCGCTGGTCCTGTGCCCAGGCGGTTTCGGTACGCTGGATGAAGCGCTGGAAGTGCTGACCCTGATCCAGACCGGCAAAAGCCCATTGGTGCCCGTGGTGCTACTGGATGCGCCGGGCGGCAAGTTCTGGCAAGGCGCGCTGGACTTCATTCATCAGCAACTGGAGGAAAATCGCTACATCCTGCCAACCGATATGAAACTGTTGAGCCTGGTCTACAGTGCCGAAGAGGCAGTGGAGCAGATCAATCAGTTCTACAGCAACTTCCACTCCAGCCGCTGGCTCAAGCATCAGTTCGTGATTCGCATGAACCACAAACTCAGCGACCGGGCGCTCGAACACATGCAGGAGGCATTCGCTGACCTGTGCCTGAGTGACCATTTCCATCAGCACGCCTACAGCGGTGAGGAGCACGACGAAGCACAGTTCAGCCATCTGGCGCGACTGGCCTTCACCTTCAACGCCCGTGATCATGGCCGTCTGCGGGATCTAGTGGACTACATCAACCTGCCGGAAAACTGGGCCCAGTCCAAACCCCAGGCGCAACAACGCACACGGGAACCGTCCAAGGTAACGTGAGGCAAAAAAAACGGCCCGCTATCGAAATAGCGAGCCGTTCATTCAATCGTCCATCCCTCGGCCGCTGAACAAGCGGCTGATCATTTCCATGGAATATCCCCGATAACTCAGGAACCTGCCCTGTTTGGCACGTTCCCGGGCGTCTATCGGCAAGTGCCCGGAGAATTTTCGCCGCCAGGTGTCTTCCAGTTGTTCCTGCCAGTTGATACCGCTCTCGCGCAAGGCGAGTTCGATATCGATACGTTGCAGGCCGCGTTGGCTCAACTCTTCGCGAATTCGCAAAGGGCCATAACCGGAACGGGCACGATAGGAAACAAAGCTCTCGAGGTAACGGGATTCGGACAACAGGCCCTCTTCCGTCAAACGGTCGAGTGCTGTGTCGATCATTTCAGGGAGGGCGCCGCGCTGACGCAGTTTACGCGTCAGCTCGACTCGACCGTGCTCGCGTCGCGCGAGCAGGTCCATTGCGGTTCGCCGCACCGCGACGAGTGTATCGAGTACGGCGGTCATCGGATCAATCAGATATCAGCGTCAGCCAGGTCATCAGCCGTCTCTTTGACCGGCGATGCTTTGACGTCCGGCGCTGGGGTCAGCAACTTGTCACGCAGTTGCTTCTCGAGCTTGGCGGCGATTTCCGGATTGTCTGCCAGGAACTTGGCCGAGTTAGCCTTGCCCTGACCAATCTTGGTGCCTTCGTAGGCATACCATGCACCGGATTTTTCGACGAAACCGTGCAGAACACCCAGGTCGATCATCTCACCGTTGAGGTAGATGCCCTTGCCGTAAAGAATCTGGAACTCGGCCTGACGGAACGGCGAAGCCACCTTGTTCTTCACAACCTTGACGCGGGTTTCGCTACCGACGACTTCATCACCTTCTTTCACCGCGCCAGTACGGCGGATGTCCAGACGAACCGAAGCGTAGAACTTCAGCGCGTTACCACCGGTAGTGGTTTCCGGGCTGCCGAACATCACGCCGATTTTCATACGGATCTGGTTGATGAAGATCACCAGGCAGTTGGCGTTCTTGATGTTACCGGTGATTTTACGCAGCGCCTGGGACATCAGACGGGCTTGCAGGCCCACGTGCATGTCGCCCATTTCGCCTTCGATTTCAGCCTTTGGCACCAGAGCGGCCACGGAGTCGACGATGATCACGTCTACCGCGTTGGAACGCACCAGCATGTCGGTGATTTCCAGGGCCTGCTCGCCGGTGTCCGGCTGGGAAACCAGCAGGTCGTCGACGTTGACGCCCAGTTTGCCGGCGTACTCAGGGTCGAGGGCGTGTTCGGCGTCGACGAATGCGCAGGTCGCGCCGGCTTTTTGAGCCTGGGCGATCACCGACAGTGTCAGGGTGGTTTTACCGGAGGATTCAGGACCGTAGATCTCAACGATACGGCCTTTTGGCAGACCGCCAATGCCGAGCGCGATATCCAGACCCAGAGAGCCAGTGGAAATAGCCGGGATCGCCTGACGGTCCTGATCGCCCATACGCATTACGGCACCCTTGCCGAATTGACGTTCGATCTGACCCAGGGCCGCAGCCAAGGCTTTCTTCTTGTTGTCGTCCATTAAAGTCCTCACGTAATCAATAAGGCCTGACGGCCAACACCTGTATAAGTAGCCAGTATTATTCCACAGCGTTTCAGGATCGCCTACCCCTGATTTGAGATTTCTCCAGCGGCATGGCGCAGCAGCCCCTCTAGCGCGGCCTTCACCGTTTGTCGGCGGACCTCGTCACGGTTACCGGCAAAGTACTGCACCTCGCTGAACACCTGCTCACCCACGCCCCAGGCCAGCCACACCGTGCCCACGGGCTTGCTCGGCGAACCGCCATCCGGCCCGGCCACACCGCTGACCGCCACGGCAAAACGCGCCCGGCTTTTTTCCTGCGCGCCGCGGACCATGGCCTCGACCACCTCGCGACTGACCGCCCCGACAGTTGGAAACAACTCGGCCGGGACATCCAGTTGCTGGGTTTTCTGGCGGTTGGAGTAGGTGACATAACCGGCCTCGAACCACGCCGAACTCCCCGGAATACGGGTGATCGCCTCGGCAATCCCGCCACCGGTACAGGATTCGGCGGTGGTGACGTGGGCATTGAGAACCTGCAAGCGTCTGCCAAGTTCAGCGGCCAGCTGAGTGATATCTTTCACGGCTCTCTCCTGATCGAGCGGAATGAGGCCTACCGTACACGAGCCGATCACGCTTGCAAGGTTCAGGATCGATCAAAATGTTAGCGAACGAGGGCTCTGACATAGGCCTGACACGCCTGCAGGGCAATCAGCCCGCTATCGCCTGCGTCGGTGATGGCGATAATTCGTTGAGCATGCGCCGGGTCAAGTCGGGCTCGCGGGGGGCCATGATCCACGCCGCCGGCGCTGGAGGCGGCTGACATTGCACAGGTTGCGGCAGCGTCATGGGCATCGAGGAGGACTGACAAGCGCACATCAGCAGTGGCAAGACGATCGCGCAAGCGACCTTGATCACGTTCGGCATCGCTAAGCGCTCGATAATGGGTTTGCTCACTGGTCGAAAGCCGCTGCTCCAGGGCCAGATACTTGTTCTGCTCGGCCTGTTGCTGGGTAGCGGCGGCCAGAGTCAGTTGATTGAGGGTTTTGGCGTGCAGCCTGGCCTGCTCCGCCAGTTGCCGGCCGTAGCGCCAATCCTGAAGCTGCCAGGCCAGTGCCGCCGAACAACCGGCCAACACCAGCAGAC
The DNA here is from genome assembly GCF_056279485.1 of Pseudomonas sp. TE12508. Lineage (NCBI taxonomy): Bacteria > Pseudomonadati > Pseudomonadota > Gammaproteobacteria > Pseudomonadales > Pseudomonadaceae > Pseudomonas > Pseudomonas sp. TE12508. The sequence continues at coordinate 70,573 of NZ_JBWCCN010000003.1, read as the reverse complement.
CGATCAGTCGCCAGCCGATCAGACCGAAGGCTGGCATAACACCGCCCTCGCCCGCGCCCAGATTTCCAGACGACCCTGCAAGCCGTTTAACCCACCGTTGATACGGCGGGTGATGCTGTTGAACTGGTCGCGGTCGGCCAACTCATTCAAACCATTTTGCTCCCAAAACCATGCCGCTGATTCGGTGGCCCATTGGGGCTGTTCCAGCAATTCAGGCAGAGACAGCAGACGTTCATCGCCGAACAGACCGAGGCTGCACTGCCGGTAGTTGTTGCGACCGGTGATCTGGATCAGCCCTCGGCCACGGTACTTTTGACCGTCGCCGTCGGGCTCTGGAGTGTTGCCCAAGCGGGCGGCCAGGGTGCCGGTGTCGTATTTGCCCAGGTATTGAGTGCTGCCCAGTTCACGTACGTACTGTAATTGCCCCGATTCGTGACCGACTTGCGCGAGGAAGGCGGCGATGCGTTTGGGGGTGTTGATGTTGCGGTGAGACATGGCGGTGTTCAGGGCAGAAATGAAAACGCCCGCTTGGTGGCGGGCGTTGGGCATAACGATCTGTAGTTGTTGCTGCGTAACGCTCATAGAACCCCAATCAGATAATCCGTTTAAGAAAACCAAAAACACTTTGCTCTGTTCCCTTGCTTCCCTGAAGCGATTCCATCGGCAAAGGCTCACCTCCCGATGAAACCCAGTCCAGATAATCAAGCCAGTCTCGATTATCCGGATCTTGAGGAATAAAGGCTGAGTCAGAAAGACGAAGTACGCCGTTGGCGGTTAGTTGATAGCTCATCGTGTTCGATTCCTATAGTTCAGCGTCAGCTGTCCATTCAAGCTGTAACGTTTGACCCGGCACGCTTCCGACGGCGGTAACTGTTGCAAACGACATGCTTCGATTCGTCAGGCTTTGAAGGGTCGTCCCTGTGCAGGCCCTGCCCAGCGTCAGGTTCCAGACCTGACTGCTGTTTTCTCCAGGACAAAACGCCAACACAGTTGGCTGAGCCCTTTTCTGTACCAGGAAGCCAATCGTCATTCCATATTGACCGGTATTCCCTGCCGGGATCTGAGTAAAGGTCGACAAGCACGTATTTGAACCATTACCTGCTTGCACCGGGAGCCAGGTATTAAAAGACTTTTCGTAATACCGCTGACAATTGATCAGCTCTTGGGCCGCCGTGCGATATTCAAACGGCGTCGCAATTGGCCCTTCTTCAAGCTGGACCTGCGCCAGATCAACCGTTTGCAATGCGTTCAGCGGCAAGTCGAAGGCCAGGCGCAAACAGTCACCGTTGGTGTTACCCAACATTTTTCCGGCGAGCGAGGGAACCTGGAAGGTCGTGGTATAGCGCGCCCATGAAGTTGTCAGCAGAAAATCACCGACGTTTTTTTCAACAGATTCCGAACCGCTCGGTCCGAAGTACTGGGCAATGCTTACCTTCAATGGACGTGCCGCATCGGATTTCGCCCAGAAGGACACTGTGGCGGTTTTTCCGGCCAGCGTTCTGACCGATTCAATGTTCTGGGAAATCTTGTGGATAGTAGCGCCGGCGCCGGCAGTCACTTGTTGCCACCGAAGAAAGTATCGTGGTTCATCCGGCACTTCGGTTTGCCCCAATACAAAACCCTGTCGGGAAATATTGACCCCGGCATTTCCGTTCCAGTCGCAACGAAAACGATCAGCCACGTACCCTCCCGTGTTAGGCGCTAGGTTCGCAGCACCGCGCTGCCAAATATCAAAACCACCGTTAATCAGCAGGTTTCTACGATAGACCTGAACCGGAAAATGTTGCAGGGGGTCAGGTTTCGAAAGTTGCCTGATCGCCATTGCCAGTTGATTGTTCTGATTTTCTGTCGGGGATAAACCCGCTTCGCTAATCGCGCTCAAAATCTCTTGTGTAACAGCATTCCCCCAACTTGCAGGAATTAGCGAACCCGGGGTCCCGGCGATCGGATCTTCGTCCACAAACTGTCCGTTAACCATCCCGGCGCTGGGTACGCTCTTTGGATAATCCATTTGTTTTGATTCCTGTATTACCTGATAAAGCCCAGCGCACGCATGTCAAAACGCTCAGAAATAACGCGTTGGCAGATGTATGACCGGTAGTGATATTCAGGTCGTGTCAAAGATATCCAGCCAGCCAAAGTGGCGTACCGGGTCGATGCTCGCTGAAAGGAAAGAATGACCCTTGCGGCCAATCCCGAAGTGCACGGCGATAGGCCTGCAATTCGGCGTATTGATCGGTACTCAATGTGGTGCCGCCGCCGTCCTCCAGCTCGTCCCTGTCGCGGGCGACCATACTGTCAGTGGCCGATAACTGGCTATCACGCCAAAGACGCTCGGCCTTCGCGGCTTCCTCCGGCGCAAGGGGTGGTGTATCCACAAGGACGGGATAGCCGTTATCGGCCCGCACCGAAATCATTTTCGGGGTTACAGCCAACTGTTGGAGTAACGAAATCCAATAAGCCTGAGGGATTCCTATGACATCGGAAGGGATATCCGACGCATTGATTCCTGGAACATAAACACCACAGGTACTTGCGCTAAACAAAACATTGAACGCGTTCATTCAATAGCCCTTTGCAAAATAATTCACGCTCCATCCCGCTTGCACTTGACCGGAAAAACTCCGGACTTTCAGGCGGCAGCCCTGTTTGGTCCCGGTGCCCCCAATCAGGATGACCATCGCCCCGTCGCCGCCCACGTGGGTGGCCACAAGCGAAGAAAAAGACGTCGGGAACGAGATAGGGAAAGTGATATAGACATCGCCATTGGCATCCGTGGTGCCAACGCCCCATTGTTCAATGTTGCCACTGGGATACTTTTGGTAACCGACGTTGCCGTAGACGCCGGAGAAGGACGAAGCGTACTTGTCGCTGACCGAGCCTCCATACAGGCGCCACTCGCTACCCAGTTTGATGAAGTGAGCGGAATCACCGAGGCCGAGCTTGACCGGCCCGAACGTGCCGTTACAGGTCTCGATGAGTTCGACGCCAGCCGGGTTGATGGTCAGCACGCCGTTTCCGGCGTTGATGACATGGATCGTGCTGGCATGGGCAAGTCCATTGATGGACGGCAACGTCGCCGTGATCGGCGTGGCGCTGGCAAAACTCGCCACCCCGCCCACGTTGGCCGCGGTCAGCGCAGCGCTCGCGGGAAAGACGTTGAAACCTGAAAACTGTAGACCGCTACGGGTCACAAATTCAGTGGTGGCGACCGACTGATCGCTGTCGAACTGTGGCGCAGTCACAAACAGTTTGTTACTGCGCAACGCCGTCAACAGTTGATCGTTACTCGCCTCTGACGGTTTGATACCGGCAGCTTCGATAATCTTCAACAACTCCAGCGTGACACCGTTTCCCCAGCTGGCTGGGATCAAAGAACCCGGAGTCCCAGTGATCAGGTTTTCATCGACAAACTTGCCGTCCACCAGACCGGCGCTGGGAACGCTATTGGGATAATCCACGGTATATCCTTCCGTTGGTATTTTGCAGGCAGCCGCGTGCTCGCAACACAAGACTGCACTTGCAGTTATTAATAAGTTTCAGGGCTTATACGGCCAGGACGCTGACAGGTGAAGCTGGCCAGTCAATGATCAGCGGAAAGTCCGGTTGCTGTTCAATGTTCATCAACTTGAGCGTATAGCGTTTCCACTCTTGCAGAGTGGCCAGTTGAACATTGGTGGCCTCGCCCAGTTCATAGGCGTATTGCAGCGGTGCGACGCGAATAACCACCTCACGCAGACGATTGTCTCGCTCGGCACCGGCTTGAGCGGTTTTGCCTGTTCGTTCGGCAGCCAAGTCCAGCGCCCAGTCATCATTGAGCCAAACATAGTATTCGCCGGGGCGAGGTTTGACGGTCAGATAGTCAGGCAACGGGCCCAACTCGTACCAGAATTTAAGGTCACCCGTGTCTTTGCGATACACCGGGCGGTTGCGCAAATCGATCAGTTGCGAAACGGCACCGTTACGCCAAACCCATACATAACCGGTTTCGGCGGGTGGCAGAATTTCAGGCAACTCGATCGCATTGCCCGGCAATACAACGCCCATACCAGGAATGACCGGCAACTCGACGGGACCGGTCAACTCTTGAGAACTTTCATTTAAATAGTAATAAGCCATATGCCCCTCAAATCAGTTTCAATCGACCTGGATAAGCAATGTTCCTGGGGCGAGTCATCCCCCAGTAAGTACTGCCCAGATTCTCGGTCATGGTGGCCGATACGTAGTAACAGAGACCGGTAAAGGTTGTTGGGTCAGCCCCTACTGTCGCGATGTTGGCAATCCCCTGAACCGCTGGAGCGGCGCCGTTATCACCCGTGATGTTGGTACCCATCTGCCAGGTGCCGGCTGCGCGCGCAGTATCGACACCGCGTTGTTCATCGAGAACGCGGACAAACTCACCTCGAACTTCCGGGGCGCGGAACGTCTTGATCCCATCGCCACTGCTCCAACCTCCGGCGCGGTCGACTTCTGCACGCAACATTCCGGACTGAACGGCGTGATCCCAAAGCCAGGGCCATTCGGAGCGAAGAAACTCCCTGCCGTTCAACGCGCCATAACCGCCGGGACTGAACGCGGTTGTCGTCTCAAGAACAATCCTTCCCAATGGCGTTGCATCGAAGCGCCCGACGGGCCACCAATTGCTCGCTCCATCGCTTCGTAAGTGCCACCAATCACCCGCCCCCATCAAAACCAGAAACGGGTATCCGTTTGGCGACAAATGAGTGTGGAACTTGATTCGATCATTACCCGAGGCCTGTACTACCAAGCGGTTAACACTGTTGTCAGTCCGTCGAACAACGACATCCCGAACACCTGACAACGAACTCGCTGCCGGCAGGGAAACAGTCGTCTCCGTCGCACTGGCGTTAATCAGTACCAGCCCCAACTCTTCTGGCATCAACACCTTTGATGTCGATACTTCAGTCACCCGCGAAGACATGGGACTGGCCAGATTCAGGAGCGTCTTCAAGGCTGCCAACAATTGATCGTTAACACCCTCGGATGGCGTCATTCCGGCCGCTGTAATAACAGCCAGAAGCTCTTCGGTCACACTGTTTCCCCACACCGCCGGAATCAACGATCCCGGCGTCCCGGCGACGGGGTTTTCATCGACGAACTGGCCATTGACCAGTCCGACGCTGGGGACGCTTTTTGGATAATCCATACGTCTTTTGTTCCTCTGAAATAACAAATGAACCGTATCGATGCGGTTGTCGGTGCACCCTCATCCACGATTTTTTCTGGAAATAAAAAAGCCCACATTGAAGTGGGCTTAGGTCAAGCAGAACGAAGGGCTAGCGGCTAGTCGGCCTGACCGCTGGCGAGTTCTCGAATGGCCAGCAAGGCCTCATCGCCAACGCTACGGGCCAGATCGATCTTGCCCTTGGCCACGTGCGCGCGGATTTGTGTCTTGGCCTTGAGGCGCAATGTGCGCAGGGTCAACAGGTTGTCGCTCAGCTGTGCAGCTTTGCTCAGGATCTGCTCGGCGGCTTGTTTGGCCGTCCGGCCTTTAACGACCCATGCGGAGACGGCCAGCGGCACGTCTTTTTTCGGGTAACCCGCATCCTGAAAAGCTTGGGCGTCGACGGCGGCCTGGGCGTATTCCATGGCTTTGAGAGGATCACCGGCCAGAGCAGTGCGCGCGCTGTCTGCGGCAGCATCGACTTTGGCGCACAGGCGTTCGGTTTCATGTTGTTCCAGCAGGGCGACTTTCGCGGCATCAACCACCCATTTTTCACCGTCCCAATCATGGGCTGCAGAAGGCTGCGCAGGACGTAGTCCGTCCTCGAACTGATGAAGCTCTTGAATAACATTCATCGAATCAACTCCCAAGAAAGACTGACATTGACTGCCGCCGAGAAGTTGACCGCGATTCCAGTGGCGTAATCAGACACGGGGTGGTTTTTGATCCCCATACTGAACAGCAATTCATCGCTGACGGCGCTGGTCGAACCGAGCATGTGTTCGGCCTGATAGGACTGCCACAACGAGCGCAATTGCAAATGGTCGAAACTGGCGGTCAGGGTCGTGACCGTGGCGTCGTTGACAAAGTTATTGGTAAAGATCACGCACGGCATCGGGTTCGTCCAACCACCATCGTGATTGGAGCTTGTGGTCAGCGCCGGTGAGAGAAAGCAGTAGTTGCCGCCAACCCAACCCGTTGGCGCAAACGACACCCCAGTGATCTCGGTCGCCGAAGGCGTCGGGTTCCCCACCACCAGACGTGCCGCCCGGGCATGAGGATCCAGAGGCAGGTAAACCACACCGCTGCCGTTGACGGTTTGCGTCCACGCCAATCGGTTACGGTTGTAGATCGGCCTGACGACCGGAACGGACCCCGGTGCTCCCGTCATCACCCAGGCAATGCAGATGTCCAGCGGCGTGGATTGAAAACCGCCCCCCGCTCCGCCATTGACAGCGCCCTTCAGACCTTCGGGCGCGACGTCATAGATTGTTCCTCGTTGCATGTAGAACGTCAGCGCACCACCGATCACCTGCGCCCGCAGGAAGTAGCTGGAGGTCGCCAACAAATCACTGCTCCACGCTTGGGTGGTAAACGTCCGCGCCCTGCCCAACTGTCCCGCGACGACTTCCTGTCCAATGCTGACCAATACCCCCGCCGGAATCGACACCCGGCCGCCGCTGGTCGAAACTGCCGCCGGGGTTACCGCCAAACGCCCATCCGCCGTAGCCACCGTGGCCGACGGCAACGAGCCGATCGGCAATGCCGAATCCAGATTCCAACCCTTGGCGGACACGCTCTGAATTGCTTGCAGCAACTGATCGTACTTCGTCTCATCCGGCATCAAATCCCCGGCCTTGATGACGTTCACAATCTCCTGCGTAACCCCATTCCCCCAATCCGCCGGAATCAACGACCCCGGCGTCCCGGTCAGCGGGTTCTCATCCACAAACTTCCCATTCACCAGCCCGGCGCTGGGCACACTTTTCGGATAATCCATCTCTCTATTCCCTAGTCATAATTGATGTGCACCTTGGTGTGCGCCGGTGCGCTGCGGTGGATCAGGCATTCCAGTGCCGAGCCCGGGTTCACGCCGAAGCGCTCGCCCCAGTAACTGGCGCCAAAACGTCGTCCCAGCAGCAATCGCCCACCGGTGTTGAGCGTCCACATGAACTGCGCTTCCCAAGTGCCCCAGTGCGCCGCACCGAAACGCGAGCGCCCCATGCGCGGGGCTTCCAGTTCGGTGATGGTGGCGTTCGGGTAGCCCTGGCTTTTGGCGATTTCGAGGTAGTAGCCGACGGCCTGGCTACCGACCGCGAGCAGGCGGCGGCGTACTGCGAGGCGGCGGTCATCGAACAGTGGTGTGGCGCCGAGGCACGGGTCGGGCAGGTTCATCACCCGCTCCCAGTCCGGCACCAGTTCGCTGACGCCGGCCGGGTCCATTTCGTTGAGCAGGTCGGCGGCACGGGCGTCGAGGCGGGCCAGTTCCTGGGCGACGCCTTCAAGGACTTCTTCGAGTTCCGGCACCCGTTCAGGGTCCCAGGCCGGGCCGCTGGGCAGCAGGCTGCGCAATTGGGCGTGGTATTGCGCGGCGGTTCTTATGCCCCCCATACGCAACCTCCGAAGGTCAGCAGTTCGTTGGGTTCGGCTTCTACATCAGCGACGGGCGTGATGAGTGTGTGGTCGTTTTCACCGCTGGTGCTGCTGATCGCTTCACGGATGTGACTGATCAATAACTTCTGGCCAAGGTCGGCTTCGCGGTTGTGCAGGTCGCGCAGTTGCGCTTCGACGGCGGCGCGTATGGCACTGGTGTCGGGGGTCAATGTCAGGCGATACGTGACCGGCACCTGCACTGGCGGGCGCACATGTACTTCGGCGGTGACAGGGCGCAGCGGCTCGATGTAAGCCTGGACTTCGGCCAGTTGCTCTTCATTCGGCACCGGTTGCGGATCGTCGTCACGCATGATGTACAGACCGACCGTACCCGGCCCCAGAAAGCCGCCACGACACCAGGCGCGGGTCACGCCCGGGCATTCGAGCGCCCAGGTTTCATAGTCCTGGGCCGAACCGCCATGGGGGATGATGCGGTAGGAGCGAATCACGCGCGAACGTAGAGACTCCAGGCTTTCCCGCGCCACACCGCCGTTCAGTCCCGGCGCCAGAACGGTAAAGCTATTGCCGACAATGCCGGCAATCGGCTGCACCGGAATCAGCGCCATGCCAGCCTCGGCATTGCCCAGGCTGCCGGCCTCAAGCGCGGCGATGGTGGTGCTGTTGAGGCCATTGCTGGTGGTGCGCGCGGCGGTCACTTTGTAGGTGCGACCGTCGCTCGATTGCAGCAAGGTGTCGACGTCCAGCACGGCACCGGCGCTGGCGGTAAAGCTGACGCTGCCGCTGGCCGCTTGTGCGGGTTTGCGCGGCTGGTTCAGACGCAGTGCGGCGATCCGTTCCAGGGTCGATTCATCGGCCTTGTCCGGGAGGATCTGCTCGGCGATCCAGTCCAGGTAGCCATACAGGCCATAGGCGGCGCCACCGAGGGTGCGGGCCAGCACTTGCGCATCGGACTGGCGCAGCGAATCGCTGGCCAGGTCGCTTTGGGTGCGCTTGATCAGCACCGGCAGCGAAGGGGTTTCAAACGGCATAGATCACCTGCCAACTGTTATCGGGGTTGATGTCCAGGCGTTCGCCGTCGGCCAGGGTCAGGACCGTGCGCAGGTTCAGGCGCTGGGCGTCGAGGCGTTCGCTGATGATGTCGATGGCGCTGCAATGGCCGTCATCGATCAGCCATTGCAGGGCTTCGCGGGCATAGAACTCGGCGTCCATCTGGGTTTGTCGGGTCAGCTTGACCCGGCGCAACAGCCACAGGCGCGAACCGATGCGGTCGTCGGCAACGGTAGGAAAAGTGTCGCCCCACCAGCCGAAACGTTCTTCGTCATCGAGGGCATCGTCATCGGCGGCGCGGCGCCAGGTGAACAGGCTGATCAGTACTGAACGGGTCAGCGCAGCGTGGAGGTTTTGGCTGATCAACATCACTGCCCTCCTGCCGGTACGCCGGTCTGGCCGTTGCCTGCTTGAACGCCGACATGCACGTGTTTGATCTGGCTGATGCCGCCGGCAATCTGGTCGCCCTGGGAGACGATCTTGCCGGTCTGGTTGATGACCGGCGTGTCGATGTTCACCGCGCTGCTGGCGCGGATATTGAGCGTGGTGGTTTCGATGTCGATGACCCGCCCGCGCTTGAAGTGAATTTTGTCGCCTTCGTCGGTGTAGATCGCCACTTCGCCAGCGGCCAGGGACTGCAGGCGATAGCGACGGTCGGCGACCACCAGCACGATGGCGTGGGAGCGATCACCGCCCAGGAACGTGGCGATACCCTCGGCACCGGCCAGCGGATTGCTGGTGAAACCGTAGGGTTCGAAGTGCTCCATGTCGTCGTTCACTTCGCCGGCGGTGAGGCGCATTTGCAGCGATTGAAGCTTGGTGGCCGAGTTGGCGAGCACGACAGTGCCGCGCGCCAGGAGGCGTGTCAGTAGGCTCATTGGGGGTCCTTCAATGATCAGGTCGGACGCAGCCGAGTGTGGGAGCGGGCTTGTGTGGCGAGGGGGCTTGTCGGAACGCCGCATCGCCCCGTTCGACTGCGAAGCAGTCGCAAAACCGGTAACTGCTTTCTAATTCATGATCGCGTTGACTGGTTTTAGGTGTGCTTCGCACCCCAACGGGGGCAAGCCCCCTCGCCACACCCGCTCCCACAGGGTCGGGTGCCGGGCTCAGGCCTTTTTGGGGGGCTCTGGATTGGCGTCAAAGGTATGCGGCGGTGCGACTTGCAGGGTGGTGACCGAGCCTTGCGCCGATAGCGAATAGGTCACCTTCGAGATCAGCATGTCGTCATCGACCCCCAGCACCGGATCCTTGACCCGCACCAGCGTGTTGTGACGCCACAGATCGCCGTTCGATTGCCGCCAGCCCTGCACCTGATAGGTGGTGGCTTTGGCCTTGCCCACTCGGGTGGCGCTTTCCCAGTTGGCCCGTTGCAAGGCGAGATCGGGATTGATCTGCATGCCTTCGTTGATCACCGTGACCCGCCGACGTTTGTAGCTCAGGTCGGCAGACACCGATTCAACCTCGCTGACCGCTGCCCCGCTCTTCTTGTCGGTGCCCTTGTGCTGACCGATTACCCGGTATTCGGAGAACACCTGGCTGTAATCCATTGGCGCGTTGGCCGACAGAATATTTTTGCCCAACTCCAGCGCATCGCTGGCCCGGCCACCACTGCCTGGCTGGGCCAGCACCAGCCGGCCTTGGGCATCATCGGTAGAAAACACCCGGAACAAGGTCAGCAAGCGGTCGATGGATTGAAACACCGTTTCCCCCGGCACGATGGTGTGACTACTGAGCCGGGCAGTTTCGGGAATTTCGCTGACCACAAAGACCTTGTAGGTGATCGCCAACGCTTCGACGATGCTCAACAGCGATTGCTCATGCCATTGGTTCGGGCGGTTGGTCGCGGCGCAATCCACCAGGTCCTGGGTGCAGGAACTGCCTTCGATGTTCAGGCTGATCTGCCGTCCGTCATAACTGATCGGGGCCTTGAACACATACCCGGTCAGCACCAGATCCTGGCCGATGCGCACTTCACAGGCGTCACCGGGCTGGATCCGTTTGTCCACGGTCTGCCCCGGCCATTGCCAGGTGATGTTGAGTTTAAAGGTGCGGAACTGGCGCTCCAGATCCGCAGTGATTTCCACGCTTTTCCAGCCACCGTATTCCAGGCCGCCGACGGTCAGGGTGACCCGGTTATCCATGTCGTTCATGGTTCACTTCCCGGAAACTTTCACATCGTTCGGCGGCAGGAACAACGGATGGGCAACACCGTTGCGTTGAGTCACTTCCGTGACCCGCGTGGCATCGGCAAATTGCCGATAGGCCACGACGACGGCAGGCAAGCTCCCCTGAAAGGATTTACTGACCAGCCGCACGCCGGACGACGCCACCGCCTTGAGGTGCGCGTTCAAGTTCTGCTTCAGGTCATTGATGGCTTGATAGTGCGCGGGACTGGCCTTGTTCAGTGCCAGTTGGATCGCTTCGTTCAACTCCTTTTGCAACAACTGCAAATCGTCGGTGACCGGCACTTCCTGACGGGTGACCGGCTGCAGCGTCTGATGATCCAGCGACGGCTGCGACGTCAGTTTCACCGGCGTCGACGCCACTGGCATCGACGCGACCCATTGCGCCACTTTCACCAGCAGCGTGTCTTGCACCAGATCGGCCATGGCTTGCGCCGCGGCCGTGGTGTCCTTGCCGGTGGTGAGCTTCGGTGCATCGGCTTTGCGGATGGCTTCGATCTGCTGGGAAACGTTGGCAATCACGCCACGATAGCCCTCCTTCGCGAAGTCCTTGAGTTCCTGGATGTCGCCGAGCAAGCCCTTGAATTCCGCCGCCACTTCCTTGGGCAACTCCTTGACCGCTTTGACCAGCTCGCTGATCTGCCGGTACTCCTCGATCAACGGTTTGAGCTGTTCCTGGATCACTTCATAGACCCTGGTCAGGCTGTTGCGCAGATTGGCGATGCCGATCCGCGCGGCCTTGATCAGGATCATGGCCTGTTCGAAACGCGCCACCGCCGAGCCCAGCAGCGTGTCCGCCGATGACAGCAGCACCTTTTGCGTGCTGACCGTGGCCGTCGGAAATTGCAGCGGTTGATCGGGGTAGAACTTCAGGGCGAAAGTCACCAGCCCGCCGTCCTGGCGGGTCTGTATCATGTCGCATTCACCGACCTTGACTTGCATCCGCCCCAACCACGGATGGACCAGTTCACCACTGCCCTGCTCCAACGCCTTGAGCAGTTTGTCGCGCTGCTCCAGGCAGTCGGCACCGACAATGAATGCCGTCAGGTCGTGGATCTTCGCCTGCTGGCCAAGGCCCTCGAAAAACGGCTGGTCACGTTGTGGATACTCATGCAACTGGCCTTTGTGGCCGACCGGAGTTTTCGCCTGATCGACCCAAAAACCGACTCCCCGAAAGGATGCCGGCAACAAACGGTCACGCCAGTTCATTGGAACCTCCCAGAGACAGCGAGCGATAGCCGATGCGCGAATTGAGCGACAGCCCCGGTTGATTGGTTTGCGGTTGGTCGGTGCGCAGCCCGGCCGGCGCGTTTTCGAAGCGCACGGTCAGGCCGCCTTCGAGTTGCGTGCGGTTGTTGGCGGCGGTTTGCTGCACCAAGGCGTTGGAACCTTGGGCCAGGTTGTTCGGCAGCAGCGCCGTGTCATTGCTGGCACCAAAGAACGCAGGTGAGAGCTCGCCCTTGCCTTCGGCATTGGTTTTCTGTTGCGCCGCGGTCAGGCCTTCGACCTGACCGGTAACACTGGTAATGAAACCGCCAAAGCCACCGTTGAACATTTCCTTGACCGGCGCGATCAGTTCTTGCAGCTTGCCCCACCAAGTGGAGAACCATTCGGTGACCGGCTCCCAACCTGCCTTGAACATGTCCAGGGGTGACCAATCAAAGAGTCCCTTGAAGTAATCCACTGTCGGTTGCGCCAGCACTTGCAGGTTCTGCCACATCCCCGAGAAGTAATTGCTCACCGGGTCCCAGGCTGCACGAAACACTTCAGACGGCGACCAGTCGAACAGGCCTTTGAAAAAGTCCACCGTCGGTTGCGCCAGCACTTGCAGGTTCTGCCACATCCCCGAGAGGTAAATGCTCACCGGGTCCCAGGCTGCACGGAACGCCTCAGACGGCGACCAGTCGAACAGGCCTTTGAGAAAATCGACCGCCAACGCGGCCAGCGCACGAAGCACATCCCATGTCGCCGAAAAGAACGCAACCACCGGTTGCCAGGTACGGGCGACGTTGTCCAGCACGCTCCAGTCAAAGAGCTTCTTGAAAAAGCTGATCACCGGTACCGCCAAAGCCCTGAGCAAATCCCAGAGCGCGGAGAACAACCCCACCAGCGGCTGCCAATTACTGGCAACGATGACGAGCGGATGCCAGGAAAACAGCGTCTTGAAAAAATCGAAGATGGGTGCGGACAGGTTTTTTACTTCCTGCCAGAGCGAACCGAAAAAGCCACTGATCGGTGCCCACGCCTCCTTCAGCGCCTCGAGCGGCTTCCAGTTGAACAGGCTCTGGAACGCTGCAAACGTCGACTCCGCCGCCCCTTGCATCGCTTGCCAGATACCTTTGAAGAATCCCGATATCGGCTTCCAGTAAGCCACAATCAAACCCGCTGTCAGGGCAATCACTGCCGCGACGATGCCAATCGGCGAAGTCAGCAGCCCCATCACAGCAACGAGCCCCATGGCCCCAGCGGTGACCACCGTAAAGGCCACGGCTGCCGCCGCCAACCCTTCGACCAGTGAAGGGTTATTGGCGACAAATTCGCCAACGGCAGTGATCAACGGCATCAGGCCGGTGACCACACTGTTGACGGCCGGCAGCAGCGCCTGCCCCATTTTCAAGGAAATACCATCTACCGCATCGTTGAACTGCTTGAGGTTGGTCGCTGTATTACCGAGCGAGACCTCAGGCGCTTTCAGCGTCGTGGTTTTACTGGATTTTCCCTCGAGTTCATCTTCTGCCTTGATTGCCTTTTTGATGCCGCTGATGAAGGGCTCCAGCAGCCCGCCCCCATTGATGAAAGCGCCCGCATCGAGAGTGCCGAGACTGTCCTCGATGCTTTTCTTGAATGCGCCGATCCTGGCCTTGATGCCCTTGAGCTGGGTGTCCAGTTTCTGGGCGTTAATCACGACCACGGACATGTTCACCGTGGTCTGAATGTTCGTCAGGTTCATGCTTTGTTGTATGTTCGCCATCACTGCACCTGCTGCATCGCATTGATCCGTTGCGCGTGCTCCAGCGATTCGCGGAGCACATCCAGTGGCCTGGCCATCATCTGTTCGGGGTCAACCTTCCAGAACCAGGCCAGGTCATAGGCGACTGCGATCAGGTCGGTGATGGCGCCGACGCCGCACTCATGAAAAAACTCGCGACGGCCCAACTCAGCGCGTTGAGGTCAGCCAGATCCAGCTGGTTGACCGACGACGGCGGAATGCCGGCGCACACGGCGATGTATTTGGCCGCGACGTCCATGTCGAGGCTGACCTCTTCGCTCTTGTCGATCTTGTACGGCAGCGCCTTGATCGCCCGCACTTCCTGCACCGTCGGACGGCGCAGGTTGAGTTCGGTCAAGGACTCGCCGTGGGCTTCGATCGCCACTTGAAGCTTCACGGCGCTGCTCATTGCCAGGTCCCCTTGATGCCTTCGAATTTCAGTTCGATGGTGGCGTCATCGCCTTTCGATACCGGTTCTTCCACCAGATAGGCGCCGGCCAATACGTAAACTTTGCCGTTGCTGAATTCGCAGGTGACGGTCATGTCAGTGCCTGCGATCAGTTGCTTGAGCGGGAAGTCCGCGGTGTGCAGCGCCGTCACTTTGAACGACGGCGCGATATCGGTTTCCTTGTAGAAGCCCGGCACGACGGTTTCCCGTTTAACGGCCATCAAGGGCGCTTCGCAGCCGCCGTTGATGGTCAGTTGAGCGCCGTCCACTTTGACGTAGCAGGTGCCCGCAATCAGTTGACCCATGGTGTTTCTCCCTTCAAATAAAAAGCCCACGCGAGGTGGGCTGAAATCACACAGTCAAAGGCAGCGATCAGGCTGCGTCGTCGTACTGCAGACGGAACTGGTTGAGCAGCGCGAACACGCGCAGGCCGTTGATGTAATCCGGCGGGAACAGCACGTTGACCCGGCTCGGGTCCTGCACGTCGCGCTCGACGATCAGGTGCTCGGCGAACAGTTCGGCGTTTTCCACGTGGCCTTCCAGTTCGAGCTTGGCGTACTGGGCGATCAGCTCACCGCGAATTGTGCTTGGGGTCACGATCGGCTGGCCGGCGCCGAAACGAGTACCGTCGGAGGCCAGTTTGTGGCGACCGTATTTGCTGGTGATCACGCTTTGCAGACGACGCACGATGAACGCCGACTGGTGCATGGTTTCGCTGTCCAGGTAGGAGTTATCTGCCTGGCCGTAGGCGTTCTTCTGATAGGTGGTGATCGAACGCTGAATGCGCACGTAGCCGCCTTCGTAGTACGCGGTGGCGATGCCGTAGTTGAGCAACGACTGACGCTCGGTCAGGGTGAAACGCTCACTCGCCGGTGCCGGGTCGAGACCGGGCAGGCTGCCGCTTTGGGTCGGACGGCTGGCGTCGGCAGAGATGAACACCGAAGTGCGCGCAGCCAATGCAGCGGCCTGCACCCAGAACGGTTGCGGTACGCCCGGTTCCAGCGCCTGAATGGTCATGTGCTGATCGTTACGCGCCTGACCGGCCGCCACCAGAGTACCGATGGTGCCGCGCTTGGCGCTGTAGACGTGACCGAACAATTGCTTGGCCCAGGACCAACGTCCGGTGCTGTCATCCATGACGGCTTGCCAGGTGTTGAGGGTCGACAGATCCGACCACGGCATGCAGATGAACTCGAACGGTTCATCGCCCAGCGCCGCCACAGCGGCCACTTGATCCGGCACACCGGCACCGCCAGTCATGGCGGTGATAGCCGAGGTCAAGCCTGCCGGGGTTTCTTCGCCGTTGCTCTTGCCCAGGCGATTGAATTGCAGACTGATGTCGTTGCCGCTGTCGCCAGTCCATTTGGCGCTCAGGGTGACCACACCTTCGACCGCTGCAGCGCTGACCGGCAGGTCGGCGGAGGCATTGATTTTCAGCGCCAGGGCCGTGGCCGCTTGCGCCGCAGTGGCACCGTTGACGATGGCCGCCTGAACACGAACGCCGCCGACATACAGGTTGAGCACACCGCTCTGGGTCGCCGCACCGGTCAGGGTCAGCACGCCTTTGGCAATGCTGCCTTCAGTGTTGTGCAGCGGCAGGCACCAGATCTCGCCGATCGGGTCGGTCTTGCGCCAGGTTTCGTACATCGAGGCGAGCATCGAGCCCTGGCCGCCAATGCTTTTGGCCAGCGCCACGCTGGACACCAGCACCAGTTTGCCGACATCGGCCGGCGCAATGTTGTCGTTGACCTGAGCGACGATCAGGCGGCGCATGGCCGACGACGCGCTATTGGCGGCCGAGTTGTCCATTTCGGCATAGAACAGCGGAACACGAATGTCCGCGGGGATGTTGCTGAATCCGATCGCCATTATTTGGCTCCCTGTGGTTTCGCCGCTTTCACGGCTTTGGTAGTGATATCGCCATCGGCCAGACGTCGACGCCACCAGGCGTTGTCCGGCACTTCACGGCCCTCCGGGGGCAACAGATCGCCCGCTTCCGGGTCCGGCACGACACGGCCAGGGGCCGGCAGCACGGTGATGCGTTTGCTCATGGGGTTACGTCTCCAGAGAAAGTCAGTTCCAGGCGCCCGTCGGGGCCTGGGCGTTGCAGATTGGGGTCCGCCGGATCGATCGCATCGACCCGCACGGTGACCCCGGTAAAGGACGACAAACCGTCCAGTTCACGCTCGTGCCAGCTCTCCGCCGGTTGACCCGGCAGATTGCGCCCGAGCTGGAATTCGGCGAAAAAGCGCAGGCGATACAGCACGCGGCTGCTGTTGATGGAAACCAGTTCGCCGCCGTCGTACTCGATGGCGTCGTAGTCGCTGCCGGGCTTGAAACCCACCAGTGCGCGCCACAGCTCGGCACGCAAGTTGTGCAATTGATCCAGCGCTGCTGCGGCGTCCGCGGTATCGAGCACCAGCGTCACTTCGAAGCGGTCGCGGATTGATTGCAGCATCAGGTTTTGCGCGAGGCTCTTGCTCGCCACATCGGCGAGGGGCACCACATAAGCGCAAGGTGTTTGCAGCGGGGTGTTGGCTTGTAACGTGGCGAGGTCGATGCCGGCCGCGATGCGATTGGCCAGAGTCGGGCATTGCTCACGCAACTGCGTGATCAGGGCTGTGATCTTCATAAAATTTCACCGGGCAATAAAAAAACCCGTCGCGGCGGGTTTGAGTGAACGGTACTGGCCGTGGGAAACCCGCGTCCTTGCGGGTCAGTGCGGTTTGCACTGTGGATGACGCTCCTTCAGGTTGGGGTCTCAATGATCCTGAGGCGTATCGCGCGGTGGCACTTCACAAACACCGATGCGCTTGGCTGCCCAGCGTTCGTAAAGCCCGATGGCCACGTCCGCCCCGGCCATCGCCGTCAGGCAGCCAAAGGCCCCTGCGGCCCAGATCGATACGCCGGCGGCGTACAACAGCATGATTGCCGAGACCCCGCAGATCATGCAGGCCCCGGAGCGCAGCGCCAGGCGCCGCAGCAGCGACCAGCCACGGGCGCCCTCCTTGTCGGCCCGCCACATTTCGCCGGACACCCCGCCCACCAGGGCGAGAACGATGACCAGCCAGATCGGCATGTCCAGCAACGCTTGTTGCTCGTTTGTCATGTCACGCCTCCTGGGGGTGATTGATGAGTGATGTGTGTTGGATTCAAGCGATGTCTCTTGAGGCAGGCATTCCAAAAAGCCCGGTCGCCCAGGCTTTTCAGTAATGCGGTCCTTCGCCTTCCTTTAATCCTGTGTACAAAAAAGGAAGCTGACCTTTCGGCGCTACTGGCGCGGTACGAGTCCATTCAAATTGTTTTTCCGACCGCGGTCCCTGCCCGCCGGATAACTGCTTCTGGTGCTTTACGCTGCACACCCGGGTCAGTTGCCAACCCTCTGAACCGTTGAGGCCGGTTCATCGCTGCCTTTGTGGTGGAACTAAAGAGCTTCGTTTCGAGCCGCCTTGTTGGGCGGCTTGAGACAAAGAATATGCATGGATGCATATACAGTCAATGCATAAATGCATTTATTTATGCACAAGAAATGCACAGACGCATGAAAGCCCCACAAGCAAAGGCGTTGGCGGTTGTTCGATAGGCGAAAAAAAACCCGCCGGGCAGCGGGTTTTATCTGACAGCGGTGAGGTTAACGGGCGTACATGCCCCACCAGAAGACGTGACCGAGGATGACGATCTGCTCTTCCTGGATTTCCTGGAAGCTGTAGTCCTCGTCCGGGTGCTCATCGCGGTTGAAGCTGCGCAGGCGAATCCCTGTCGGCAGGCGATAAAGCTGTTTCACCCGCAACTGGCCGTTGTGGTTGATGGCGTAGAGGTCACCGTCGACGATGTCGCCAATCCCGCATTTACCGGCATTCACCCCGACCGTGGCGCCATCACGCAGCACCGGCAACATGCTGTTGCCGCGCACAGTCACGCATTTGGCCTGGTCGAACTGCACGCCGTTGTGGCGCAAGCTGCGCTTGCCGAAGCGCAGGCTAGAGCGTTCGCTCTCTTCGATGACGAATCTTCCTGATCCAGCAGCCAATTCAACCTCGCGAAGAAAGGGGACCGACACCTCGTCGTCATCGACTGGCGTATCGTCGTCCCACAGGCTTATGTCCTTGAGTTCCGAATGCGACTCATCGCGCCCGGCGCTGGCGGCGTGCGCGACATCCGCACGGCCACGCAACTGGTCGGTGCTCACGGCGAAGTATTCGGCAATCTTCGAAATATGTTTATCCGAAGGATCGACGATCTTCCCGCTGAGGATCCGCGAGAGAGTGGATTGAGGCACGCCGGTGCGACGGTGAAGCTCCGTGGGGGAGATCCCGTGCTGATCGAGCAGTGCTCTTAAGACGGTAGAAACGTTGCGTTTTTGCATAACGCGCATAGTGCTTGATCTTTTTTCGGAAGACAAATGCTGATTTGCATAGATCGTGCATAGACAGCAGAAATGTGCCTTGGAGCTTTCATGCCTGCGTAGGTCGGACTGCCCATGTTAACCTTGCGCCCATCGCGGAAAAGCCGGGCCGATGCCCTCCTTTTGCCCCACACCTTTCAACGAATTTGCCTATATCCGATGAATAAAGCCCTCTCCGATCTGTCCTCCCACACGCCGATGATGCAGCAGTACTGGCGCCTGAAGAACCAGCACCCTGATCAGCTGATGTTCTATCGCATGGGTGACTTCTACGAGATCTTCTATGAAGACGCGAAGAAGGCCGCCAAGTTGCTGGACATCACCCTGACGGCTCGTGGGCAATCGGCGGGTCAGGCGATTCCGATGTGTGGGATTCCTTACCACGCCGCGGAAGGTTATCTGGCGAAACTGGTGAAGCTCGGCGAGTCAGTGGTGATTTGTGAGCAGGTCGGCGACCCGGCCACCAGCAAAGGCCCGGTGGATCGTCAGGTGGTGCGGATCATTACCCCCGGCACAGTCAGCGATGAAGCGCTGCTGGATGAACGTCGGGATAACCTGATCGCAGCGGTGCTGGGTGATGAGCGTCTGTTCGGTCTGGCGGTGCTGGACATTACCAGCGGCAACTTCACCGTGCTGGAGATCAAAGGCTGGGAAAACCTGCTGGCGGAACTGGAGCGGGTCAATCCGGTAGAGCTGATGATCCCGGACGACTGGCCGAAAGACCTGCCGGCGGAAAAACGTCGTGGGGTTCGTCGCCGTGCGCCGTGGGATTTTGAACGTGACTCGGCACTGAAAAGTCTTTGCCAGCAGTTTTCCACCCAGGACCTGAAAGGTTTCGGCTGCGAGAACCTGACCCTGGCGATCGGCGCCGCCGGTTGCCTGCTCAGCTACGCCAAGGAAACCCAGCGCACCGCCCTGCCGCATTTGCGCAGCCTGCGTCATGAACGTCTGGATGACACCGTGGTGCTGGACGGCGCGAGCCGTCGCAACCTGGAACTGGACACCAACCTGGCCGGCGGTCGTGACAACACCTTGCAATCGGTGGTCGACCGCTGCCAGACCGCCATGGGCAGCCGCCTGCTGACTCGCTGGCTGAACCGTCCGCTGCGGGATTTGACCGTATTGCTGGCGCGTCAGAGTTCGATCACCTGCCTGCTCGATGGTTACCGCTTCGAAAAACTGCAACCGCAGCTCAAGGAAATCGGTGACATCGAGCGGATTCTGGCGCGGATCGGCCTGCGCAATGCCCGTCCTCGTGACTTGGCGCGCCTTCGCGACGCCCTCGGTGCACTGCCAGGGTTGCAAGTGGCGATGGCCGAGCTTGAAGCCCCGCACATCATTCAATTGGCGACGACCACCAGTACCTATCCGGAACTGGCGGCATTGCTGGAAAAAGCCATTATCGATAACCCGCCCGCCGTTATCCGTGACGGCGGTGTGTTGAAAACCGGTTACGACAGCGAACTCGACGAATTGCAATCGCTCAGCGAAAACGCCGGGCAGTTCCTGATCGATCTCGAAGCGCGCGAAAAGGCCCGCACCGGCCTGTCGCACCTTAAGGTCGGCTACAACCGGATTCACGGATACTTCATCGAGTTGCCGAGCAAGCAGGCCGAATCGGCGCCCGCAGACTATATTCGCCGGCAGACCCTCAAAGGTGCCGAGCGCTTCATCACGCCGGAGCTAAAGGCGTTCGAAGACAAGGCGCTGTCGGCCAAGAGCCGCGCCCTGGCCCGCGAGAAGATGCTCTACGAAGCGTTGCTCGAAGACTTGATTGCCCAGCTGCCGCCCTTGCAAGACACCGCCGCCGCATTGGCCGAGCTGGACGTGCTGAGCAACCTCGCCGAGCGTGCACTGAATCTGGACCTGAACTGCCCACGCTTCGTCAGCGAGCCGTGCATGCGCATCACCCAGGGTCGTCACCCGGTGGTCGAGCAAGTACTCACTACGCCATTCGTGGCCAATGACCTGAGCCTTGACGACAATACCCGCATGCTGGTGATCACCGGTCCGAACATGGGCGGTAAATCCACCTACATGCGTCAGACCGCGTTGATCGTGCTACTGGCGCATATCGGCAGTTTCGTGCCGGCGGCCAGTTGCGAATTGTCCCTGGTCGACCGAATCTTCACCCGGATCGGTTCCAGCGATGACTTGGCGGGCGGGCGTTCGACCTTCATGGTTGAAATGAGCGAAACCGCGAACATTTTGCACAACGCCACCGAACGCAGCCTGGTGCTGATGGACGAAGTCGGTCGCGGCACCAGCACCTTCGACGGTCTGTCCCTGGCCTGGGCGGCGGCTGAGCGTCTCGCGCACCTGCGGGCCTACACCCTGTTCGCCACCCACTATTTCGAGCTGACGGTGCTGCCGGAAGCCCAGCCACTGGTGGCCAACGTGCACCTCAATGCCACCGAACACAACGAACGCATCGTGTTCCTGCACCACGTGTTGCCTGGGCCTGCCAGCCAGAGCTATGGCCTGGCGGTTGCGCAGTTGGCCGGTGTGCCGAGCGAAGTGATCGTGCGTGCTCGCGAACATCTGAGCCGACTGGAATCCACAGCGCTGCCTCATGAAGTTCCGAAGCCTGCCAAAGGCAAACCGGTTACGCCGCAGCAGAGCGACATGTTCGCCAGCCTGCCACATCCGGTGCTGGATGAACTGGCCAAACTTGATCTGGACGACATGTCACCGCGTCGTGCGCTCGAAATGCTCTATACACTAAAGACACGGATCTAACGCACTTGCCTGCAAGCTGTTAGAATCTCGCGCGGTTTGGGATGCTGCAGGCCAATAGCCTGACCTGCAGACTATCGCTCCCGAACCTGGCGACCCCAACGTGAAGGGGCTCCGCTGCCGCCGCCTGAGGAGAAAATTAGAAATGACCTTCGTCGTCACCGACAACTGCATCAAGTGCAAGTACACCGACTGCGTAGAAGTCTGTCCGGTGGACTGCTTTTACGAAGGCCCGAACTTCCTGGTGATTCACCCGGATGAGTGCATCGACTGCGCACTGTGCGAACCAGAATGCCCTGCCGTGGCCATCTTCTCCGAAGATGAAGTTCCGGAAGATATGCAGCAATTCATTCAGCTGAACGTTGAGCTGGCGGAAATCTGGCCCAACATCACCGAGAAGAAAGAATCGTTGCCCGATGCCGAAGAGTGGGATGGCGTCAAAGGCAAGATCAAAGACCTCGAACGCTGATTACCCCGTGTTCTCGAAAAGGCCCCTTGTGGGCCTTTTTGCTTTTCTGCAGGCAAAAAAAAGGGGCGGTATGACCCGCCCACATTTTTTCCCTATTCCTTGTGTTCCTTTTCATCGTCCTGATGAATCGCTTCCTGCGATGTCCGTTCCCCTCTTCCTTGAAGGGCGTGTCTATCCGTCGACACAGTTCAGATACTAGAGAATTTCCCATTAAGAGCAATCGGCCTCTGTCGCTGAAAGCGTCTGTCACACGCTGTTAATCTAAAAAAATAATCATATAAATCAATGGCATAAACGAATACCGCAAGTCAAATAGACAACTGCCAGGGTGTAAAAATAACGAACACTTACGAAAGAGTAAGCAAAGACTTACAACACGAGACTACAAACCTGAGGTGGTGCAAAAAACAACGCACCTCTCATATTCCCGGCAACAAAAAGCCCCAAACCAGTCGGGGCTATTTGTTACCGGTTGAGCGAATTGCTTATTGGAACAGCGACTCACTCGACAGGCCGTTTTTCTCGAGAATCTCCCGAAGACGCTTGAGGCCTTCAACCTGAATTTGCCTGACCCGCTCCCGGGTCAAGCCGATTTCCAGGCCTACGTCTTCAAGCGTGCTGCTCTCGTGACCTCGCAAGCCGAAGCGGCGAATGACCACCTCGCGTTGCTTGTCGGTCAGCTCCGAGAGCCACTGATCGATGCTCTGTGACAGATCGTCGTCCTGCAACAGTTCGCATGGATCGGTCGGGCGGTCATCGGTAAGGGTGTCCAGCAGGGTTTTATCCGAATCCGGACCCAGCGAGACGTCGACCGAAGAAACCCGCTCGTTCAGGCCTAGCATGCGCTTGACCTCGCCTACCGGTTTCTCCAGCAGGTTGGCGATTTCTTCGGGTGAGGGTTCATGATCGAGCTTTTGAGTCAGCTCCCGTGCAGCCCGCAAGTACACATTGAGCTCTTTGACCACATGGATCGGCAACCGGATGGTCCGGGTCTGATTCATGATCGCGCGCTCGATGGTCTGACGAATCCACCAGGTGGCGTAGGTCGAAAAGCGGAAACCGCGTTCAGGATCGAACTTTTCTACTGCCCGGATCAGGCCGAGGTTGCCCTCTTCGATCAGGTCCAGCAGCGACAGCCCACGATTGACGTAACGACGGGCGATTTTCACCACCAGCCGCAGGTTGCTTTCAATCATGCGCTTGCGCCCGGCCGGATCGCCACTTTGCGACAAGCGCGCAAAATGAACTTCTTCCTCCGGGGAGAGCAATGGGGAAAAGCCGATTTCGTTGAGGTACAGCTGAGTGGCATCGAGTGCCCGTGTGTAATCGATGTACTTGTGTTGCTTAAGCGAAGCGGAGTGTTTGGATTTGGCACGAACGGAAGGTGGTGCATCCCCTTCATCATTCGACATCGAATCCGTGGCGATGCCGGTCTCCATCAGGAGAACCTCATCGTCGATGTCAAACTCCGGCACTTCTTTACTGAGAGCCATTGTTATAGTCCTTTGGTGAGTTCGACCTCAAGCTCAAGCGGCGCCTTGATCCCTGGCAACGCTGGAGCCTGTTCCCTCTACGTGACGGAACAGGCTGGCTAACAAATCAACGACGTGGCAGGAATTGCAGCGGATCTACAGGTTTACCTTGTCGGCGAATCTCAAAATGCAGTTTCACCCGGTCTGTACCCGTTGACCCCATTTCGGCAATTGTCTGTCCGACTTTGACCTGCTGCCCCTCCCGAACCAACAGCCTGCGGTTATGTCCGTAGGCACTGACGTAGGTATCGCTGTGTTTGATGATGACTAATTCGCCGTAGCCCCTTAAGCCACTCCCGGCGTATACCACCGTCCCATCAGACGCAGCTAAAACAGGCTGTCCCAAATCTCCGGCGATATCAATTCCTTTATTCAAACTACCGTTTGAAGAGAATTTACCAATCAGAATGCCATTAGAAGGCCACCCCCAGCCCGTCGGGGCCGGACCGGCAGGAGGCAGTGGAGCGGGTGCCGGCTTGTTGGCGACGGACGGTGCAAGCACTGTTGTAGTGGTTGTAGCGCCATTTGCCTGGCGCCGAATTACGGTGGTTTTACTCGACGACGAAGGCGAGGAACTGGACGAACTCACTACCGCCGTCGGCGTTGAACCGCTGCGACCGTCGAAGCGAATCGTCTGACCCGGATGGATCGTGTAAGGCGTAGGAATGTTGTTCCGTGCTGCGAGGGCTTTGTAGTCCCAACCGTAGCGAAAAGCGATGGAGAACAAAGTGTCCTTGGGTCGGACAACATATTGGCCGGTGGTCACGGCCGGACGCTGGGCGACCGCGTTGTTGCGATCGACGACGCTCGCACTACCTGATTTGGTGCTGGAACATCCGACCAGCAAGGTACTCAAGACAAGGCCAGTCACCAGACGCTGAAAGCTCGTTATACCCATTCGCTGCGCAATGACTGTGAGACTCACCCGCCGCTCCCTTTGTGGTGGCTGAAAATATGGATTGCCGTGCTCCGGCACGAAATGTCGCAAGTATAACGGGCCGAACAGGCTTTAACTTTAATGAAGCGGATTCGCTTCGCGCACACGTTTGCTGCCTGAAGATGAATTGCGTTTAACCAATCGATGCCGCTGTAAGACCCGGGCATTCGAAGAGAATTCAGCGTGCTTAAACAAATGCTCAGGCCAACGGCCCATTGAGCAATGGCACAAAGCGCACAGCCCCCAGAACACGTCTGGAAAAGCCCTGTTCCTCACGGATGATCAACATCAATTGTTGAACTTCACCGGAGCCGACCGGAATCACCAGTCGCCCACCCGGTGCCAACTGATCGAGCAGTGCCTGAGGCACATCGGTGGCCACGGCGGTGACGATGATGCCGTTGTAAGGCGCCAATGCCGGCCAGCCTTCCCAACCATCGCCCCAGCGAAACACCACGTTGCGCAGGTTCAGTTCCACCAGGCGCTCCTTGGCCCGGTCCTGCAGAACCTTGATGCGCTCCACGGAAAAAACCCGCTCGACCAATTGCGACAGCACGGCCGTCTGGTAACCCGAACCGGTACCGATTTCCATTACCTTGTCCAACGGACCGGCCTCCAGCAGCAACTCGCTCATGCGAGCCACCATATAAGGCTGGGAAATGGTCTGGTTATGCCCGATCGGCAACGCTGTATCTTCGTAGGCGCGATGAGCCAGCGCCTCATCGACGAACAGGTGACGCGGGGTGCGGCGGATGACTTCCAGCACCTTGGCGTTGGATATTCCCTCTTCATAGAGGCGCTGAATCAGACGCTCACGGGTCCGTTGGGAGGTCATCCCGATACCGCGATGCAGAATATGGTCTTGTTCACGAGACATTAACGCAGACCCTCCAGCCAGCCATCGAGACTTCTGAAGGCATCATTAAAGGTGCGGTCCAGTTGCAGTGGCGTGATTGAAACATAGCCTTGCATCACCGCATGGAAATCGGTACCCGGGCCACCATCTTCAGCGTCCCCCGCCGCGGCGATCCAGTAACCGGATTTACCACGCGGGTCGACCACTTTCATCGGTGCCGCGGCGCGGGCGCGATGGCCGAGGCGGGTCAGCTGGATACCGCGGATGTGCTCCAGCGGCAAGTTGGGAATGTTCACGTTCAGTACCGTGCGCGGTGGCAGATCAAGGTCCGCGTGAGCCTCTACCAGTTTGCGCGCAAAATAAGCGGCTGTGGGAAGGTTCTCTACTTGCCGTGAGACGAGCGAAAAGGCAAACGAAGGACGCCCAAGGAAACGTCCCTCGAGGGCCGCCGCCACAGTGCCGGAATACAGCACATCATCCCCCAGGTTGGCCCCCAGGTTGATGCCGGAAACCACCATGTCCGGCTCAAGCTCCAGCAAGCCGTTAAGGCCCAGGTGCACGCAGTCGGTGGGTGTGCCGTTAAGACTGATAAAGCCGTTCACCAGGGTTTGCGGGTGCAAAGGACGGTCGAGCGTCAGCGAGCTGCTGGCGCCGCTTTTGTCCTGGTCCGGGGCGATAACCACGCATTCGGTGTAATCCGCCAGCGCAGCATAAAGCGCGGCGAGACCGGGTGCGGTTACCCCATCGTCGTTAGAAATCAGAATACGCATGGGCTGTCCGTCTGCCCCACCGGCACCAGATCGACGAGTTCACGCACCAATACGGTGGCGAAGCATCCGGCCGGCAGGACGAATTCCAGTTGCAGAATGTCAGGCTCGGGATAATGCCACGTCAACCCGCCAATGGGCAGCCGCAGGATGCGACGTTCGTGGCTCATTCCGGCGTTAATCAACCAATCGCGCAGATCCGCTTCGCGCGCGGCGATTGCCTGCTCCAGTTCATGGACTGCGCCTGACGTCGGCGAGTCACCTTCGCCCCACTGCGGGCCGGTCGGGTGCAGGTCGAGAATCGCCAGACGAGGATCGCTGCATTCGGCTTCACCCGCCGGGAAGAAACTGCGGCTGTCGGTGAACGCCAGCAGATCACCCACCTGCGCGCGCTGCCAGGTGCCATCGGCGACGCGCGCCGCCAACACTTGATTGAACAGAAAACTACGGGCGGTGGAGAGCAGCCGCGAACGCACATTGCGTTGCTCCGGCAGGGCCTTGCGCGCGGCCCAGGCACGGGCGTCGACGACGTTGCCGCCATCAAAGCCGAATCGCTGGGCACCGAAATAATTGGGAATACCTTGTTTGGCGATCAGTTGCAGACGCTCTTCGATAGCCGCCTTGTCACCGGTGAACTGGGTCAAGCGCAAGGTGAAGCCGTTGGCCGAGTGGGCACCGCGTTGCAGTTTGCGTTTATGCCGACCGGTCTTGAGGATTTTCAGCGTGTCGTTTTCCGCCGCCGACAGATCAGGATCAGCCTTGCCCGGCAGTTGCACACTGAACCACTGGCGCGTCAGCGCCTGACGGTCCTTGAGGCCGGCATAGCTGACGGTGCGCAACGGCACACCCGCTGCCTTGGCGATGCGCCGTGCCGCTTCTTCAGTATTCAGACCGCGCTTTTCCACCCAGATCCACAGGTGTTCGCCGTCACCACTGAGGGGGATATCAAGGACTTCGTCGACCTGGAAATCTTCTGCTGTGGCTTTCAGTACCGCGCTGCCCAGGGCTTCACCATAGGCCCGGGGGCCAAGCAATTGCGCCTCGTTCATGCGCGCAGCAACAAGGCAACGGAGTGCACGGCAATGCCTTCTTCGCGACCGACGAAGCCAAGCTTTTCGGTGGTGGTAGCTTTCACGTTCACTTGATCCAACTCAACTTGAAGATCCGCGGCAATCAGCGCGCGCATCGATTCGATATGCGGGGCCATTTTCGGGGCCTGGGCGACGATGGTGTTATCGACGTTGCCGACTTTCCAGCCCTTGGCGTGGATCAGCGCGACAACATGACGCAACAGCACACGGCTGTCGGCGCCCTTGAATTGCGGGTCGGTGTCCGGAAAATGCTTGCCTATATCACCCAGCGCGGCAGCGCCGAGCAACGCGTCGCTCAAGGCGTGCAGCAGGACGTCGCCGTCGGAATGGGCGAGCAGCCCGAAGCTGTGTGCAATCCGCACGCCGCCCAGAGTGATGAAATCGCCTTCAGCGAAACGGTGCACATCATAGCCGTGGCCAATACGCATAAAAAAACGCCCCGATTTTTGTCAGGGCGTGATTCTACCTGCTTTGTCGGACATTAGGCGCTTAGCGCGCGCGCATGATGTTGCAGGTGGTCGTCAATGAAGCTGGCGATGAAGAAATAACTGTGGTCGTAGCCCGGCTGCAGACGCAACGTCAGCGGATGCCCCGCCAGTTTGGCGGCCTGTTGCAAGGCGTCAGGCTTGAGCTGGGTGGCCAGGAAATCATCGCGATCACCTTGATCGACCAGCAGTGGCAATTTCTCTTCCGCCTCGGCGATCAACACACAGGCATCCCACTCGCGCCACTTCGAACGGTCTTCGCCCAAGTAACGGGAAAAGGCTTTCTGGCCCCAAGGGCAATCAATTGGATTGTTGATCGGCGAGAACGCCGACACCGATAGATAACGCCCCGGATTGCGCAACGCGCAGACCAGCGCACCGTGGCCACCCATGGAGTGACCGCTGATGCCACGCTTGTCCGATGCCGGAAAATGCGCTTCGACCAATGCCGGCAATTCCTGCACGACATAGTCATGCATCCGATAGTGCCGGGACCACGGTTCCTGCGTAGCATTCAGATAAAATCCGGCACCGAGACCGAAGTCCCAGGCGCCATCCGGGTCACCCGGCACATCTGGGCCGCGTGGGCTGGTATCCGGTGCGACGATGATCAGCCCCAGCTCGGCGGCCATGCGCATGGCGCCGGCCTTTTGCATGAAGTTCTCGTCGGTGCAGGTCAGGCCGGACAACCAGTACAGCACCGGCAGCTTACCGCCCTGCTCCGCTTGCGGCGGCAAGTACACGGCAAACACCATGTCGCAACCGAGCACGTCGGAGCGGTGCCGATAGCGCTTGTGCCAGCCGCCGAAGCTTTTCTGACAGGAGATATTTTCCAGGCTCATGACCGACCTCAGAAATGAATGACGGAACGGATGCTCTTGCCTTCATGCATCAGGTCAAACGCCTTGTTGATATCTTCGAGGCCCATCGTGTGGGTGATGAAGGTATCCAGCGGGATCTCGCCGGTCTGGGCCATTTCGACATAGCTCGGCAACTCGGTACGCCCGCGCACACCACCAAACGCCGAACCGCGCCAGACTCGACCGGTCACCAACTGGAACGGACGGGTAGAGATTTCCTGACCGGCGCCGGCCACGCCGATGATTACCGACTCCCCCCAACCTTTGTGGCAGCACTCAAGTGCAGCACGCATCAACTGGACGTTTCCGATGCATTCGAAGGAAAAGTCGACGCCGCCATCAGTCATGTCGACGATCACTTCCTGAATCGGACGATCGAAGTCTTTCGGGTTTACACAATCGGTAGCGCCCAATTGCTTGGCGATCTCGAACTTGGCCGGATTGATGTCGATGGCGATGATCCGCCCAGCCTTCGCTTTGACCGCGCCAATCACAGCCGACAGACCGATGCCACCCAGACCGAAAATGGCGACGGTGTCACCCGGTTTGACCTTGGCGGTGTTGATTACCGCGCCGATGCCTGTGGTGACGCCACAACCCAGCAGGCACACTTTTTCCAAGGGTGCTTCTTTAGGAATTTTGGCGACGGAGATTTCCGGCAGCACGGTGTACTCGGAAAAAGTCGAGGTACCCATGTAGTGGAAAATCGTTTCGCCCTTGTAGGAAAAACGAGAAGTGCCATCCGGCATCAGGCCTTTACCCTGCGTCGCACGAATTGCCTGGCAGAGGTTGGTTTTGCCCGACAGACAGAATTTGCACTTGCCGCATTCCGGGGTGTACAGCGGGATCACATGGTCGCCGACCGCGACCGAAGTCACGCCCTCGCCAATCGCTTCGACCACCGCGCCACCTTCATGACCCAGGATCGACGGGAAGATACCTTCCGGGTCAGCGCCCGAGAGGGTGTAGGCATCGGTATGGCAAACACCGGAGGCGACGACGCGCAGCAGAACTTCCCCAGCCTTGGGCATGGCGACATCGACTTCAACGATCTCGAGGGGTTTCTTGGCCTCGAAGGCAACGGCGGCGCGCGACTTGATCATGCTGACTCTCCAGTGAATAAAAACAAGACAAGGAGTGTAATACAGCGGCTTACGATGAATAATCAGGACAAAAGCAAAACATTATTGCCACACAGGGATAATCCTGATGTCCGAAAACCGCTGGGAAGGCATCGATGAGTTCGTCGCCGTCGCTGAGTGCAGCCAATTCACTGCCGCGGCCGAACGCCTTGGGGTGTCTTCTTCTCATATCAGTCGCCAAATCGTACGGCTGGAAGAGCGCCTGCAAACCCGTTTGCTCTATCGCAGCACCCGCCGAGTCACGCTGACCGAGGCCGGGCAAACCTTTTTGCAACATTGTCAGCGTTTGCAGGACGGTCGCGAAGAAGCCTTGCGCGCTGTCGGCGACCTGACCAGCGAACCCAAGGGCATGCTGCGCATGACCTGTGCCGTGGCCTACGGCGAACGATTCATCGTGCCGCTGGTGACGCGCTTCATGGGGCTGTATCCACAACTGCGCGTCGACATCGAGCTGAGCAATCGCCCGCTCGATCTGGTGCATGAAGGGCTGGACCTGGCCATCCGCCTCGGCCGCTTGCAGGATTCCAGGTTGGTCGCGACGCGCCTGGCACCACGGCGCATGTACCTGTGCGCCTCACCGTCCTACCTGGAACGGTATGGACGCCCACACAGCTTGTCGGAACTGAGTCGTCATAACTGCCTTATTGGCAGTTCGGATATCTGGCAACTGGAACAGAACGGGCGGGAATTTTCCCAGCGAGTACAGGGAAACTGGCGCTGCAACAGTGGGCAGGCAGTGCTGGATGCCGCATTACAAGGGGTTGGGTTGTGTCAGTTACCGGATTACTACGTGCTGGAATACCTGAAAAACGGCGAATTGATTTCGCTGCTGGAAGCCCATCAGCCGCCGAACACCGCCGTGTGGGCGCTTTATCCGCAGCAACGGCATCTGTCGCCGAAGGTGCGCAAGTTGGTGGACTACTTGAAGGAAGGGTTGGCTGAACGGCCGGAGTATCGTGGTTAGACCTGCCAATGCATTCAGCGATAGATTCGTTGACTGGACCACCGCTTTCGCGAGCAAGCCCGCTCCCACATTGGTTCTGTTTCATACCCCAAACACGTAACCGACGGAGATCAAATGTGGGAGCGGGCTTGCTCGCGAAAGGCGCGACTCGGGCTTAGCGACGGTTAGCCCATCGCTGGCGCAACCATTCAAGGTCTTCGGGGCGAGTGACTTTGATGTTATCGGATCGCCCTTCAATCAGGCGCGGCGCCAAACCCGCCCATTCCATGGCCGAAGCTTCATCGGTGATGACAACGTCGGCCACCAGACTATCGGCCAATGCCCGATGCAACGCGCCAAGGCGAAACATCTGCGGCGTATAGGCCTGCCAGATCACGCTGCGATCCACCGTTTCCAGCACGCGCCCATGCTTGTCGACCCGCTTGAGGGTGTCGCGCGCAGGCACCGCCAATAGACCGCCAACCGGATCATCAGCCAGCTCACTGAGCAATTTATCGAGATCATCACGCGCCAGATTCGGTCGTGCAGCATCGTGCACCAACACCCAATCCTCATCGTCAGCGCCTTGGGCATGCAAATGTAGCAAGGCATTGAGTACCGACCCGGAGCGCTCTGCGCCACCTTCGACCCGCTGAATACGCGGATCGCCAGCACATGCCAGGTTCGGCCAGTAAGGATCATCGATAGCAAGACTGACCACCAACCCCTTCAGGGCAGGATGATCGAGGAAACAGCCGAGGCTGTGTTCGAGAATAGTGCGCCCGCCCAGTTGCAAGTATTGCTTGGGACGGTCCGCGGCCATACGGGCACCAACGCCCGCGGCAGGAATCACGGCCCAGAAGGCCGGTAACGAATTCATCATTGGGCCAACTGGTAAAGGGTTTCACCGTCCTTGACCATGCCCAACTCATGACGAGCCCGTTCTTCAACGGTCTCCATGCCCTTTTTCAATTCGCTGACTTCGGCGTCCATCACCCGATTGCGCTCCAGCAACGCCTCGTTCTCGGCGTGTTGATCCGCAATCTGCTGCTTCAGCTCGGCCACTTGCGCCAGACTGCCATTACCCACCCACAGGCGGTACTGCAGGCCGGCCAGCAGCAAGAGCAAGACGAGAAACAACCAATTGGGACTGCGCATCGAATATCAGGTATCCAGTGAAAAAAGACAGCCATGCCATAACTTTGAAGCTTCTGATAGCACGAAGCCTGGAAGAACCAGGCTTGTGCTAATAAGGCATCAGATTAGTGGCAAATTCATCGCTGTCGCGATTTTTCGACACAATCCGGTGTCTTTTTTACTCTTTGCTATTCAGCCGCGAAACTCGCTACGACCGTTGTACTTGGCTTTGCCATTCAACTGCTCTTCGATACGCAGCAGTTGGTTGTACTTGGAAACACGGTCGGAACGGCACAGGGAGCCGGTCTTGATCTGGCCAGCCGCAGTGCCCACAGCCAGGTCGGCAATGGTCGAATCTTCGGTTTCGCCGGAGCGGTGCGAGATGACGGCGGTGTAACCAGCGGCCTTGGCCATCTGGATCGCTTCCAGGGTTTCGGTCAGGGTGCCGATCTGGTTGAACTTGATCAGGATCGAGTTGGCGATCTTTTTATCGATGCCTTCTTTCAGGATCTTGGTGTTGGTTACGAACAGGTCGTCGCCCACCAGCTGAGTCTTCTCGCCGATTTTGTCGGTGAGGATTTTCCAGCCCGCCCAGTCGGACTCGTCCAGACCGTCTTCGATGGAGATGATCGGGTAACGCTCGGTCAGACCTTTCAGGTAATCGGCGAAACCTTCAGCGGTGAACACCTGGCCTTCGCCGGAGAGGTTGTACTTGCCGTCTTCGTAGAATTCGCTGGCCGCGCAGTCCAGGGCCAGGGTCACGTCGGTACCCAGCTTGTAACCAGCGTTGGCCACGGCTTCGGAGATCACTTTCAAAGCGTCTTCGTTGGAGGCCAGGTTCGGCGCGAAACCACCTTCATCACCAACGGCAGTGCTCAGGCCACGAGCCTTCAGTACAGCTTTGAGGTGATGGAAAATCTCGGTGCCCATACGCAGACCTTCCGAGAAAGACTTGGCGCCGACTGGCTGAACCATGAATTCCTGGATGTCGACGTTGTTATCGGCGTGCTCGCCACCGTTGATGATGTTCATCATCGGAACCGGCATCGAGTAAACACCCGGGGTGCCGTTCAGGTTGGCGATGTGAGCGTACAGCGGCAGGTCCTGGTCCTGAGCTGCTGCCTTGGCCGCGGCCAGGGAAACGGCGAGGATCGCGTTGGCGCCCAGGGTCGCTTTGTTTTCGGTGCCGTCCAGCTTGATCATCGCGTGATCCAGCGCTTTCTGGTCGCTTGGGTCTGTACCCAGCAACAGATCGCGGATCGGACCGTTGATGTTGGCGACGGCTTTCAGAACGCCTTTGCCCAAGTAACGGCTCTTGTCGCCATCACGCAGCTCGAGTGCTTCACGCGAGCCAGTGGAAGCACCGGATGGCGCGCAAGCGCTGCCGATGATGCCGTTATCGAGAAGCACATCTGCTTCCACAGTGGGATTGCCACGGGAGTCGAGAACTTCACGACCTTTGATGTCGACGATTTTTGCCATTGTTGTGAACACTCCAAAGTTGACGAAAACGACGCAGCTGAAGGAAATCTTTATCGTCGGCAAGTGACAGACAGGGGGCAGGCTTGCGGACGATAAGGCTCAAGCCCGAGGGCCTGAGCGTTAAACCGTGCAGTACTTTACCGGAGAATCGGGGTTTACGCGGTTTCTACTGTCGGAAAACTTTTAACCAATTCGTCCAGTGCCTTGAGCTGGGCCAGGAAGGGTTCCAGTTTGTCCAGGCGCAAGGCGCAAGGGCCGTCGCATTTGGCGTTGTCCGGGTCCGGGTGCGCTTCGAGGAACAGACCGGCCAGCGACTGGCTCATGCCTGCCTTGGCCAGGTCGGTGACCTGGGCACGACGACCGCCGGCTGAATCGGAGCGACCGCCAGGCATTTGCAGCGCGTGGGTCACGTCGAAGAACACCGGGTATTCGAACTGCTTCATGATGCCGAAGCCAAGCATGTCGACGACCAGGTTGTTGTAGCCGAAGCTCGAACCACGCTCGCAGAGGATCAACTGATCGTTACCGGCTTCTACGCATTTGTTCAGGATGTGTTTCATTTCCTGAGGCGCGAGGAACTGGGCTTTCTTGATGTTGATCACCGCGCCGGTCTTGGCCATAGCGACCACGAGGTCGGTCTGGCGCGACAGGAAGGCCGGCAACTGGATGATGTCGCAGACTTCAGCGACGACCGCGGCCTGATCAGGCTCGTGGACGTCGGTGATGACCGGCACACCAAAGGCTTGCTTGATGTCCTGGAAAATCCGCATGCCCTCTTCCAGGCCGGGGCCACGGTAAGAAGTTACAGAAGAACGGTTCGCCTTGTCGAAACTGGCCTTGAACACGTAAGGGATACCGAGTTTTTCGGTGACCTTTACGTACTCTTCGCAGACCTGCATCGCCATGTCGCGGCTTTCCAGCACGTTCATGCCACCGAACAGCACCATTGGCTTGTCGTTGGCAATTTCGATGTTGCCTACGCGGATGATCTTCTGTGCCATCTGGTTTACGCCTTCTTCTGGTGTTGGGCCAAAGCGGCTTTGACGAAGCCGCTGAACAACGGGTGACCGTCGCGCGGTGTCGAGGTGAACTCAGGGTGGAACTGGCAAGCGACGAACCATGGATGATCCGGTGCTTCGACCACTTCAACCAGCGCGCCATCACCGGAACGACCGGAGATTTTCAGACCGGCCTCGATGATTTGCGGCAGCAGGTTGTTGTTCACTTCGTAGCGATGACGGTGACGCTCGACGATCACGTCCTTTGCATAGCAATCGTGCACCAGGGAGCCTGGCTCAAGCAGGCAATCCTGAGCGCCGAGGCGCATGGTGCCACCCAGATCGGAGGTTTCGGTACGGGTTTCGACTGCGCCGGTGGCATCTTCCCACTCGGTGATCAGACCCACCACCGGGTGACCGCTGGTGCGATCGAACTCGGTGGAGTTGGCGTCTTTCCAGCCCATGACGTTACGAGCGAACTCGATAACGGCCACTTGCATGCCCAGGCAGATACCCAGGTATGGAATCTTGTTTTCACGAGCGTATTGAACGGCAGTGATCTTGCCTTCAACGCCACGCAGACCAAAGCCGCCCGGAACCAGAATCGCGTCGACGCCTTCCAGCAGCGCGGTGCCCTGGTTTTCGATGTCTTCGGAATCGATGTAGCGCAGGTTGACCTTGGTGCGGTTGCTGATGCCGGCGTGACTCATCGCTTCGATCAGCGACTTGTAGGCGTCCAGCAGTTCCATGTACTTGCCGACCATCGCGATGGTGACTTCGTGCTCCGGGTTGAGCTTGGCATCTACCACCGCTTCCCACTCGGACAGATCGGCGCTGTCGCATTGCAAGCCGAAACGCTCGACGACGAAATCATCCAGGCCCTGGGAGTGCAGGATGCCCGGGATCTTGTAGATGGTGTCGGCGTCTTCCAGCGCGATCACCGCACGTTCTTCAACGTTGGTGAACTGGGCGATCTTGCGACGCGAAGAGATGTCGATCGGGTGATCGGAACGGCACACCAGCACGTCTGGCTGCAGGCCAATGGAACGCAGTTCCTTGACCGAGTGCTGCGTCGGCTTGGTTTTGGTTTCGCCAGCAGTGGCGATGTACGGCACCAGCGTCAGGTGCATCAGCATCGCGCGCTTGGCGCCGACTTCGAAACGCAATTGACGGATCGCTTCGAGGAACGGTTGCGATTCGATGTCACCCACGGTGCCACCGATCTCGACCATGGCCACGTCGGCATCGCCGGCGCCCTTGATGATCCGGCGCTTGATTTCGTCGGTGATGTGCGGGATCACCTGAATGGTTGCGCCCAGGTAATCACCACGGCGCTCTTTGCGCAGGACGTGTTCGTAGACACGGCCGGTGGTGAAGTTGTTGTTCTGGGTCATGGTCGTGCGGATGAACCGCTCATAGTGGCCCAGGTCCAGGTCGGTCTCGGCGCCGTCGTGGGTGACGAACACTTCACCGTGCTGGAACGGGCTCATGGTGCCCGGGTCAACGTTGATGTACGGGTCCAGCTTCAGCATGGTGACCTTAAGTCCCCGCGCCTCCAGGATGGCCGCCAATGAAGCCGAGGCAATGCCTTTCCCCAATGAAGAAACAACACCGCCCGTGACGAATATGTAGCGCGTCATGAAAAACCCTAGAAGTCTGCGTTAAAGCGGTCCGAGCCGCCGGGGAAAGCGAAGGAAGGCCGAAGCCCCCGATCACCTGCATTAATCACAGTGCATCTTTCAAAAAAACCGCCGCGTTGGGACAGACCGGTAGATGAAACACCGGAAGGTTGCTCGCTACACATTTTTTGGAATCGCCCAGCAAAGACTGCTTGGTAATCGGCAACTCCTGCGATTCAGGCGAATCCACAGAAGTTGTATCAAGAAGGGAGCGTAGTCTACCGGAAAGCCCCTTTCAGCTCAAACCTTGATCTTCGATCTGCGGCTGCCAATGCAAATGCCAGCCACTTTGCTCACCGCCATTTAGCCCCCGCAGGTTCGCCACCGCCAGCAATTGCGGGCCTCTGTAGACCAGCGGCAATCTGCCACGGGCGAAGCCCGGCACACCGCGTTCGTTGAGTAAACGCTTCAGGTCACGGTGGCCGCGATCGGGCAGGTTCATCACCTCGCCTCCCTCACGATAGCGGATCTGCAGCGGGCCAACGGGGATCTGACCGGTGAACGTGAGTACACCGTTATCCGGCAACGCCAGTGATACCGAGGGATCAGCCCAAGACACCGGGGATGGCGGAGTGCGCAGCCAGCCACCCGACAACCACCAGACACGCCTACCCGCGCGATGCAATTCACCCGCCGCCAGCCGCCAGACCGGACGCGCATCGCCGGTCGCATCACGAAAATTTTCCCAACCCGACCAATGGTCACTGTCCGGCAAAGTCGTCAGCGGTTTGAGCCAATGACTTAGCGCATTGCGCTGACGCGCATCAGACAGTTTTTCCAGTGGTGCCAGCGCCAGCGACGGCAAACCCAGCCAATCGAAATCGCTGACCGTGGTGGCACGGGCCAGATCGATTTGCGCCAATTCGTCGAGCAGTTCTTGCGCTTCGCTCAGATGCGCAGCGCTGCGTGCCATGGTCGCCACCGCTTGCGGCCAGCGCGCAGTCAACACAGGGAACACCTGATGACGCAGATAATTGCGCGAGAACTGGCGGTCCTGGTTCGACGGATCCTCGATCCAGCCCAACTGATATTCAGTCGCGTAGGCCTCAAGCTCGGCACGCGTTACGTCGAGCAACGGCCGCAACAGATGCCCCCGACCCAAAGGACGCTCGCTCGGCATTCCCGACAACCCTCTCACCCCTGCCCCACGCATCAGCCGAAACAACAGGGTTTCCGCCTGATCGTCGCGGTGTTGGCCCGTGAGCAGCACGTCACCGACGTGAGTCGCCGCGATGAAGGCGCCATAACGCGCATCCCGCGCCGCACGCTCAAGGCTGGCGCCGGGTTCAACCTGAACGCGCACGACTTCTAGCGGCACCCCCAACGCATCACAGACCGACTGACAATGTTCCGGCCACGCATCAGCCGCAGTCTGAAGGCCGTGGTGGACATGGATGGCGGTCAGCGTCGGCAGGGATTGGGTTTTTGCGAGATGGGCGAGTAGGTGCAGCAGGACGGTGGAGTCGAGACCACCGGAGAAGGCGATGCGCCAGGTTGTGGCGTTGCGCCACGGTGCAAGTTTCAGCAGGAGTCTGGCAGGCAAATCAATCGTGGGCTGACTCATATCGATCACTTCGCACAAATCAAATGTGGGAGCGGGCTTACTCGCGAAGGCGGCGGAACAGCCAACAAATTCGTTGAATGTTACATCGCTTTCGCGGGCAAGCCCGCTCCCACAGTTTTTTCTATTGTCAGCCGAATCTGCGTCAGATCAGAGACCGTAGCTCATCAGACGCTCGTAACGACGGGCCAACAGCGCCTTGTTATCGAACTTCTTCAACATCGCCAGTTGCGAGCTCAGCTCGGCGCGGATCGAGGCAGCCGCAGCGGCCGGATCACGATGAGCGCCGCCCAATGGCTCGCCGATCACTTTATCGACAATGCCCAGGCCCTTCAGACGCTCGGCAGTAATGCCCATGGCTTCAGCAGCATCCGGAGCCTTCTCGGAAGTTTTCCACAGAATCGAAGCGCAACCTTCCGGCGAAATCACCGCGTAGGTCGAGTACTGCAGCATGTTCAGCTGATCGCAGACGCCGATCGCCAATGCACCACCGGAACCACCTTCACCGATCACGGTGGCAATGATTGGGGTTTTCAGGCGAGCCATGACGCGCAGGTTCCAGGCAATTGCTTCGCTCTGGTTGCGCTCTTCGGCGTCGATGCCTGGGTAAGCACCCGGGGTGTCGATGAAGGTCAGGATCGGCATTTTGAAACGCTCGGCCATTTCCATCAGACGGCACGCCTTGCGGTAGCCCTCCGGACGCGGCATGCCGAAGTTGCGACGAACCTTCTCGCGCACTTCGCGGCCTTTCTGGTGACCGATGATCATCACCGGCTGATCATCCAGACGGGCAACACCACCTACGATGGCAGCGTCGTCGGAGAAGTGACGGTCGCCGTGCAGTTCGTCGAACTCGGTGAAGATGTGTTCGATGTAGTCCAGGGTGTACGGACGTTTCGGGTGACGCGCCAGACGTGCGATCTGCCAGCTGGTCAGCTTGCCGAAGATGTCTTCGGTCAGCGTACTGCTCTTGTCCTGCAGGCGGGAGATCTCATCGCCGATATTCAGCGAATTGTCATTACCGACCAAGCGCAACTCTTCGATCTTGGCTTGCAGGTCGGCGATCGGCTGTTCGAAATCTAGAAAATTCGGGTTCATAGGCGTCCGTCTTGGGTCGACCTTCCAAGAGAGCTTGGGCCGGCCGGTTGTCTATTCGCGCCCTACCTTAAGGGACAGGCGCGTTCAGGTCGAGATTAAAAATTCGGGTCGGGATCAGGCGCGCTCTAATGGTAAAGAATGGCACCTGACCGTCAACGGTATTGGAGGAAGACGTTGTCTCGCCCGAACTGGTCACGCAGGGCTTGAATCAAGGCATCCGCCGGATCGATCCGCCAGGTCTCGCCGAACTGCAACAAGGCCTTCGCATCGGGACTGGTGTACTCCATGGTGATCGGGCACGCGCCGCGGTGGCGCTTGAACAGCTCACCCAGCCAGCGTAGCTGATCGCCCTTCAAATCCTTGGTGTGCAATTTCAGGCGCAGGCTTTCGGCCAGGTTGGTGCGCGCATCTTCCATGCTCATCACGCGCTTGACCCGCAGCCGCAGGCCGCCAGAGAAGTCGTCATTGCTGACTTCGCCTTCGACCACCACCATCGCGTCGGTCTGCAACAGCGACTGCGCGGAGTGGAAGGCGTCGGCGAACAGCGAGGCTTCGATCCGGCCGGAGCGATCGTCGAGGGTAATGAAACCCATCTTGTCGCCCTTTTTGTTCTTCATCACTCTCAGGGCGATGATCATGCCCGCGACTGTCTGGGTATCGCGAGCCGGCTTCAGATCGATGATGCGCTGACGGGCGAAGCGACGGATCTCGCCTTCGTATTCGTCGATCGGGTGACCGGTCAGGTACAGGCCCAGGGTGTCTTTCTCCCCTTTCAGCCGTTCCTTGAGGGTCAGTTCCTTGGCCTTGCGATGATTGGCGTAGACGTCGGCGTCTTCCTCGACGAACAGGCCGCCAAACAGGTCGGCGTGGCCACTATCGTGGGTGCGAGCGGTTTGTTCGGCAGCCTTGATCGCCCCTTCCATCGCGTTCAACAAGACCGCGCGGTTCTGGTCGATGCTGGCTTGATAGGCTTTTGGTTCGTCATGGAAATACGGGCCCAGACGATCCAGCGCGCCGCTGCGGATCAAACCGTCCAGGGTGCGCTTGTTGATCCGCTTGAGATCGACACGGGCGCAGAAATCGAACAGATCCTTGAACGGCCCGTCCTGACGCGCCTCGGTGATCGCTTCCACCGGCCCTTCGCCCACCCCCTTGATTGCGCCGAGGCCATAAATAATGCGGCCTTCGTCATTCACCGTGAACTTGAACTCCGAAGTATTCACATCCGGCGCGTCGAGACGCAGCTTCATGGTGCGAATTTCTTCGATCAAGGTCACGACCTTGTCGGTGTTGTGCATATCCGCCGACAGCACCGCGGCCATGAACGGCGCCGGGTAGTGGGCTTTCAGCCAGGCGGTCTGGTACGACACCAGGCCATACGCGGCGGAGTGGGATTTGTTGAAGCCGTAACCGGCGAACTTTTCTACCAGGTCGAAGATGTTACCGGCCAGGTCGGCGTCAATATTGTTGGTGGCGCAACCTTCAATGAAACCGCCACGTTGCTTGGCCATTTCTTCGGGTTTTTTCTTACCCATGGCTCGACGCAGCATGTCTGCACCGCCAAGGGTGTAACCGGCCATGACCTGAGCAATCTGCATCACCTGTTCCTGATACAGGATGATGCCGTAAGTCGGCGCCAGGACTGGCTTGAGGCCCTCGTACTGGTAATCCGAGTGCGGGTACGCGAGCTCCGCGCGACCGTGCTTACGGTTGATGAAGTCATCCACCATGCCTGATTGCAACGGGCCCGGACGGAACAGGGCCACCAGTGCGATCAAGTCTTCCAGGCAGTCGGGCTTGAGCTTTTTGATCAGCTCTTTCATGCCGCGCGACTCGAGCTGGAACACCGCAGTGGTTTCAGCTTTTTGCAACAGCGTGTAGGTCGGTTTGTCGTCCAGCGGAATGAACGCGATATCCAGCGGCGGCTCGTTGACCTTGGCGCGATCGCGGTTGATGGTTTTCAGCGCCCAGTCGATGACCGTTAGCGTCCGCAGCCCCAGGAAGTCGAACTTAACCAGACCGGCCG
Source organism: Pseudomonas sp. TE12508 (assembly GCF_056279485.1). NCBI lineage: Bacteria > Pseudomonadati > Pseudomonadota > Gammaproteobacteria > Pseudomonadales > Pseudomonadaceae > Pseudomonas > Pseudomonas sp. TE12508. The sequence continues at coordinate 30,123 of NZ_JBWCCN010000003.1, read as the reverse complement.
CCTCAACGTCATCCTTGTCGAACTGGGTTACCAGGCCATCGCCCGCTTCGTCGCAATAAATCGGCGAGAAGTCGGTCAGCTTGGTCGGCGCGATTACCACACCACCGGCGTGTTTGCCGACGTTACGCACAACGCCTTCAAGCTTGCGCGCCATTTCCCAGATTTCCGCAGCCTCCTCATCGACCTTGATGAAGTCGCGCAGGATTTCTTCCTGCTCGTAGGCTTTTTCCAGGGTCATGCCGACTTCGAACGGAATCATCTTCGACAGACGATCCGCCAAACCGTAGGACTTGCCCTGCACCCGCGCCACGTCACGGACCACGGCTTTCGCCGCCATGGAACCGAAGGTGATGATCTGGCTAACCGCGTTACGGCCGTATTTTTCGGCCACGTAATCGATCACGCGGTCACGGCCGTCCATGCAGAAGTCGACGTCGAAGTCGGGCATGGAAACCCGTTCCGGGTTAAGGAAACGTTCAAACAGCAGGTCATATTCCAGCGGGTCGAGGTCGGTGATCTTCTGCACATAGGCCACCAGCGACCCGGCACCCGACCCACGACCCGGACCTACCGGCACGCCGTTGCTCTTGGCCCACTGGATAAAGTCCATCACGATCAGGAAGTAACCGGGGAAGCCCATCTGGATGATGATATCCAGCTCGAAATTCAACCGGTCGACATAAACCTGACGCTTGGCTTCGTAGTCTTCAGTGGTGTCCTTGGGCAGCAGAACGGTGAGGCGCTCTTCCAGACCGTCGAAGGAAACCTTGCGGAAGTACTCGTCGATGGTCATGCCGTCGGGAATCGGGAAGTTGGGCAGGAAGTGCTTGCCCAGCTTCACGTCGATGTTGCAGCGCTTGGCGATCTCGACGGTGTTTTCCAGCGCCTCGGGCAAGTCGCTGAACAGCTCGGCCATTTCCTCGGCGCTTTTGAGGTATTGCTGATCACTGTAATTCTTCGAACGCCGCGGATCGTCGAGGGCGCGGCCCTCACCGATGCACACGCGGGTTTCGTGGGCTTCGAAGTCTTCCTGCTTGATGAAGCGCACGTCGTTGGTCGCCACCAGCGGCGCGCCGATCTTCGCCGCCAGCGCCACGGCGCCGTGCAGTTGTTCTTCGTCATTGGGGCGGCTGGTGCGCTGGACTTCCAGATAGAAGCGATCCGGGAACACCGCCATCCACTCGCGAGCCAGGGTTTCGGCTTCGTCCGGGTTGCCGCTGAGCATGGCCAGGCCGATCTCGCCCTCTTTCGCCGCCGACAGCATGATCAAGCCTTCGCTGGCTTCAGCCACCCACTCGCGCTCGATGATCACCGACCCATTGCGCTGGCCGTCGATGAAGCCACGGGAGATCAGCTCGGTGAGGTTGCGATAACCCACCGCATTCATCGCCAACAGGCTGATCCGGCTCAAGGAGTTGTCCGGATCCTTGTTCGACAGCCACAGGTCGGCGCCGCAGATCGGCTTGATCCCCGCACCCATGGCAGCTTTATAGAATTTGACCAGGGAACACATGTTGTTCTGGTCAGTGACCGCCACGGCAGGCATGTTCATGCCGACCAGGGTCTTGACCAGCGGTTTGATCCGCACCAGACCGTCGACCAGGGAATATTCAGTGTGCAGGCGTAGATGAACGAATGAAGCCGGCATAGTGATCCTGTCTAGAAACTAGAAACGTGAAGACAACAAGGCCCGGATTGTACCGGGCCTTGAGTAAAACATCAGCCTGCGACTAACTCCCGATCAGGTTTTCCCGCGCTTCATACGCCAAGCGTACCGGGGCGAACGAGCGACGATGGATTGGGGTCGGCCCCAAGCGGGCCAGCGCTTCCAGATGAACGGGTGTCGGGTAGCCTTTATGGCCTCCGATCCCGTAACCCGGATAAATCAGTTCGAATGCCGCCATTTCTCGATCACGGCTGACCTTGGCCAGAATCGATGCCGCGGCAATGGCTGGCACCTTGCCATCACCCTGGATCACCGCTTCGGCGCGCATCGAGAGCTTCGGGCAACGGTTGCCGTCGATCATCGCCAGTTTCGGCTGAATATGCAGCCCCTCGACAGCACGCTGCATGGCCAGCATGGTGGCGTGAAGAATGTTCAGCTCATCGATTTCTTCTACTTCAGCCCGAGCGACATACCAGCTCAGGGCTTTTTCGCAGATTTCGTCGTAAAGCGCTTCGCGACGGGCTTCGGTGAGCTTTTTGGAATCGTTGAGGCCCAGGATGGGGCGGCCCGGATCGAGGATCACTGCCGCCGTCACCACCGCACCGCACAGCGGGCCGCGACCGACTTCATCGACACCCGCCACCAGATCTACAACCTCATCGACCAGCATAAAATCCAGGCCCAGCTGCTTGCTTGCTTTGCTCATTATGCTCTGCCAATCAGGTTCAGTACCGCGTCCGCTGCCTGATTGGAGGCGTCCAAGCGCAGGGTTCGGTGGATTTCGTCAAAGCCTCGGGTCTGCTCCTGGCCACCTTCGATCAGTGGCGACAGGGTCTGGGCCAAGGCCTCAACCGTCGCATCGTCCTGCAACAACTCCGGCACCAGCAGGCGCTGGGCCAGCAGATTCGGCAACGAGACGTAGGGACTCTTCACCATCCGTTTGAGAATCCAGAACGTCAGCGGTGCCAAGCGATAAGCGACCACCATCGGCCGCTTGTACAACAAGGCTTCCAGCGTAGCGGTGCCCGAAGCGATCAACACGGCATCGCAAGCAGCCAGGGCCAGATGGGACTTGCCGTCGAGCAAGGTCAGTGGCAGATCACGACCGGCCAGCAGCTCTTCAAGCTGGGCCCGGCGCTGCGGGCTCGCGCATGGCATGACGAACCGTACGCCCGGGCGCATGGCACGCACGCGCTGGGCGGTGTCGAGGAACAGCGCACCAAGGCGCCCGACCTCACCACCCCGGCTACCCGGCATCAGGGCGACCAGCGGCCCATCCGGCAAGCCAAGTTCGGCCCGCGCTGCGGCGCGATCAGCCTCAAGCGGAATCGCATCGGCCAGGGAATGGCCGACAAACCGCACCGGCACGCCCTTCTCTTCATAAAATTTAGCTTCGAACGGGAACAGCGTCAGCATCAGGTCGCAACCTTCGCGAATCTTCAGCACCCGCTTCTGTCGCCAGGCCCAGACCGACGGGCTGACGTAATGCACGGTCTTGATCCCGGCCTGACGCAGCTTGAGTTCGATATTGAGGTTGAAGTCCGGGGCATCGATACCGATGAACACGTCCGGCTTCTCGGCGATCAGGTCTGCGACCAGTTTCTTGCGACGTGCCAACAGCTCGCGCAAACGGCCCAGCACTTCCACCAGCCCCATGACAGAAAGGCGTTCCATCGGGAAATACGACGTCAAGCCTTCGGCCTGCATCAGCGGACCGCCGACACCGATGAACTCGACCGCCGGATGCTGAACCTTGAGTGCGCGCATGAGGCCCGCACCCAGAATGTCACCGGAAGCCTCTCCCGCCACCAGCGCAATACGCAAATTGGCCATGGTTAACGGGTGATGCCGCGGGTCGAAGACTGGATGGAGTCACGGAACACCGCGACTTCCGGGAACTGCAGCGAGGGTTCGGCCAGCTCGACAAGCGCCTGCTCGACCGTCAGGCCCTGGCGGTAAACCACCTTGTAGGCACGACGCAGCGCGTGAATCGCATCTTCGCTGAAACCGCGACGGCGCAGGCCTTCGAAGTTCATGCTGCGGGCTTCGGCCGGGTTGCCGAAAACCGTGACGTAGGCTGGAACGTCCTTGCCAATGGCAGTACCCATACCGGAAAAGCTGTGGGCGCCAATGTGGCAATACTGGTGAACCAGGGTAAAACCGGACAGGATCGCCCAGTCTTCAACGTGTACATGGCCCGCCAACGCGGTGTTGTTGACCAGGATGCAGTGGTTGCCGATAACGCTGTCGTGACCGATGTGGGCATAGGCCATGATCAGGTTGTGATCGCCCAGGGTCGTTTCCGAACGGTCCTGAATGGTCCCGCGGTGAATCGTCACGCCTTCACGGATGACGTTGTGGTCACCGATGACCAGACGGGTTTCTTCGCCCTTGTATTTCAGATCGGGCGTGTCCTCGCCTACCGAAGAAAACTGGTAGATGCGGTTGTGCTTACCGATTCGGGTCGGGCCCTTGAGAATCACATGCGGCCCGATCACTGTCCCCTCGCCGATTTCCACACCTGCGCCGATGATCGACCAAGGGCCGACTTCGACGTCGTCGGCCAGAATGGCCGTCGGATCGATGATTGCGCGAGGGTCAATCAAACTCATAGTTTGCGTTCCGCGCAGATGATTTCAGCGGAGCAGACTGGCTTGCCATCGACCGAAGCCTGGCATTCGAACTTCCAGATCTGACGCTTGCAGCTCAGGAACTTGGCTTCCAGGATCAACTGATCGCCCGGCAGCACAGGCTGACGGAAGCGCAGTTTGTCGGAGCCGACGAAGTAATAAAGCGTGCCGTCGGCAGGCTTCACGTCGAGCATTTTGAAACCAAGGATCCCGGCAGCCTGAGCCATCGCCTCAATGATCAGTACGCCCGGCATGATTGGATGCGCAGGGAAGTGACCATTGAAGAACGGTTCGTTGATGCTGACATTCTTGTAGGCGCGAATGCGCTTGCCTTCCACATCCAGATCCACGACCCGGTCCACCAGCAGGAACGGGTAACGGTGAGGCAGGTATTCGCGAATCTCGTTGATGTCCATCATTTCGGGGGGAAGCCTATGTAAAGATTGGGAGCGCGCGACTGACGCGCACTCCTCTAGCAAATCAAGGAGGCAGTCTAGCGGCTGTGCACACTTGATATGGAAATGGTATCAGCCATCTGATGAAGCATTACCGCCAGGGGTCACGTCCCCTACACGCTTTTCCAGCTGTCGCAAACGTCGCGCGATGTCATCAAGCTGACGGATACGGGCCGCGCTTTTACGCCATTCGGCTGCCGGTTGCATCGCCGTACCGGAAGAATAGGAACCCGGCTCGGTAATCGAGTGGGTCACCATGGTCATCCCGGTCAGGAAAACGTTGTCGCAAATCTCGATATGTCCCACCAGCCCTACGCCACCGGCGAGCATGCAATGCTTGCCGATTTTGGTGCTGCCGGAGATCCCCACACAGGCGGCCATGGCAGTGTGATCACCGACCTGGACGTTGTGAGCGATCTGAATCTGGTTGTCGAGCTTCACACCATTGCCGATAACGGTATCGGCCAGTGCGCCGCGATCGATAGCGGTATTTACGCCTATTTCCACGTCATCGCCGATCGAGACACCGCCGATCTGGGCGATTTTCTGCCAGACACCTTTCTCGTTGGCAAAACCGAAGCCTTCACCGCCGAGCACGGCACCGGATTGAATCACCACCCGTTTACCGATGCGCACATCGTGATACAGCGTGACGCGCGGGGCCAACCAGCCACCTTCGCCGATTTCGCAGCGCACACCGATGAAGCAATGAGCTCCAACGGTCACACCTGCGCCAATACGCGCTGCACTTTCGATGACCGCAAAGGCACCGATGCTCGCCGCTGGATCGACCACTGCATCCGCTGCCACCACCGCTGTCGGGTGAATACCGGCAGGCGCCTTGGGTTTGGGATCGAACAAGTGGGAAACGCGCGCGTAGGCCAGATACGGATCCGGCACCACCAGTGCATCACCGGCAAAACCTTCTGCGTCAGCGGCCTTCAGCAATACGGCTGCGGCCCGACTGTCAGCCAGGTATTTACGGTATTGAGGATTTGCCAGAAAGCTCAACTGAGCTGGGCCAGCCTCTTGCAAAGTGGCTAGCCCAGTAATTGCTTTCTTCGGGTCGCCACGCAAGGTGGCGCCGAGGAACTCGGCCAACTGGCCGAGCTTTATAGTCGCTGTCATGGGTTACTTCAGCTGATTCATGCGCTCGATAACCTGGCGAGTGATGTCGTACTGAGGCTTGACATCAATCACTGCGCCACGCTCGAAGACCAGGTCAAAGGCACCTTTCTTGATGACTTCTTCCACAGCGCTGTCCAGTTTCGGCTTGAGCTGCTTCAGCATTTCACGGTCGGCAACGGCTTTGGCTTCGTTCAATTCCTTGGACTGGAACTGGAAATCACGGGCCTTTTGCTTGAACTCGAGTTCCAGACGTTCGCGCTCGCCTTGCTGCATCTTGTCGCCACCGGCCATCAGACGGTCCTGAATACCCTTGGCGCTGCTTTCCAGGCTCTTGAGCTTGGTCAGTTGCGGGCCAAACTTCTTCTCGGCATCCACGGCGTATTTTTTCGCCGCGTCAGATTCCAGCAGTGCCATCTGATAATTCAGTACGGCAATTTTCATATCGGCAAAAGCCGGTCCTGCAACCAGTACGGTCGCCAGGAGAACCAATTGAGTCAACTTACGCACGATGCACTCCTACAAAATCCATTGTCGTTATCTTGGGTCAGATGCTTAGAACGTCTGGCCGAGGGAGAATTGGAACACTTGAGTTTCAGCGTCATCCGGTTTCTTGACCGGCATCGCCAGTGCGAAGCTCAGAGGACCGAGCGCGGTAACCCATGTCACGCCGATACCAACGGAACTGGCCATGTTGCTCAGGCTAATGTCGTTGCACTGCGTATTGGACTTCGAACCGTCAGCGTTCCTGGTCTCTTTGCACGTCGAGTCGAACACGTTACCCACGTCCCAGAATACCGAAGTACGCAGGGAACGCTGATCCTTGACGAACGGTAGAGGGAACAGAACCTCAACACCGCCCTGGATCAGGACATTACCACCGAATGGCAGTGGATCCTGGTCAGGATCTCGAGACGTACCCGGGTTAGTGCCCTGGCTTGGCGTACTGCGAGGACCAAGGGTACTGTCCTTGAAGCCACGAACCGAGTTGAAACCACCAGCATAGTAGTTTTCATAGAACGGCAGGCCGTCGGTCGAACCGTAACCATCGCCGTAACCCAGTTCAGTGTGCAGGCGCATGGTGTAGTTTTCAGTCAATGGCTGGAACAACTGGCCACGGTAATCAAGTTTGAAGAACGACAAGTCGCTGCCAGGGGTGGTGGCTTCCAGAGTCAGGCTCTGGGAACGACCACGGGTCGCCAATACACCTTTGTTCAGCGTGGACTCGGACCAACCGGCCGAGGCCTTGAAGTTCAGGTAATTGTCGCCTTCCTGATTAACGAAGTCGAAAATCTCATCAACCGTGTATCGGCCAGTCTTGATCTTGTCCTGTTGCGCGGTCAGGCCGAAGGTCAGGCGCGAAGTCTCACTGATCGGGTAGCCGACGCTCACGCCCGCACCCAGGCTGTCTACGGCATAGCTGGCCACGTCGACGTCGAGGTCGTCATAGTCGGTGGTGCGATAGAAAGCGTTGTAACCCAGGCTCACACCGTCAGCAGTCCAGTACGGGTCGACATAACCGAAGTTATAGCGGCTCTGGTATTCACTGCGGGTCAAACCGACGCTGACCTTGTTACCGGTACCCAGGAAGTTGTTCTGGGTGATCGAACCACCAAGGATCAGACCGGCACTCTGGGCGAAACCGACGCTGGCGGTAATCGAGCCGGACGCCTGCTCTTCAACGCTGTAGTTCACATCAACCTGGTCATCGACACCGGGCACGGCCGGCGTCTCGACGTTGACTTCCTTGAAGAAGCCCAGACGTTCCAGACGGGTCTTGGATTGATCGATCAGGTAAGTCGAAGCCCAACCGCCTTCCATCTGACGCATTTCACGACGCAGCACTTCGTCTTCGGACTTGGTGTTGCCACGGAAGTTGATACGGTTCACATAAGCACGCTTGCCCGGATCGACAGCGAACGTGATATCGACCGTGTGATCGTCATCGTGAGGCTGAGGCACGCCGTTGACGTTAGCGAAGGTGTAACCCTCGTTACCCAAGCGACGGGTGATCAGTTCAGACGTGGTGGTCATCAGCTTGCGCGAGAACACCTGGCCTTTCTGAACCAGCAGCAGGGACTTGATCTGGTCTTCAGGGACTTTCAGGTCACCGCTGAGCTTGACGTCACGAACGGTGTACTTCTCGCCTTCGTTGACGTTGACGGTGATGTAGACGTGTTTCTTGTCCGGGGTGATGGACACCTGGGTCGAAGCGATATCCATATTGATATAGCCGCGATCCAGATAGTAGGAGCGCAGACGCTCCAGGTCACCGGAGAGTTTTTCACGAGCGTACTTGTCGTCATTCTTGAAGAACGACAACCAGTTGCTGGTCTTGAGTTCGAACAGGTCGATGAGGTCTTCATCAGGGAAAACAGTGTTACCCACCACGTTGATGTGCTGGATAGCTGCAACGGTGCCTTCGTTGATATTGACCTTCAGGCCCACGCGGTTACGCGGCTGTGGCACCACTTCGGTATCGACGGTAGCGGAGTAGCGGCCCTGAGCGACGTACTGACGCTGCAGCTCGTTACGCACACCTTCAAGGGTGGCGCGCTGGAAGATCTCGCCTTCGGCCAGACCGGATTGTTTGAGGCCCTTCATCAGGTCTTCAGTGGAGATCGCCTTGTTGCCTTCGATCTCGATACTGGCGACCGACGGACGCTCGACTACAGTGATGACGAGGACGTTGCCATCGCGACCCAGCTGGATATCTTGAAAGAACCCGGTTTTGAACAACGCACGAGTGGATTCCACCAGGCGACGATCATCCGCCTGTTCGCCGACGTTCAACGGCAAGGCACCAAAGACGCTACCCGCGGAGACCCGCTGTAGGCCATTGACGCGAATATCAGAGATAGTGAAGGACTCGGCGTGAACTTCGGCGATCATCAATACGGTGAGAACCGCAGTTAGCAGCAGACGTTTCATGAAGTCCTTTCTTATTCCAACTGGCAATAAAAACTGCCGCAAAATGCGGCAGATTCGCAATTCAGCGAAGCGTTACAGTCGGCCCAGATCATTAACCAGAGCAAGTAACATCACCCCGACCACCAAACTGATACCGATCTGTATCCCCCAACCTTGCACCCGATCCGACAAGGGACGACCACGCGCCCACTCGATCAGATAAAACAACAAATGCCCCCCATCCAGTACAGGAATGGGCAACAAATTCAGAACCCCAAGACTAATACTCAGATAAGCAAGGAAATTCAGGAAATCAGCGACGCCCGACTGGGCAGAAGCGCCCGCCACTTTAGCAATGGTTATCGGTCCACTCAAGTTTTTTACCGAGAGCTCACCGAACAACATTTTCTTGAGCGAATCGAGGGTCAGTACACTCATGGTCCAAGTGCGTCGGGCACCCTCGCCAATCGCAGCCACCGGACCGTAACTGACTTCGCGAATCATCTCTGGTGGCCAATCGACCGCTTTCACCCCGGCGCCCAGATAACCACTGGGCGATTTACTCTCGCCGCGAGCGGCCAACGTCACAGGGACGTCGATTTGAGCACCATCGCGCTCGACGCGCAGCATGATTTTGGTATCCGGATGCATACGGACGATGTCGACTACCTGCTGCCAGTCGTCCAGCGCCTTGCCATCAAGGGCCAACAAGCGGTCACCCGTTTTCAGGCCGGCAGCCTTAGCCGGCCCTTTCGGATCAAATTCGGCCAGGACGGGTGGCAACGCCGGACGCCAAGGACGAATGCCCAGCGAGCGAATCGGATCTGGCTCCTCAGCCCCCTTGAGCCACTTGTCCAGCACCAGCTCACGGGGCGAGTCCACCGTGGAGCCCTGTTCGCGGACCAGCAATTGAAGGGAACCGCTCTCACCCAAGCGACGGATCAGTTGCAGATTCACCGCAGCCCAGCCGGAGGTTGGCTCGCCATCGATGGCCATGATTTCCTGGCCCGGGCTCAAACCTGCCTTGGAGGCAATACTGCCAGACTCTACCGCGCCGATAACCGGCCGCACCTGCTCGCTGCCCAGCATTGCCAATGCCCAGAAAAACACCATTGCCAATAGAAAGTTGGCGATCGGGCCGGCCGCGACGATGGCGATGCGCTGACGGACAGATTTGCGATTGAAGGATTGATCGACCTGCTCGGCCGGGACCTCGCCTTCGCGCTCGTCGAGCATCTTCACGTAGCCACCCAACGGGATGGCGGCGATTACGAACTCAGTGCCTTTGCTGTCGTGCCAGCGCAACAACGGCATGCCAAAGCCCACGGAGAAACGCAGCACTTTGACCCCACAGCGACGTGCGACCCAGAAATGGCCGAACTCGTGGAAGGTGACCAGCACACCCAGCGCTACCAGGGTGCCGACAATCATATAGAGCGCGCTCATGTACTTTCTCCGCAATCCTATCAGTGCTGCATGGGGCAACGTATTGCAGCACTTATCGCCCGTGACGGCTCAACCATTGCCCGGCCAGTACCCGTGCTTTCGCATCAGCCGTAAACACTGCCTCGAGATCATTCACTGCAACCACAGGCTCGAGGTTCAACACTTCCTCGATAATACTCGCGATTTCCAGGTAGCGAACCCGCCCGTCGAGAAACGCCGCCACAGCCACCTCATTCGCGGCATTGAGCATGGCCGGCGCGCTATTGCCAGCTTCGGCGGCTTGACGCGCAAGGCGCAGGCACGGAAAACGTTCCTCATCGGGCGCCTGGAAATCCAGGCGAGCGATGGCAAACAGGTCCAGCGGCGCAACCCCCGAGTCGATTCGTTCCGGCCAGGCCAGGGCATTGGCGATCGGCGTGCGCATGTCCGGATTGCCCAACTGCGCCAATACCGAACCATCGATGTAGTCGACCAGTGAATGGATCACGCTCTGCGGGTGAATCACCACTTCGACCTGGGACGGCGTGGCATCGAACAGCCAGCAGGCTTCGATCAGCTCGAGCCCTTTGTTCATCATGCTGGCCGAATCCACTGAAATCTTGCGCCCCATGGACCAATTCGGATGGGCACACGCTTGTTCGGGGGAAACATGCTCCAGTTCGGCCATGGGCGTCTGCCGGAACGGGCCGCCAGAGGCTGTCAGTAAAATCCGACGCACCCCGACCGCGCCAAGTCCACGAGCGAAATCCTGTGGCATGCACTGGAAAATCGCGTTGTGTTCGCTGTCGATCGGCAGCAGCACTGAACCGCTTTTGCGCACAGCCTGCATAAACAGCGCACCGGACATCACCAGCGCTTCTTTATTGGCCAGAAGAATCTTCTTGCCAGCCTCGACCGCCGCCAGAGTCGGACGCAAGCCCGCCGCACCGACAATAGCCGCCATTACCGCATCGACTTCCGGATCGGAGGCGACCTGACACAAGCCCTCCTCCCCTACCAGAACCCGGGTCGACAGACCGGCCGCGCGCAAATCGTCCTGCAAGCGTCGGGCAGCGCCAGATTCCGGCACGACGGCGAAGCGCGGCACATGACGCACACACAGCGCCAACAGTTCACTCAAACGAGTGAAACCGCTCAAGGCGAAAACCTGATAACGCTCGGGATGACGAGCGATGACGTCAAGGGTACTCAGACCAATCGAACCGGTCGCTCCCAGCACGGTAATCTGTTGTGGGCGGCTCACGGTGCGGCCATCCACAGCAGCACGGCGAATACCGGAATCGCCGCCGTCAGGCTATCGATTCGGTCCAGCACGCCGCCGTGGCCAGGCAGCAGATTACTGCTGTCCTTGATCCCCGACTGGCGCTTGAACATGCTTTCGGTGAGGTCGCCCACCACCGAAATGAACACGATTATTGCGGCACCGAACAGCCCCATCAGCATCTGAGCGAAACTCCAGTCCCGCACAAAACCGACGATTGCTGTAATCATCAGACTCACCAGCAAGCCGCCGTACACGCCTTCCCAGCTCTTGCCAGGGCTGACCTGTGGCGCCAGCTTGCGTTTGCCGAAGGCCCGACCGGAAAAGTACGCACCGATATCAGCCCCCCAGACCAGCACCATCACCGCCATGATCAGCCAGTTACCCAAGGGCTGCTGCTTGATCAGAACCAGGCCTTGCCACGCCGGTAACAGAATCAACAAACCGATCACCAGTTTGCAGGCAGCACTGGCCCAATGTTCGCTGGACCGGGGATAGGTCAGCACCAGATACGTGGCCACGCCCCACCAGAGCACTGCAGCGCCCAACACCCAAGGCGCGAGCCCCGGCAGGATATGCATGAAAAACAGCATCAACGCGACCACAGCGGCATAGGCAAGGCGAATCGACTGAGCAGCGAAACCTGCCAACCGCGCCCACTCCCACGCCCCAAGCGTCACCACCAGCCCGATGAACAGCGCAAAACCGGACCCTTCGAGCAGGAAAAACCCGCCCAGGGCAATCGGCAGCAGAATCAGTGCCGTGATGATTCGTTGTTTAAGCATTAAACCCGGGCTCCAGCCTCGACCTGCTCGCTCGTTTTACCGAAGCGACGCTGGCGAGAAGCGAAATCGGCTAGCGCATTGCGCATGGCGTCGTGTTTGAAGTCCGGCCAGAACAGGTCGGAGAAGTACAACTCGGCGTAAGCCAGCTGCCACAGCAGGAAATTGCTGATGCGATGCTCGCCACCGGTACGGATGCACAAGTCTGGCAACGGCAGATCACCGGTCGCCAGGCAGGTTTGCAACAGCTCGGGGGTAATGTCCTCCGGACGCAGATGCCCGGCCTGAACTTCACGGGCCAGACGCTGCGCGGCTTGCGCGATATCCCACTGACCGCCGTAGTTGGCAGCGATCTGCAGGACAAAGCGGTTGTCACCGGCAGTCATCGTCTCGGCTTCGCGCATGGCCGCCTGAAGCTCCGGGTGAAAACGCGAGCGATCACCAATGATGCGCAAACTGATGTTGTTGTCGTTGAGACGCTTGGCCTCGCGACGCAACGCCTTGAAGAATAAATCCATCAAGGCACTGACTTCATCTACCGGGCGCTGCCAGTTCTCACTGGAGAAGGCGAACAAGGTCAGTACTTCGACCTTGGCCTCGGCACACACCTCAATCACCGCACGCACCGCATCCACGCCCGCTTTATGCCCGGCGACACCCGGCATAAAGCGTTTTTTCGCCCAGCGATTATTACCATCCATGATGATCGCGACATGGCGCGGCACCGCGGACGGCGCAGTCTGCTTTGTCTTATCCATTAAAACGTGACCCTTATACGGCCATCAGGTCTTTTTCTTTCTGCGCCAAATTCGCGTCAATTTCAGCCACGTATTTTTTGGTCAGATCATCAATTTCGCCAGTAGCGCGACGCTCTTCGTCTTCGCTGATTTCCTTTTCCTTGACCAGATCCTTGAGTTGGCTGTTCGCATCACGACGGATGTTGCGTACCGCAACGCGGGCATCTTCAGCGACATCGCGAGCCTGCTTGGTGAAGCCCTTGCGGGTTTCTTCGGTCAGGGCCGGCATGGAGATCAGCAGCAACTCGCCGAGGTTGGTCGGGTTGAGGTTCAGACCCGCGCTACCGATGGCTTTGTCGACGGCACCCAGCATGTTGCGCTCAAAGGCAACCACTTGCAGGGTACGGGCGTCTTTCACGGTGATGTTAGCCACTTGCTTGATCGGCGTGTCGGAGCCGTAGTACGGAACCATGACACCTTCCAGAATGCTTGGGTGCGCCTGGCCCGTACGAATACGGCCGAAGTTGTGCGCCAGCGATTCGACGGATTTTTTCATGCGCTCTTGAGCGTCTTTCTTGATTTCGTTGATCATTGTTGGCCTTCCTCGATCAGAGTCCCTTCAGCGCCGCCATGTACGATGTTCAGCAGGGCGCCGGGCTTGTTCATGTTAAATACGCGCAACGGCATCTTGTGGTCGCGGCACAGGCAAATAGCCGTCAGATCCATCACGCCCAGCTTGCGATCCAGTACTTCATCATAAGTCAGATGATCGAACTTCTCGGCATGCGGGTCTTTGAATGGATCAGCCGTGTAAACGCCATCGACCTTGGTTGCCTTGAGCACGACGTCAGCGTCGATTTCGATTGCACGCAAGCAAGCTGCCGAATCCGTGGTGAAGAACGGATTACCGGTACCGGCCGCAAAAATCACGACTTCCTTGGCGTTCAGGTGGCGCATGGCTTTGCGGCGATCATAGTGATCGGTCACGCCAACCATGGAAATGGCCGACATCACGATGGCCGAGATATTGGCACGTTCCAGCGCATCACGCATCGCCAGGGCGTTCATCACAGTGGCCAGCATGCCCATGTGGTCGCCAGTGACCCGATCCATGCCGGCCGCGCTGAGCGCCGCACCGCGAAACAGGTTACCCCCGCCGATCACCAGACCAACCTGAACACCGATGCCGACCAGTTGGCCAACTTCCAGCGCCATGCGATCCAGAACTTTCGGATCGATCCCGAACTCTTCCGAGCCCATCAGGGCCTCGCCGCTAAGCTTGAGTAGAATGCGTTTATAGCGAGCCTGATAACCACTGCCCTGCTGAGCCATTGCGAATCTCTCCTGCGGCGTATTTTAAAAAATTCTTTGCGGGCTGTTTGCAGCCTGCGTTCACTCTAGCTTGACGCTATCACAGCGCCATCGGAACACGGCTTTGTAAGCCAGTTCCGACGAGAAGCCAAATAAATTGGCATCCCCATCTGAAAAGAGGCTGCGCGCGTGAGCGGGCAGCCTCTTCAGGGCGACAGTTAAAAAACCGTCTTATTGCTTGGCAGCAGCCAGTTGGGCAGCAACTTCTTCAGCGAAGTTGTCGACCGGCTTCTCAATGCCTTCGCCTACTTTGAAGTAGGTGAAAGAAACGATTTCTGCACCGGCTTTCTTGGCCAGTTCGCCGACCTTGATTTCAGGGTTCTTGACGAACGCCTGCTCAACCAGGCTCGCTTCAGCCAGGAACTTGCTGATACGGCCTTTGACCATGTTTTCAACGATGTTTTCTGGCTTGCCGGCGATCTTGTCAGCGTTGAGAGTCAGGAACACGCCCTTCTCACGCTCAATCGCTTCAGCGGAAACTTCCGACGGCAGCAGGAATTCAGGGTTGGTCGCCGCTACGTGCATAGCGATGTCCTTGGCCAACTCAACAGTGCCGCCTTTCAGGACAACTGCAACACCGATCTTGTTGCCGTGCAGGTAACCACCAACAACATCACCTTCAACACGAGCCAGGCGACGGATATTGACGTTTTCGCCAACCTTGCCGACCAGTACCAGGCGATCAGCTTCTTGAGCTTCGATCAACGGAGCAGCTTCAGTCAGCTTGTCAGCGAACGCTTTTTCTACGCTGGAAGCAACAAATGCCTTGAAATCATCCTGCAAAGCCAGGAAGTCGGTCTGCGAGTTCACTTCCAGCAGAACGGCGGATTTACCGTCTTCTTTAAGAGCGATCGCGCCTTCAGCGGCAACGTTGCCAGCTTTCTTGGCTGCCTTGATGGCGCCCGAAGCACGCATGTCATCAATGGCTTTTTCGATGTCGCCGCCGGCCTTGGTCAAGGCCTTTTTGCAGTCCATCATGCCTTCGCCAGTACGCTCGCGCAGTTCTTTGACCAACGCTGCAGTAATCTCTGCCATTTTCAAATTCCTCTTGGATAGGTTTTCAACCATTCCACCCGATCGAACGGGCGATCAATTCTTCCCGAACCACCCTTGTTAGCCGCTGCACGTTACAGATGCTGTAGCTGCGCTGCTCACAAATGGTTTTCGAGGTGGCAAAAAGGGGGCCAAGCCCCCTTTTTGCTTACTGAGTCAACGCCAGGGCGTCAATTACTCAGCTGCAGCTGCCGGAGCTTCTTCAACAAACTGCTCGGTACCGCCAGCAACGTGGTTGCGACCACGGATTACAGCATCAGCCATCGAACCCATGTACAGCTGGATAGCGCGGATTGCGTCATCGTTGCCTGGGATGATGTAGTCAACGCCTTCCGGGCTGCTGTTGGTATCGACTACGCCGATAACCGGGATGCCCAGCTTGTTGGCTTCGGTGATCGCGATGCGCTCGTGATCAACGTCGATAACGAACAGAGCGTCTGGCAGACCGCCCATGTCCTTGATACCACCCAGGGAACGATCCAGCTTCTCAAGATCGCGAGTGCGCATCAGCGCTTCTTTCTTGGTCAGCTTGGCGAAAGTACCGTCTTCGGCTTGTACTTCAAGGTCACGCAGACGCTTGATGGAAGCACGGATGGTTTTGAAGTTGGTCAGCATGCCGCCCAACCAGCGGTGATCGACGTACGGCGAACCGCAACGTGCTGCTTCTTCAGCAACGATCTTGCCAGCGGAACGCTTGGTGCCGACGAACAGGATCTTGTTTTTGCCCTGGGCCAGACGCTCTACGAAAGTCAGAGCTTCGTTGAACATTGGCAGGGTTTTTTCAAGGTTGATAATGTGGATCTTGTTACGCGCGCCGAAAATGTACTTACCCATTTTCGGGTTCCAGTAACGGGTCTGGTGACCGAAGTGCACACCGGCCTTCAGCATATCGCGCATGTTGACTTGGGACATGATAGTTCCTTAATAAGTCGGGTTTGGCCTCCACGTATCCCAATGACCAACCAGCAGCATCAGCTGAAGGCACCCAGGTCATCGTGTCGACACGTGTGTGGATTTAAGCTTCCTAGGGTATCCCCGGAAAGCGGCGCATTTTATACCACAAGGCAGAAAAAAACGGAACCCGGATTCTGAAAACCTGAGCAATGCTTTTGGCCCCTGCCTTGGAATCTCCCCAGAATGCGCCATCCTATAGATAGAAGCGATGCACAGAGGCTCAGATTTGCGCTGATCGTCTGGTAGAATCGCGTTTTTCAGGGCTGCGAAGATCGCTCACGCAATGCCCATTTCGTTTTAGAAGGCGCCATTGAGCGCAGAGAGAGCCTGTATGACCGTCACCCTCAAAACCCCAGAGGACATCGCAAAAATGCGGATCGCCGGCAAATTGGCCGCCGATGTGCTGGAAATGATTGCCGATTATGTCAAACCGGGTGTCACCACCGAAGAACTGGACCGCATCTGCCACGACTACATCGTCAATGAGCAGAAAGCCATCCCTGCCCCGCTCAACTACAAGGGCTTCCCGAAGTCGATCTGCACCTCAATCAACCATGTGGTCTGCCATGGCATCCCGAACGAGAAACCGTTGAAGGATGGCGACACGCTGAACATCGACGTCACCGTGATCAAGGACGGTTACCACGGCGACACCAGCCGCATGTTCCACGTCGGTACCGTGCCGGTCTGGGCCGAGCGTCTGTCCCAGGTGACCCAGGAATGCATGTACAAGGCCATCGAGCTGGTCAAACCCGGCTGCCGCCTGGGCGATATCGGTGAAGTGATCCAGAAGCACGCGGAAAAGAACGGCTTCTCGGTGGTTCGCGAGTTCTGCGGCCACGGCATCGGCAAGGTGTTCCACGAAGAACCGCAGATCCTGCACTACGGCCGCGCCGGCACCGGCATGGAACTGAAAGCAGGCATGACCTTCACCATCGAGCCGATGATCAACCAGGGCAAGGCCGATACCAAGGTATTGGGCGACGGCTGGACCGCTATCACCAAGGATCGCAAGCTGTCGGCGCAGTGGGAGCACACCCTGTTGGTGACCGAAACCGGCTACGAGATCTTCACCCTGCGCAACGACGATACCATCGCGCGCGTTTCGGCCTGATCCTGCCCGCTCCGTTCCCAGCCTTATAGAAAGGAAAGCCAATCGATGCCGCAGGTGGATCCCGAACTCTTCGACCGCGGCCAGTTCCAGGCTGAACTGGCCCTGAAGGCAAGCCCTATTGCTGCTTTCAAGAAGGCGATCCGTCAGGCCCGCGAGGTGCTCGACGAGCGGTTCCGCAGTGGCCGGGACATTCGCCGGCTGATCGAGGATCGCGCCTGGTTTGTCGACAACATCCTGCAACAAGCCTGGGAACAGTTTAACTGGAGCGAAGACGCCGATATTGCCCTGGTGGCAGTCGGCGGCTACGGTCGCGGCGAGCTACACCCCTATTCCGACATCGATCTGCTGATTTTGCTGGACAGCGCCGATCACGAAATTTTTCGGGATTCCATCGAACGCTTTCTGACGTTGCTGTGGGACATCGGCCTGGAAGTCGGCCAGAGCGTTCGTTCGGTGGACGAATGCGCCGTCGAGGCCCGTGCCGACCTGACGGTCGTCACCAATCTGATGGAAAGCCGCACCATTTGCGGCCCCGAGCGGCTGCGCCAGCGCATGCTGGATGTCACCAGCACCGCGCACATGTGGCCGAGCAAGGAGTTCTTCCTGGCCAAGCGCGCCGAGCAAAAGGCCCGTCACCACAAATACAACGACACTGAATACAACCTGGAACCCAACGTGAAAGGCTCGCCCGGTGGCCTTCGGGATATTCAGACGATTCTCTGGGTGGCCCGTCGCGAATACGGCACCCTGAACCTGCGGGCCTTGGCGGGCGAAGGTTTCCTGGTGGAGAGCGAAAACGCCCTGCTGGCCTCGTCCCAGGAGTTTTTGTGGAAGGTACGTTACGCACTGCACATGCTCGCCGGCCGTTCCGAAGACCGCCTGTTGTTCGACCACCAGCGCTCCATCGCCGGGCTATTGGGGTTCGAAGGCAACGACGCCAAGCAAGCCATCGAAAACTTCATGCAGCAGTATTACCGGGTAGTCATGAGCATTGCCCAGCTCAGCGACCTGATCATCCAGCACTTTGAAGAAGTGATCCTGGCCCCCGAAGACGAAGCACCACCACAGCCGATCAACTCGCGGTTCCAGCTGCACGACGGCTACATCGAAGCGCGTAGCGACAACGTGTTCCGCCGTACGCCATTCGCCATGCTCGAGATCTTTGTGCTGATGGCTCAGCAACCGGAAATCAAAGGTGTACGCGCCGATACCATCCGTCTGCTGCGCGAGAATCGTCATCTGATCGATGACGACTTCCGCAACGATATTCGTAATACCAGCCTGTTCATCGAGCTGTTCAAGTGCAAAATCGGCATCCACCGCAATCTGCGGCGGATGAACCGTTACGGCATCCTTGGGCGCTATCTGCCGGAGTTCGGCTTCATTGTCGGGCAGATGCAGCATGACCTGTTTCATATCTATACGGTCGACGCGCACACCCTGAACCTGATCAAGCACCTGCGTAAGCTGCAGTACACCCAGGTGTCGGAAAAATTCCCGCTGGCCAGCAAGCTCATGGCCAAACTGCCCAAACCCGAACTGATTTACCTGGCCGGCCTTTATCACGACATCGGCAAGGGCCGGCATGGCGATCACTCGGAAATCGGCGCCGTGGATGCCGAAGCTTTTTGCCAGCGCCACCAGTTGCCGATCTGGGACAGCCGCCTGATCGTATGGCTGGTGCAGAACCATTTGGTGATGTCGACCACGGCCCAGCGCAAAGACCTGTCCGACCCGCACGTGATCCACGATTTCGCGCAGACCGTCGGCGATGAAACCCGCCTCGATTATCTGTACGTGCTGACCGTTGCCGACATCAACGCAACCAACCCGACGTTGTGGAACTCCTGGCGCGCGAGCCTGTTGCGCCAGCTCTACACCGAGACCAAGCGCGCCTTGCGTCGTGGCCTGGAAAACCCGGTGGATCGCGAAGAGCAGATCCGCCAGACCCAGAGCGCGGCGCTGGACATCCTGGTACGCGGCGGCAACGATCCGGACGATGTCGAGCAGCTCTGGGCGCAATTGGGCGATGACTATTTCCTGCGCCACACCGCTGGCGACGTGGCCTGGCACACTGATGCGATTTTGCAGCAGCCGGCAGACGGCGGCCCGCTGGTGCTGATCAAGGAAACCACCCAGCGCGAGTTCGAGGGCGGTACGCAGATCTTCATCTATGCACCGGACCAGCACGACTTCTTCGCCGTGACCGTGGCGGCGATGGACCAGCTCAACCTGAACATTCACGATGCCCGGGTCATCACCTCCAGCAGCCAGTTCACCCTCGACACCTATATCGTGCTCGACACCGATGGCGATTCGATCGGCGACAACCCGGCGCGGGTCAAGCAGATCCGCGAAGGCCTGACCGAAGCCCTGCGCAACCCGGACAACTACCCGACCATCATCCAGCGTCGGGTGCCGCGCCAGCTCAAGCATTTCGCGTTTGCGCCACAGGTCACAATCCACAACGATGCTCAGCGTCCGGTGACCGTGCTGGAGCTCAGTGCGCCCGACCGTCCGGGGTTGCTGGCGCGGATCGGCACGATCTTCCTGGAGTTCGACTTGTCGCTGCAGAACGCCAAGATCGCCACCCTGGGCGAGCGCGTGGAAGACGTGTTCTTCATCACCGACGCGAACAATCAGCCGCTGTCCGACCCGTTGCTGTGCAGCCGCTTGCAGGATGCCATCGTCGAACAGCTGAGCGTCAGCCAGGAACCCGATATCAAACTTTCGCGCATCAACATCTGAATTAATAACTTCCCCCTGTGGGTATGGACTTCCTGTGGACAGGGGGCTTGTTGTGGCGAGGGGGCTTGCCCCCGTTGGGCTGCGAAGCAGCCCCAAAACCTGCACCGCGATGTATCAGATACACCGCATACAAAGGTTTTACGACTGCTCCGCAGCCGAACGGGGGCAAGCCCCCTCACCACAACAAGCCCCCTGCACCACATTAGCCCTCCCACATTGAACGAGGCCCTCATGAACAACGCTCTGAACCAGTTGCAGCCCTACCCGTTCGAAAAGCTCCGCGCCCTGCTCGGCAGCGTCACGCCAAACCCGGACAAACGCGCCATTGCGTTATCCATCGGCGAACCGAAGCACCGTTCGCCGAGCTTCGTCGCCGAAGCGCTGGCGAGCAATCTGGATCAGATGGCCGTGTACCCGACCACCCTCGGCATCCCGGCCTTGCGTGAAGCCATCGCCGCCTGGTGCGAACGCCGCTTCAGCGTCCCGAACGGCTGGCTCGACCCGGCGCGCAACGTGCTACCGGTCAACGGCACGCGCGAAGCGCTGTTCGCGTTCACCCAGACCGTAGTTAACCGTGGCGAAGACGCGCTGGTGGTCAGCCCGAATCCGTTCTATCAGATCTATGAAGGCGCGGCGTTCCTTGCCGGAGCCAAGCCGCATTACCTGCCGTGCCTTGATGAAAACGGCTTCAACCCGGACTTCGACGCTGTTTCGCCGGACATCTGGAAACGCTGCCAGATCCTGTTCCTGTGCTCGCCGGGTAACCCGACCGGTGCACTGATTCCGGTCGACACCCTGAAGAAGCTGATCGCCCTGGCTGACGAATACGACTTCGTGATCGCCGCAGACGAGTGCTACAGCGAGCTGTATTTCAACGAACAAACCCCACCGCCAGGCCTGCTCAGCGCATGCGTCGAACTGGGTCGCAAGGACTTCAAGCGTTGCGTGGTGTTCCACAGCCTGTCCAAGCGTTCCAACCTGCCGGGCCTGCGTTCGGGCTTCGTGGCCGGTGATGCCGATATTCTCAAAGGCTTTCTGCTGTATCGCACCTATCACGGCTGCGCGATGCCGGTTCAGACCCAACTGGCCAGCGTTGCCGCATGGAATGATGAAGTGCATGTACGCGCCAACCGTGCGCTGTACCGCGAGAAATACGATGCGGTGCTGGAGATCCTCAGCCCGGTGATGGACGTACAGCGTCCGGACGGTGGTTTTTACCTGTGGCCGAATGTGAACGGTGATGACGCGGCGTTCTGCCGTGACCTGTTCGAACAGGAACACGTGACCGTGGTACCGGGCTCCTACCTGTCCCGCGATGTCGATGGCGTCAACCCGGGTGCCGGACGCATACGCATGGCGCTGGTTGCGCCGCTGGCTGAATGCGTGGAAGCGGCCGAGCGCATTCGCGCGTTCATTACCCGCAACAAATAGTCTCCCCGCCCGCACTGTGCAATACAGTGCGGGAGCTTTTTTATAACCAGTAACACATCACTCGCAATTAAGATTCACTGAACTGCAGAGACCTCTTACTCTCATGCAGCGCATTACTGTGCGCACTCACACAACTTTAGCCTTTACTTCATGGAAGAAGTACCTAATGAACAATATTGAAAACTGCACCCTTATCCAATGGCCCGACGACCAGCAATCCTACGACGCGGCTATCAATGAAAACCCCGGAAATGCAGGATCCACCCTCGGCACACGTCGCAAGCGCTCTCTGATCGCTTATTCGAAGTTGTGGGCAAATGGACGCACGCTCAAAATCGCATTTATCGACGATCCCGACGATGAACACAAACAGAAGATCATCAGGGCGGCCAGTCAGTGGCTGCCCTATATCAATCTGAATTTCGATTTCGTCGAAGGGCTGGAAGGTGATATCCGAATTGCGACAAAAAACCCTATTAACAGCTCGATGTTGGGCACCGATGCGCTATTGATTCATCCAGACTGGCCAACCATGGATCTGGGCGTCGAACCTGAACATGAAGATTTCGAAGTGATCGTGACTCATGAATTCGGACATGCATTAGGGGCGATGCACGAACATCAACACCCCGAAGCCAATATTCCTTGGGATAAACCGAAAGTGTATGAGTTCTACCAGAATCGAGAGATGAATCCACTGACCAAAGAACAAGTCGATATGAACCTGTTTCAGCCCTTCGATACCATCGAAGCGATTTATACGCCTTACGACAGGAAGTCCATCATGCATCACCCCGTGGCTAACACACTGACACTGGGCGATTGGGAAATTCCTATCAACCGCAAGATCAGTAGAAAAGACAAACAACTCATGAAGTTGCTTTATCCAAAACGTTGACAGCCCAACACTTCCCGCAATGCGTCATCACCGATCTGGTGATGACGACCGAGGCTATGCCACTCCAGCCGTTGCCCCCACAGATGTGTACCAGCGGCGGCTGCAGGGGGCAGCCGTCCGATGCCGCTGACTGTTGCCCCCATGTCGCACGACACAGCTGATCGCCATGGCCTACAGACAAACCCGACCACAGCCGACGCGAAACCGTTCGGTCATGGCATAATCCGTCACCTTTTATTTTCAGCACCTGCAAAGGGGGCAATTCCTTGACCGCTTCAAGCAAAACGTTGCACCTTTTCGGCATCAAAGCCTGCGACACCATGAAAAAGGCGCGCACCTGGCTCGATGAACACGCTGTCAGCTATGACTTCCATGATTACAAAACGGTCGGAATCGACCGTGAACACCTGAGCCAATGGTGCGACGAGCACGGCTGGCAAGTGGTGTTGAACCGTGCAGGCACGACCTTTCGCAAGCTCGACGACGAACGCAAAGCCGATCTCGACCAGCGCAAAGCCATCGAACTGATGCTCGCACAACCTTCGATGATCAAGCGCCCGGTGCTCGATCTCGGTGACCGAACCCTGATTGGCTTCAAGCCAGATATCTACGCGGCAGCGCTCAAGTAAGGCAGCCCGTTCCATTTTGTTAGAGGTATCAACATGTCCACTACCCTGTTCAGCCTGGCCTTTGGTGTCGGCACTCAAAACCGTCAAGGCGCATGGCTGGAAGTGTTTTACGCGCAGCCACTGCTCAACCCGTCGGCCGAACTGGTCGCCGCCATTGCGCCGGTTCTGGGCTACACCGACGGCAATCAGGCCATCGCCTTCAGCACCGCTCAGGCGTCCCAACTGGCCGAAGCGCTGAAAAGCGTCGACGCTGCACAAGCGGCACTGCTGACCCGTCTGGCCGAGAGCCACAAGCCGCTGGTCGCCACGCTGCTGGCCGAAGATGCACAGCTGAGCTCCACGCCTGAGGCTTACCTCAAGCTGCACCTGCTGTCCCATCGCCTGGTCAAGCCGCACGGCCTGAACCTGGCCGGGATCTTCCCGTTGCTGCCGAACGTGGCCTGGACCAGCCAGGGCGCGATCGATCTGGCCGAACTGGCCGAGCATCAACTGGAAGCCCGTCTGCGCGGCGAGCTGCTGGAAGTGTTCTCGGTGGACAAGTTCCCGAAAATGACCGACTACGTGGTACCGGCCGGCGTGCGTATCGCTGACGCGGCGCGTATTCGCCTGGGCGCTTACGTGGGCGAAGGCACCACCGTGATGCACGAAGGTTTCGTCAACTTCAACGCCGGCACCGAAGGCCCGGGCATGATCGAAGGCCGTGTGTCGGCGGGCGTTTTCGTTGGCAAGGGTTCGGACCTGGGCGGCGGCTGCTCGACCATGGGCACCCTGTCGGGTGGCGGCAACATCGTGATCAAGGTCGGCGAAGGCTGCCTGATCGGCGCCAACGCCGGTATCGGTATCCCGCTGGGCGACCGCAACACCGTTGAGTCGGGCCTGTATGTGACCGCTGGTACCAAAGTGGCGCTGCTGGACGAAAACAACAAACTGGTCAAAGTCGTGAAGGCGCGTGAACTGGCCGGTCAACCTGACCTGCTGTTCCGCCGCAATTCGGAGACCGGTGCCGTGGAGTGCAAAACCCACAAATCGGCCATCGAACTGAACGAAGCGCTGCACGCTCACAACTAAGCAGAGCGTCAAACGATCACCTGAACTTGTAGGAGCGAGGCTTGCCCGCGAAGCTTTTGGCGCCAGTAATGACGCCTTCGCGAGCAAGCTTCGCTCCTACATAGATCCGGCGTAGACCCGACCATCAGGTCAGGCGTACACCCCGCCCATGTTCACCAGGGCCCGATAGCATGATGATTCCCTCTCCCTGGCGCGCCGATTTCCCGGCCATCGCCGCCCTGCAACGGCAAGACCAGACTTATCTGGACAACGCCGCCACCACGCAAAAACCTCAAGCCCTGCTGGATGCCCTGGCGCATTACTACGCCAACGGCGCGGCCAACGTGCATCGGGCGCAACACTTGCCCGGCGCCCATGCCACCCAGGCGTTCGAAGACAGCCGCAGCAAAGTCGCGCAATGGCTCAATGCCGGCGATTGCGGGCAGATCATCTTTACCCACGGCGCGACGTCCGCGCTGAACCTCCTGGCCTATGGCCTGGAACACGTATTCAATCCGGGCGATGAAATTGTCATCAGCGCTCTGGAGCATCACGCCAACCTGTTGCCATGGCAGCAACTGGCCCAGCGTCGCGACTTGAAACTGGTGATCCTGCCGCTGGATGCCGACGGCTTGATTGACCTTGAAGCCGCCGCTCACCTGATCGGCCCGCGTACCCGTCTGCTGGCGGTCAGTCAGCTGTCCAACGTGCTCGGCGCCTGGCAGCCGTTGCCCGCGTTACTGGCGATGGCCAAAGCGCACAACGCGCTGACCGTGGTCGACGGCGCTCAAGGCGTGGTGCATGGTCGGCATGACGTGCAGGCGCTGGGTTGCGACTTCTATGTGTTTTCCAGCCACAAGCTCTACGGCCCGGATGGCCTGGGTGCGCTGTTCGGTCGTCATGAAGCGCTCAAGCAACTGCGCCCGTGGCAGTTCGGCGGCGAAATGGTGCTGGATGCCAACTACCACGACGCACGCTTTCGTCCTGCGCCGCTGGGGTTCGAGGCGGGTACGCCACCGATTTCCAGCGTGATTGGCCTGGGGGCGACCCTGGACTATCTGGCCGGGCTGGATCAGGACGCCGTGTCCGCCCATGAAGCGGCGCTGCATGACTATTTGCTCAAAGGCCTTGAGGCGCGCAACGGCATTCGTCTGCTGGGCAAGCCGCAACTGGCACTGGCCAGCTTTGTCGTCGAAGGTGTGCATAACGCTGATCTGGCGCATTTGCTGACCGAACAGGGAATCGCCGTTCGCGCCGGTCATCATTGCGCCATGCCGTTGCTCAAAAGCTTTGAACTGGCCGGGGCGATTCGGGTGTCGTTGGCGTTGTACAACGACTCCGAAGACCTTGAGCGCTTTTTTGAAGCGCTGGATCAGGCCCTGGAGTTGTTGCGATGACCTTGCCCGCCGATGCCGTCACCGCGCTGGATACTTTTCAGAAGGCTGCGAGCTGGGAACAGCGGGCGCGGTTGCTGATGCAATGGGGTGACCGTCTGCCGCCGTTGAGCGATGTGGATAAAGTCGAGGCCAACCGCGTGCATGGCTGTGAGAGTCAGGTATGGCTGGTCGGCACGTTGCAGGACGGGCACTGGCAATTCAGCGCCAGCAGCGATGCGCGCTTGATTCGCGGGTTGGTGGCGCTGCTGCTGGCACGGGTCAACGGGGTGTCCGCAGTTGAGTTGCAGCAGGTGGATTTGGCGGATTGGTTTAATCAGCTGGGGTTGGGCCGCCAGTTGTCCCAGTCCCGCAGTAATGGCCTGAATGCCGTGTTACAGCGGATGCGTGAACTGGCCGCCTGACCGATCGTTCCCACGCTCTGCGTGGGAACGCCTCAAGGGACGTTCCGCGTTCCAGCTCTAGAAAGGGACGCGGAGCGTCCTGGGCTGCATTCCCACGCAGAGCGTGGGAATGATCAGTAACAACCATTAAACCTCAGGCTTGACCCGATCCGCCGGGCGCCGAACTCCAGCCACAATCTTATCCACAGCCTTGGTCGCCGCGACCATGCCGAACGTCGCCGTCACCATCATCACCGCGCCAAAGCCCCCGGCGCAGTCGAGCTTCACGCCATCACCGACAAAACTCTTCTGCAAGCAAATGCTGCCATCCGGTTTCGGGTAACGCAGTTGCTCGGTGGAAAACACGCACGGGACGCTGTAGTGGCGGGTCACGGTGCGGGAGAAGCCGTAGTCGCGGCGCAACGTGGAGCGCACTTTCGAGGCCAGGGGATCGTTGAACGTGCGGTTCAGATCGCAGACCTGGATCAGTGTCGGGTCGATCTGCCCGCCCGCGCCGCCAGTGGTGATGATCTGGATCTTGCGCCGCTTGCACCAGGCGATCAGCGCGGCTTTGGCGTTGACGCTGTCGATGCAGTCGATCACGCAGTCGATGTTCGGCGTGATGTACTCGGCCATGGTTTCACGGGTGACGAAGTCCGCCACCGCATGCACCGTGCAATCCGGGTTGATCCCGCGCAGACGCTCGGCCATCACCTCGACCTTGGGCTTGCCGACGGTGCTGTCCAGCGCATGCAGCTGACGGTTGACGTTGCTGACACAGACGTCGTCCAGGTCGAACAGCGAAATCTCGCCCACGCCACACCGGGCAACAGCTTCCGCCGCCCAGGAACCGACGCCACCGACGCCGACGATCGCCACATGGGCCGCACGCAAGCGCTCAAGGCCTTCGATGCCATACAAGCGGGCAATGCCAGCAAACCGCGGATCTTCTGTACTCATGACCATTACCCCAAAAACCGGCGCGCATTATAGGGCCGTCGGCGGCCAAGAGCATCTTTGGGTCTATAAACGGCGGTCTTGACTGCCTTAATTGCCTACAAATTTATTGGAATTGGGCTACAACGCCCCGGTCAAAGAACTTAAGTCGACTTGGATTGCCCAACGTCCGGCATTTCCCTGTCCGCTGTACGGTCAGTGAACGCCCAGTGTAGGATGCGCGCCCCCGCCCCTTGGCAGCCGGCCGCCGACCGTTCCTTCGTTCAGTAGCCCCTGGAACCTGAAATAGCTATGTCATCGCGTAAATTTGGACTCAACCTGGTCGTGGTTCTTGCAATCGCCGCCTTGTTCACCGGTTTCTGGGCGCTGGTCAATCGCCCCGTCACCGCCCCCAACTGGCCTGAGCAGATCTCCGGCTTTTCGTACTCGCCGTTTCAACAAGGCCAGTACCCGCAAAAAGCCCAGTACCCGACCGACGATGAAATGCGTCGCGACCTGGAGATCATGAGCAAGCTGACGGACAACATCCGGACCTACTCGGTCGACGGCACGCTGGAGAACATTCCCAAACTGGCGGAAGAATTCGGCCTGCGGGTGACCCTGGGTATCTGGATCAGCCCGGATGAAGAGCGCAACGAGCGCGAGATCACCCGCGCCATCGAAATCGCCAACACCTCGCGCAGCGTGGTTCGCGTGATTGTCGGTAACGAGGCGATCTTCCGTAAGGAAATCACTGCAGCAGAGCTGAGCCTGATCCTGGATCGCGTCCGCGCGGCCGTAAAGGTTCCGGTCACCACCTCTGAACAGTGGCACGTCTGGGAAGAAAACCCGAGCCTGGCCAAGCACGTTGACCTGATCGCGGCTCACGTTCTGCCCTACTGGGAGTTCGTTCCGGTGGACAAGGCCGGTCAGTTCGTTCTTGACCGCGCCCGTGATCTGAAAAAGATGTTTCCGAAAAAACCGCTGCTGCTCTCCGAGGTCGGCTGGCCGAGCAACGGCCGCATGCGCGGTGGCGCCGATGCGTCGCCGGCGGACCAGGCGATTTACCTGCGCACGCTGGTCAACAAGCTCAACCGCCAAGGCTTCAACTACTTCGTGATCGAAGCGTTCGACCAACCGTGGAAGGCCAGTGACGAAGGTTCAGTGGGCGCGTACTGGGGCGTGTTCAACGCCGCACGCCAGCAGAAATTCAACTTCGAAGGCCCGGTCGTCGCGATCCCGCAATGGCGCGTATTGGCTATCGGCTCGGTAGTGCTGGCACTGCTGTCGCTGACCCTGCTGATGATTGACGGCTCGGCCCTGCGTCAACGCGGCCGCACCTTCCTGACCTTTATCGCGTTCCTGTGCGGTTCGGTATTAGTGTGGATCGGTTACGACTACAGCCAGCAATACAGCACCTGGTTCAGCCTGACGGTGGGCTTCTTGCTCGCCCTCGGTGCACTCGGGGTGTTTATCGTTCTGCTGACCGAAGCCCACGAACTGGCCGAAGCGGTCTGGACCCGCAAACGCCGGCGTGAATTCCTGCCAGTGGTGGGTGATTCGCACTACCGACCGAAGGTGTCGATTCACGTACCTTGCTACAACGAGCCGCCGGAGATGGTCAAACAGACCCTCAACGCCCTGGCTAACCTCGACTATCCGGACTTCGAAGTCCTGATCATCGACAACAACACCAAAGACCCGGCGGTCTGGGAACCGGTGCGCGATTATTGCGAAACCCTCGGCCCGCGCTTCAAGTTCTTCCACGTGGCACCGTTGGCCGGTTTCAAGGGTGGCGCGCTGAATTACCTGATTCCGCATACCGCCAAAGATGCCGAAGTGATTGCGGTGATCGACTCGGATTACTGCGTCGACCCGAACTGGCTCAAGCACATGGTGCCGCATTTCGCGGATCCGAAAATCGCCGTGGTGCAATCGCCACAGGATTACCGCGACCAGAACGAAAGCACCTTCAAGAAGCTCTGCTACGCGGAATACAAAGGCTTCTTCCACATCGGCATGGTCACCCGCAACGACCGTGACGCGATCATCCAGCACGGCACCATGACCATGACCCGGCGCTCGGTGCTCGAGGAACTGGGCTGGGCCGACTGGTGCATCTGTGAAGACGCCGAGTTGGGTCTGCGCGTGTTCGAAAAAGGCCTGTCGGCGGCGTATTACCACGACAGCTACGGCAAAGGCCTGATGCCCGATACCTTTATCGACTTCAAGAAACAGCGTTTCCGCTGGGCCTACGGGGCGATTCAGATCATCAAGCGTCACACCGCCAGCCTGCTGCGCGGCAAGGACACCGAACTGACCCGTGGCCAGCGTTACCACTTCCTCGCGGGCTGGTTGCCGTGGGTGGCGGACGGCATGAACATCTTCTTCACCGTCGGCGCACTGTTGTGGTCGGCAGCGATGATCATCGTGCCGCAACGGGTCGATCCGCCGTTGTTGATTTTCGCGATCCCGCCATTGGCGCTGTTCGTGTTCAAGGTCGGCAAGATCATCTTCCTGTACCGCCGTGCGGTCGGGGTCAACCTCAAGGATGCGTTCTGCGCGGCATTGGCAGGGCTGGCGTTGTCACACACCATCGCCAAAGCGGTGCTGTACGGTTTCTTCACCAGCAGCATTCCGTTCTTCCGTACCCCGAAAAACGCCGATAATCACGGCTTCTGGGTAGCCATTTCGGAAGCGCGCGAAGAGGTGTTCATCATGCTGTTGTTGTGGGGCGCGGCGCTGGGGATCTTCCTGGTGCAGGGCCTGCCGAGCAACGACATGCGCTTCTGGGTGACCATGTTGCTGGTGCAGTCGCTGCCATACCTGGCGGCGCTGATCATGGCGTTCCTGTCGTCGCTGCCCAAACCGGTAGCTGAAGCCACGACCGCACCGGCTGTCTAAATCAGTACAGATGCACTAAACGGCGGCCAATGGCCGCCGTTTTGCTTTAAGATAACCGCCATTTTGCAGGCCTTGGCCGGGCACGTACCAACGGCCGAACGCCATACCTGTGGGAGCGGGGGGGGGGGGGGCGGCGGGGGGGGGGGGGGGGGGCCCCCCCCCCCCCCCCCCCCCCCCCCGGCCCCCCCCCCCCCCCCCCCCCCGGGGTTTTTTAAGGCCCCCCCCCCGCGCACCCGGGACCGACACCCC